>JBGTGG010000051.1:0-42984 GCA_041746855.1 Cyclobacteriaceae bacterium | reverse complement strand
GCTTTGAAATTATTGAAACTAGCAATCGCTTTTTGATACTGTTGACTATAAAACAGGTTCTTTGCAGTTTCAAACTCCACTCCTTCCAATCCTTTGTTCTCCGGATTGGTAGCTTTGAATTCCGTCAGGTGTTTATTGAATTCATCCGAACGATCCACTAAACCCAGTGCCTCTTGCAATGGGAGCAATGCATCTTGCGCAACGGGATGTGTTGGGAATTGCTTTAACACCGCTTCATAATCACGAACGGTTTCATTATACTTTTTTAAGTTGTAATTCGATGCTGCCCTACGCATATAGGCATACGGAATAAACCGGGAGCTTGGTACTTCCCTGATGAGTTGACTTAATCCCTGTACAGCCACTTCATAGTTTCCTTGCTCAATATCAAATTGTGCGCGCTGATAAATTGCTTCTCCTCTATACGGTGATTTTGGATAGTTGGAGATAAGGGCATTGAATTGATTTTTGGATTCAGTATAGTTTCTAAGAATGCCACTAATCACCCCACTCTGAAATAAAATGTAATCATTGTCCGGAGAACCAATGTTTCGCGCCTGGTTATAATACTTCAGTGCCTCCTCATAATTTTTGCTAACATAGTAGCAATCGGCAAGGCGGATAAGTGCATCCGTATAATTGGAGTTGGAGCGGTTGGTTTTATTGGTGAAGTCTTTAAAGTTGAACAACGCCCGATCAAATTGTTCCAGATTGTAATAGGCATATCCAAGTCCGTATCGGGCTTGAAGTAGGATATCCGGTTCAACGCTCGCGCCCAATTCGATTACTTTCGAATAATGCATGGCTGCTTCGTTGTACTTTTTTCCAAGTGAATACGCCTCACCAATCCAAAAATTGGAGAGCCCGGTATATTTTGGATCGCCTGGTTTTTCAAGGGATTTCTCAAAAGCTGCAACAGCCTCAGCGTATTCTTCTTTATTAAAGAGTTCGGCTCCTTTTAAATACGTTGCTTTCTGATAAGCATTGTTCATGGTAGGATTTCTACTCGGCAACGCTTCAATGTACTCAATGGCTTTGTTGTAGTTATTGCCATTTATGTACGCTTGTGCCAATAATTCTTTTATCTGAACCTGATATTGCGACTGAGGATAATTTTTTAAATACAATTCGAAAGCAGAGATGGCCAAATCAGGTTTACCCATATCATAGGCTACCTTGGCAAACTGAAATGCACTTTCCTCTCTCAGCTTGGCATCGGATGGTGATTTACTCGCATACTCAAATGCGTTTAGCGCATAGGGTTTATCCCCTTTCTTTAAATACATAATCCCCAAATAATACGAGGCATAATAGCCAACCGTATCTTTTGTAGCGGCTGACTTACTCAAATATTCGATCGCTTTGTCGGTTTGTCCAAGTTCGTAATGCACATACCCTGCACGGTAAAGAAGCGCAGCATCAGCGCGGTCTTTGTTCTCCTCTAAAAATACCTGATAGGCATCTTTTGCCTTTGCATAGTCTTTCTTAAAGAAATAGGCATCTGCAATCAGCATTGATATCTCTTGTTTATTATTGACCCCTGGTTTCTTGACCGCCTGGTCTCCATAAGCAATCAACTCATCAAACTTGCTTTGGCGGTAATAGATATTGGCTATCAGGTAGGGAACAATATTGCCGTAGGATTCAGAACGTTCCGCTTGTTTTAAGTCTTCTAATGCTTCATCATATTTGCCTTCACCATAGGCAATAAACCCTGAGTAATAATTGGCAGCCGGGGCATAGGGGCTTTTTTGTTTCTTTACAAAATTGAACTGTTCGCGGGCTTCTTCCAGCTTCCTTAGATTGAACAAACTGTACCCCCACTTGAAATGTCCCTGGTTCTGGTTATCTATCGTGAGGGCTGGAAAGTCTACTTTTTTGAAATATTGGATGGCCTTGGTATAACTCTTCTCATTATAAAAGAAAGATGCTAAGTCATAATAGGCAGTCGCTGCCCGCGGACTGGCCGGATTGTTATCGATAAAATCATCGATTAGTTTTTCCCCATCCATGTGTTGGAGGTTCAATGCACAAAACGCGACATAGTACTCCGCCTCTACCCTGCGGGCATCATCCTTTGGTGCTGCATCCAAAAATTGGGAAAACATTTCCCGAGCCGCAACATAATTGGAGTGGTCGACCAATTCATTGCCTTTCGCGAAAAGTGTTTCGGTCTTTGTTTTTGTTAATTGATTTTGAGCTTGCGCTCCAAGCGATAGGATAAGGAATATAAAAATCAGCGCCTTGTTTGGGGTCATCGGCTGTCTGGGGTTTTAAAGTAAACTACTAAGCTTAAAAAATATTGCAAAAAAGAATCCAAAAAATTCAAGTCGAAAAAATAGCCCCGGCCTTTAATGCAGACCAAAGTTATAAAAAAGTAAACGGAATAATCTAGTGTTAGCTGATCAACTTGAAAACAAGTTCGCGAAGAATGGCACCATCGTTGGCAGAACCTGTGTTCACACCTTTCAGTTTTAAATCTGTATGCACGATCGACTGAATACTTTCTTCAAGCTTTTGCGTGTTGAAAAGTCTCAAAGCTTGACTATAATCACGAGCCATATACGGGCTCATTTTCAGGCTACTAGCAATTCCTTTGTCACTCTTGTCGGTAAGTTGGGATGCTGCCAAAAGTTTACTGAAGAAGGAATACAAAAAAGCTACCGCAGGGATCACCGGATTCTTTTTAGGATTGCTTTCGTAGTAATTAACAATTTTATTGGCGGTTAAGAAATCTCGCTTAATAATACTTTTTTGAAGTTCAAATACATTGTACTCCTTGCTTACCCCCACATGGCTCATCACCCGGTCAACCGAAATCGACTCTCCTTTCGAATTGCTGATGATCAACTTATCAAATTCATTGGTTAACCGATGCAGGTCATTACCGACAAACTCACACAATGCTAAAACCGCTTTATCGTCAATCGCTACTTCCGCTTCTTTGGCATACGCTGCTACAAAATCAGGAAGCTGATTATCATAGAACTTCTTGGCAGTAATCGTAGTTGCCAGCTTTTCAATCTTCTTTCCAAGTTCCCTTCTCTTGTCGAGGGTTTTGTGTTTGTGGGCAAAAACCAATACTGTAGAAGGAACGGGGCTCTCGAGATAGGATAATAACAACTTTGCCCCAGACTCTTTGTTGAGGTCCGGAATATCCTGTGCTTCTTTAATGATTACCACCTGGCGCTCGGCCATCATCGGAAACCTTCGGGCATTGGTAAGGATGGTGGCCATGGGTGCGTCTTTGCCGTACAATACCACTTGATTAAAACCTTTCTCTGCTTCGGCCAACACATGCTCTTCAATGTAGTTGGAAACCAAATCAATGAAATAGGGCTCCTCCCCTTGTAAAAAATAAACAGGTTTTACTTTCCCCGCCTTTATCTCCTTTATTATCGAATTTGCATCTGCAGCCATGCCTTACTTTAATTTCTTGGATTTACCCAGGTGCAGTGCGGTAACAAATCCCACCAATGCACCCGCTAAATGTGACTCCCACGAAACGCGTGGATCGTTTGGAAGGATACCAAAGAAAACCCCTCCATAAAGTGCCAAGATACAAATGGAAATTATCAGCGACCGAAAATCGCGTTTAAAAAATCCAAAGAAAATTAAAAAGGTTGCCAACGAATAGACAATTCCACTCGCGCCAATGTGATTGGATTCCGGACGGGCAAAACACCACACCAAAGTGTTGGTCCAAAAATAGGCCCTAAAGAAAATAACGGATCCGATTCGATCGTAGAAGAAGACAATTACCGATCCCAGGAAAAGCAACGGAATGGTATTGGAAATTAAATGGGAAAGACTTCCGTGAATTAATGGTGAAGTAAAGATACCGATCGTGCCAACTAAAGTCCTGGGCACGATACCAAAAGGACTAATGTGCCAGCCGTAAACATATTCCAATGTAAACACCAGCCACATGAAGAAAACGATGCGAAAAGGTGTGGCTGAACTACTGATCCAGCCCCTATCCGCCATTCAAAAGTGTAATATTGATCATGGTGCTAAATACGTAAATTATTAGCACATGGTAATGTAGCGGGATTAATTTGGATTCTTCAGCATCGGAAGTTCCATCCATTTCGCTTCCTCTTCCCCAATAGAACTTGTCAGTCCAAACAAACCACCTGACGACTTCGCTACTTTGGTAGCGATCTTCAACAGCATCCCATAAAATTCAGTTGCAAATTCGCGGCTTACTTTGCTCCACACTGCATTGATTTTCGAAAGCTCATCCACCAAGAGTGGAGTACGCTGCGTAGTCTCGTATGGATAGGATTGAATATATATTTTAAGTTTATCTTCAAAGTCTTCCGACAATTCCTTAAAGTAATTCTTTAAGATTGATTTCGCTTTGCTTTCCTTTTCCGCTATGGCAATTGCTTGCTTCACCTCTTTATTGTCGATGGTTCCATCGGCACCTGCAATCAGGATGCTTACGAGTATGGGAGCCTTTTGCATTAACTCAACTTCCTGCTCATTCAATTGATTGAACTCTGGGATTACGTATGCGGATTGATAACTAAACATGGTATTAAAGATTAAAGCCTATTCTTAATTTTTCCAACGCAACAAAGTTGATAAAGTTCTATCAAGGCTACTCCGCAATCCCACCACCTCTATCACAGTTGTAACTTTTTGGTCAGATTTTAATAAAAAGCTTTATTTTTAGCTAAAATGTATATGAACTGATGTACGAAAAAGACCCTGTGAAAATATTTGTCGTTGAAGACGACCCAGCCTATTCCAAGTTTTTAAAGTATGTGTTGGAATTAAACCCCGATTACGAAGTTTCTTACTACACCACCGGTAAAGAATGTGTAGACAACCTTCACAAAAACCCTTCTTTGATTACCCTTGATTACTCATTGCCGGATATGCCCGGTGAGAAAGTCCTGGAACAAATTCGTGCCCATGACCCCAATATCAACGTAATCATTGTTTCCGCGCAGGAAAAGATAGGAACCGCAGTGGAGTTGTTAAAAGCCGGAGCATACGATTACATCAGCAAAGACCACGAAACGAAAGAAGGCCTTCTAAATTCGATCAAAAATGCGCGTAACAAATCTTCCATGATCAAAGAAATTGATCATTTGAAAAAGGAGATTTCCGAAAAATATGAATTTGAAAAGAGCATCGTTGGAACCAGTACCGCTATTAAACAAGTTTTTGCGCTTCTCGAAAAAGCTGTAAAAACAAATATCTCCGTTTCCATTTCAGGTGAAACAGGTACGGGTAAAGAACTGGTTGCCAAAGCACTACATTACAACTCAAAACGAAAAAATAAACCTTTTGTAGCGGTCAACATTGCCGCTGTTCCTGAGACGTTGATTGAAAGCGAGTTGTTTGGACACGAGAAAGGTTCCTTTACCGGTGCTATTACCCGTAGGGTTGGAAAGTTTGAAGAAGCCGAAGGCGGCACCATCTTCCTTGATGAAATTGGTGAAATGAATATCAACATGCAGGCGAAACTGCTGCGTGTTTTACAAGAACGTGAAATCACCCGGATCGGTGGAAACCAGGTTGTGAAAGTGGATGTACGAATTGTATCTGCAACCCATAAAGATCTCGCTGAAGAAGTAAAAAAAGGAAACTTTAGAGAGGATTTATATTATCGGTTGTTAGGCCTGCCGATCCACCTCCCTGCCCTGCGCGACCGTGGCAACGATGTGATACTGATTGCAAAATATTACCTCGATCAATTTTCGAATGAAAATGGAATGCCCAAGTTTAAACTTTCCCAGGATGCCCAGGAAAAACTTTTGGAATATCCTTTTCATGGAAATGTAAGGGAATTAAAATCCATTATTGAATTGGCCGCAGTAATGACGGAGGGTTCGGAAATCAATGCCCGCGATATCAGCTTCAACAGTACCACACGCATTGAGTCTTTTCTCCATATAGAAATGAGCATGCAGGATTACATGTACAGGATCATTCGTCACTTTTTAAACAAGTATGAAAACAATGTGCTCGAAGTTTCCCGTGTGCTCGGAATTGGTAAATCATCACTCTATCGGTATTTAAAGGAGATGGATGCGCTGGGGATTTAAGGGGTACACATGAAAGATTTAGAACACTATACCAAGAAGGGCTACTTCTATGAAGCGGTGGTGGAAGATGGTTCGGATATCATTTTTATTGTTGATTACTCCGGGAAAATCTATTACCACAATGCATCGGTTCGCGAAACCTTAGGGTATCGATCCAATAGCCTGATCAGTAAAAATTTCTTTGATTATATCCTTCCTGAAACCTTAAAAGCTCTGCGTGCAAGTTTTGCCAAAAGCCAAAAAAGGGCGTACACCGAAAAGGTGGAATTTCAATTCTTGTGCAAAGATGGATCCTACCGCTTTCTGGAGTTCAATGCAATCAACTTAAAGTTTAAAGACAATATCAACGGCTTTATACTTGACTGTCGTGATATCACACAACGAAAACGCGATGCGGAAGAACTTCTTCGGTTGCAAAAAGCCAAAGAACAATTCCTCGCCAACATCAGCCATGAAATCAGGACACCGATCAATGGCATTGCCGGAATGGCCAGCTTGCTCCGCCAAAAACCCAGTCCGGAAGAACTGGAAATTTACCTGAATGCGATTCGCCATTCGGCAGAAAACCTAAAAGTTATTATCAACGACATTCTTGATCTTGCTTCCATTGAATCGGGCAAACTTCGATTCGAAAAAATCGCTTTCAATATCAAAGATTTGCTCCCTTCCCTACTGAGCACGTTCGCCTATCATGCACAAGAAAAGAAAATAAACCTTCAGCATATTATTGATGGGAAACTCAACAAAATCTTAATTGGCGATCCAGTCCGCCTGAATCAAATACTCATTAACCTGGTCAGCAATGCAGTAAAATTCACACAACATGGCTCTATCAATGTGAACTGTGATATTCTTAATGAAAAGGCCGGCCAGTGTTGGGTACGGATCGAAGTCAGTGATACGGGTGCCGGTATCCCCCCAGAAAAATTGATGACCATTTTCGAAAGTTTTAGCCAAGCTGATGAAAGTGTTACAAGAAAATATGGAGGAACAGGTCTTGGCTTGACAATCGTAAAACAACTTGTTGAACTTCAAAATGGTATCATTGAAGTGAAAAGTGAGGAGCACGTTGGTTCAACCTTCACGGTGATCATTCCTTACCTAATTGGCAAGCCAAAAGAGATTGCCAAAATGGAGGCCAAGACGAAAAAGGATATCAAGAATATAAAAGTTGGAAACTTAAGTGTGTTGCTGGTGGAAGACAATGATATTAACAGGCTCTACGCCAAAAGTATCCTCAAACTCTGGAAGTGCCATACCGAAACTGCCGAAAATGGTTTGGTGGCTATTGAGAAAGTGAAAAGTACGTTGTTTGATGTAATCCTTATGGATATTCAAATGCCGGTAATGGATGGTTATGAGGCTACACATGCAATCCGGCACATGGAACCACCCTATTGTGATATCCCGATTGTTGCGCTAACTGCAAATGCCACAAAAGCCGATGTCGAAAAATGTCTCTCAATCGGAATGAGCGATTACCTTCCAAAACCCTTTACCCCCGAAGATTTGTACAACAAACTCTTCGATGATTTGAAAATAAGGCCAACCAAACGTGAGAGCAAAAAAGAGGAAGAGGTTATTAAGAAAATAAGCTACGATCTTAACTACTTGCGCGAAGTGTCCGGGAACAACAAAGAGTTCATTCAGGAAATGGTGCAGACATTTGTTACCACCATTCCAAAAGTTTTAGACGAAATGCAAGAGTCCATGAAAGCAAAGGACTGGGATAAAGTTTCCGGCCTGGCCCATCAGATAAAACCTTCCCTTACGTTGATGGGATTGTCGGAATTGAAAAACAATGTTGTTTTAATTGAGCAACAATGCAAAGCCAAAACCAAGCTGAGTGAAATCCCCGATATGGTATTTGGGTTTTCGTACCATTGTGAAAATGCCATTGCGGAATTAAAAAAAGAACTTGTCTAGTTTCGGTTCATAATCGCAATCTTCTTGTACACCAATGCCTTTTCAGTTGAACCGATTGCTACAAAGTAAATACCATTTGCCAGGGAAGTAACGTCCACTTCCTGATCAATATCACGATCACGATTTATAGAGCCGCGAAGCACCGTCACACCCCGCTGATCAATAATGCTGTACGAATAATTCCGCGAAAGTTCACCTTCAAAACCAAAGTAAAACTTATTCTTTGCTGGGTTCGGGTACACCATGATGTTGTTTAGTTCAGCAAGCACAGAACCATCATCCACCCCAACGGGTTTGGCTCCGGTTTTTGGTGGTCCTTTGATCACCTTCGATTGCAATATTTGCCTGGTTACATTGTCCTGAACAAAAGCAACTAGAAATAGGCTGTCAGGGTTTTGAATAGGGAAATCAATTATCCTGTTAACAACGATGCTATCTGTTGGAGAAAAATTATCGCCCATATTCCATGTTCGTGAAGTTGTTAAACCTTCAGTATTTAAAAGAAGTTTACGTACAACATTTCTAAAATTTTTACCTTCTACCGTAACGTTGTCTTCGACTAGGGCTATTTGGAATGTCACCGGATTTGTGAAATTTGTGGTAATTGAATCTACATATTGAACATCCATTTTAACATACATAGAACTTTCGTCCGTACCGATATTCTCTAATCGCGTAATTTCAAAAACAGGTGACTCCAATGCTCTCCTATCCAATTCTTCTGGAATAATGTTCAAATAGTTTCCGGAAAATACCTTCCCATAAAAATCCCCTAAAATACCATCCATTATCGCAACGGGTGGTTGAACGACTCCATAGCTCAAGCCTCTACCTGCAGGATCAGTTGGATTATAATAATTCAAAGAGTCAAACCCAGGTTGTGCAACATGGTATTCGATCTTGAAAAAGTCCGATTCTGTTTTAGCCAAGAATTGATCATCAAATAAACCATTCAAATAGTCATTAGTTGTATTGCTGGCAGGTTGGCTCGCATTGACAAATGACTCTACTAATACATTCCTTTGCTTGTTACCAATGTAGATATTATCGAAAGCAAAACCATTTAAAACCCTGCCCGGAAGGTTATCTGCATTACTACCAAAAGCAATTCTGAATAAGACCTGATCCCGGTCTGCAACAGGTATATCATCCAGTTTGTAGCGGGCAGTCTTCCATCCGCTTAATGTATCGGTCCATGCAAATGTTTTTTGTCCTCCGGGAGAAGCTGAAAGGAATTTACCATTGTACCAGTTGATCCCTGCTCCTTCTGCATCACCAATGGAAATCCAGTTGTTTCCATCTCGGGAATATTGCAAAACAGCTCCATCATCCCTGTTCGGTGTATCGGACCAATAGTCTATTGAAATCATCGGCCGATCGACATATTCTAAATCAATGCAAGGGCCTGTGACTGATGAATTTTCGCTCTTGTAGTAGGTTGAAAAATCATCCGCAGAACTGGTATTCCCGCCAGTCCACCAGACCTGGTTTAATGAATTTATTGTATTCCCATCAGGAGGACCAAATATCCAACTGGATGAGAGGTCTTCGAACCAAGATCCATTATTAATAGAAAAATCTTCCCAATACGCGTCAGAATTATCAATCGTGATTTTATCAACCGTAAACATCTGCTTTGTTAAAGACGATTCGCAACCCTGGGAAGTTGTAATGGTTAATTCAACAAATCGTTTACCAAAGTCAATGAATTGATGATTTGGATTTTCATACGTTCCTGTTGTACGTCCATCATTTGCCACAGGAATTGATCCTATTCCAGCAGAAAGGATATCCCCATCGCCAAAATCCCATGCATAGGAGTTTATAGTTCCGGAAACGACCGAGGCTTGTTGCATAAACTCGGTAGGTTGATCACCACATATTTTATCCCACGTAAAATCAACAATCGGAGCAGAACCAATTGTTACAGTTCTAACGACTGAATCGAAACACCCAGCATCAGTAGTAACAGTTAAAGTAACGTCATAATTTCCAGGTCCGGCAGTGAAATAGTTATGCGTTATGGTTTCTGAATCTTCAAGTGGTGATCCGTCACCAAAATCCCACAACCAAGACACAAAAACACTACTATCGGGTGGAGTTGAGTTCTTAGGTATATCCGATGCGCTGATAAATACCATAGGATCATCCACACACCTATCTATAGCACTAATGATTGCGCGAGGTGCTGCACTTACTTTTACAGCTTTCGTTAAAGTCGAGGTTGCACCTAAAGTATTCGTATAAGTATATTCAATAAAATAAGTATCGGTATCAAGTCCGTCTGTATTGATATAATAATCGGTTCCATCGAACCCAATAATTGAAGGATTAGCAGGGCATGAAAAGAATGTCGGGAGCTGGCCTGTGCTAACAAGGGGATCACCTCTTAAAGGCACTTGGTCAATGTCAGCACAAATTTGAGGATTTGCACTAAAATCATAACTCACACCATTGTATACACCAAAGTTTATGGTCGTTAACTCATTCACCACTACGTTTTGTGAAGCAAAGTTTGTACACCCCTTACTATCTGTATAGGTATACGTGATAACATTTGAACCTATGTTTGCATTGCCTGGATCAAAAATATTCGTTCCAGCCAGTACTCCAGGCCCTGTAAAAGTTCCTCCTGAAGGAAATCCTACCATTGAAACCGGTGGATTATTCTCTGCATAGCTTGGCGCTAAGTTAGCCAACGCGACAGCCGGTAATTTATTAATTGTAATTATTACCTGATCAGAAACAGGATCACAAACGCCCACCGGATCATTCGTTGTAAGAGTAAGGGTAATAAAACCCGCAGTTATATCTGCCGCAGTTAACGCATACGTGGTTACTGCATTATTTATGTTACCGAATTGTGCAACCCCACTGCCTCCATTCCAGGTCACCATAGAAGTAGCCCCGCTAAAAGAACCATTTAAGTTAACCACCTGATCCTCGCAAACTTCGAAATCATTTCCCGCAAATACTTTTGGAGATTCATTAATGGTGATATCCACATCATCAAATACTTCAACGCATGGCCCGGCTCCATCTGGATCATTGGTTGTCAATCGGAAAGAAACAACGGATGAAACATCACTTGGATCGGGCAGGTAATTTGCATTTACTACATTCCCCGTGACACTGCTCACTGATAATACTCCGTTTCCACTTAAAATAGACCATGCCCCCGAAGTTGCGCTTCCGCCAAGTGTTCCCGATAAATTAATTGAAGTTGGTTCGCAAACTGTGTAGTCATTTGGAACAGTTACAATTGCTTGCCTGTTGATTGTTATTTTCAATTCATCCGATGCGGCAACACAGGGTCCTGCTAAATCCGGATCATCCGTTGTAAGGAGTAAAGTTATAGTACTTGAAATATCCGATGGGTTCACAGTATAGGTGGCGGTTACTACATTGCCTACCGTTGTACTCGAAGATATTGACCCTGCTCCTGACATAATGGTCCAAATTCCAGCTGAAGCACTACCGCCCATTATTCCACTAATTGGAATTGTTGTTGGCTCACAAACACTATAATCCGGTCCAACATCAACAGTAGCAATTGGATTCACCGTTACGGTTATATTTATTGGCAATCCATCACAACCGTTGGAGTTGGGTGTAACGGTATAGATTACCGTTCCAACATTTGCATCAGAGGTACTTAGAACTTGATTAATGTTGGAACCATTTCCATCGGCCGCTCCTATTACATTAGGCGTTGCGGAGATCATCCATGAAAATGTCGTACCGCCAACATTTAAAGGTCCAGGAGTTAAGCTTACGGTAGCATTCTCCCCGGAACAAATTGTGAAATCCGTTTGGCTTGCGGTTGCAGTTGGCCTTGGTTTGATGGTCACTACCAAATTGACCGGAGTGCCAATACATGTACCAACGGTTGGGATGATGGTATAGGTCACAACTCCCGGTGAGTTTCCGCTATTCACTGGCGCATCCGTAATGGGTCCAGTTCCATTTGGCGATACCGAGCCAATAGTACCTGAAATCGATGAAGACCAGGTAAAGGTTGTTCCGGCAACCGTTGAAGTAGGCAGGAAGTTTAATGCATCGCCACTACACGTTGATTGGATTAAGGTAGTTGGGTTATTTGTTATTACCGGAACCGGGTTCACCGTAACCACTACATCAATGAAGTTACCCGGACAACCATTAATTGAAGGTGTAATCCGGTACGTAACCGATCCGGATGTCACACCATTGGTACTGGTTAATACCTGACTTATATTGTTTCCTGATCCATCAGATGCTCCCGATACATTCGAGATACTTTGAATGACCCATGAATAAACAGTGCCCGCAACAGCATTGGGATTGGTGATAGCAATGGAAGTCGACTGTCCTGAACAAATCGCTTGTCCCGTTGCCATTGCATCGGGTACAGGCCTCACAGTTACCACATAATTAATAGGTGTTCCCAAGCAAGCGCCAATTGATGGAGTCACTGTGTAAATTATTACCGCTGAAACATTTGTAGCATTGACCGGTGTATCTGCAATGGTACCTGATCCTCCTGCACTCACACCACTCAATGTTCCAATCACATTTGAAGTCCATGTAAACGTAGTGCCTCCGATGGTTGAAGTAGGAATAAAATTCAATGGTGTTCCACTACAAACTTCTGCTATCAAAGAAGAGGGAGGTGTGGTTATTACTGGTTTTGGATTAACGGTTACCGTGACATCAATCGATGTACCGAAACAACCATTCGCACTTGGTGTAATCTGATAAACCACAGTTCCTGATGTAATACCATCCGTGCTTGTAAGGAGTTGGCTGATTACATCTCCTGTTCCTGGTGAAGCTCCTGAAACATTCGTAGAAGTTAAAACAACCCAATTAAAAACTGTACCTGCAACGGCATTCGGATTGCTGATAATAATATTGGTAATCTCCCCAGTACAGATTGAAGCATCTGAAGCCGCAACATCCGGGATTCGCTTCAATTCAATTTGAACATCGTCAAAATTTGAACATGCACCATTTGAAATTGTCCACCGGAGCGTATAGGTAGTACCTGCTGCACCATCAAAAATACTGGCCGGATCATTTGGAGAATTAACAATCCCTCCCGCTCCATTCACAATGGTCCAACTACCTGAACCTATTAAAGCATTATTAGCAGTTAATGTAGTAGACGAACCGCAAAGACTTTGATTGGTACCCGCATCAGCAATTGTAGCCGGAGTAGTATTCGTTACCGTAATTTCTGAAAAGGTAGGCGCGCAACTTCCGTTGGAAATAGTCCAGCGAAGGAGTGCACTTGTACCGACAGGCACTCCCGTAACGGTTGTGGTTGGCGAGCTTGGATTGGTAATCGTTGCGGTTCCACTTTCAACCGTCCATACACCCACCCCAACGAGTGGGCTATTTGCGGCCATAATGAACGTACTCGTATTGCATTGTTCAATATCAATTCCAGCATCAGCCAAGGTTGGCAAGTCACTATTCGTAACCACAACATCATCAATGCTTAGGGAACATATTGTACCGTTTGAGATCGTCCATCGCAATGTAGCACTGCTTCCTGTAGGAACCCCAGTTACTGTTGTTGTTTCAGAAGTTGGATCGGTAATCGTTGCTGTACCACTAACCAAACTCCATGTACCTGTACCAACTGTGGGAGCATTCGCTGCCATGATAAAACTTCCGGTATTACAAATTTCCTGATCCATTCCGGCAGCCGAAACTGTTGGTGCAATAGTATTGGTAACAATAATTTCATCAAAACTATCGACACAACTTCCATTGCTGATTGTCCATACAAGAGTAGCGGAACTACCCGCAGGAACTCCCGTAACAGTAGTAACAGGTGAAGCTGGATTCGTTAGGGTTGCTGTTCCTGATTGAACTGTCCATGCTCCTATACCACTGACCGGTACGTTTGCGACCATAACAAATGTTCCATTGTCACACTGTTCTATATCGACTCCAGCATCGGCAATCGTTGGTTGCGCGGTATTGGTTAAAGTAACTTCATCAAAGGTTGGTGCACATACACTTCCATTGCTGATTGTCCAGCGAAGGGTCACGCTTGCTCCTGCTGTTAATCCAGTTACGCCACTGGTGTTCGATGTTGGGGTGGTGATGACTGCTCCATTGGCTGCGCCAACAATTGTCCATAAACCAGAACCTGGTGCAGGTGCATTTCCTGATAAAGTAAAGCTTCCACTGTCACATTGTTCCTGGTCCAATCCTGCATTGGCGATTGGTGCCGGTGCTGTGTTTGTCAACACGATGTCTTCAAAAGTACTGGTGCAACTTCCATTGCTCACCGTCCAGCGTAAGGTGGCACTGCTGCCGGGCAATATTCCCGTGATTGTTGTAGTGGCCAATGCAACATTGGTGATCGTTGCTGTCCCGGATTCAACACTCCATACACCGGTTCCAATAGCTGGAGCGGTCGCAGCCATCGTAAAAATACTGGTGTTACATTGTTCGATATCAACACCGGCATCCGCGATGCTTGGCGTTGCTGTATTGGTTAGCGTGACTTCATCAAAGGTTGGTGCACAAACACTGCCGTTGCTGATTGTCCAGCGAAGGGTAACACTGCTACCAGCGGCCAATCCCGTAACATCACTGGTACTGGATGTTGGCGTAGTGATCACTGCTCCACTTGCGGGGCCAATAATTGTCCATAAACCAGAACCTGGTGCAGGTGCATTTCCTGATAAGATAAAGCTTCCGCTGTCACACTGTTCCTCATCCAATCCTGCATTGGCGATTGGTGCCGGTGCTGTATTGGTCAACACAATATCTGCAAATGTAGGAGTACAACTTCCATTGCTTACCGTCCAACGTAAGGTGGCACTACTACCAGGGTTTAATTCCGATACTGTAGTAGTAGCAGATGTTGAGTTACCGATTGATGCGCTACCAGATATGACCATCCACGTACCCGTTCCGATAACCGGGGTTATCGCTGCCATGGTAAAAATGCTTGCGTTACACTGTTCGATATCAACACCACCGTCTGCAACAGATGGCGGAGCACTATTGGTTAGCACAACATCATCAAAAGTTGAACCTGATCCACACGTTGCCCCTGCAACGATCGTCCATCGAAAAACCGCACTCGTACCAACAGGGACATCTGTAATCGTTGTGATTTCACTAGTAGGGTCTGTAATAGTTCCTGCACCCGATATCAAGGTCCATGTTCCTGTATCAGGGAATGCTGAATTCGCAGCCATGGTAAAACTACCGTTACTACATTTTTCCTGATCAGGACCTGCGTTTGATGAAGGTCCACTATCCGAATTGGTCAAAACTATATCTTCAAAAGTTGGAGGGCAGGTTCCATTTGTAACCGTCCACCGTAGCGTTGCGCTTGTTCCGGGTAACACTCCAGTAACCGATGTGAAAGCTGAAAACGGATCTGTAATCGTTGCTGAACCTGATTGTAAACTCCACTCCCCTATTCCAACGGCAGGAACAACAGCTGCCATCGTAAAAGTGCTGGTATTACACTGCTGAATATCAACACCTGCATCTGCAACCGAACCAGGAAAATTGTTCGTAAGCACGATATCCTCAAACGTAGCAGCACAGACCCCATTACTGACTGTCCAGCGAACCGTAACACTTGTTCCTGCAGCCACTCCCGTAATGGTTGTTGTGGCTAATGTATTGTTGGTGATGGTGGCGCTTCCTGTTTGAATAGTCCAAATGCCAGTTCCAACAACAGGGGGTATTGCTGCCATCGTAAATATAGCGTTGCTGCATTGTTCAATATTTATACCCGCATCTGCTATGCTCGGTGATTCATAATTAGTAATCACAATCTCATCAAAAGTCGAACCGCAAACAGCTCCATTGCTAATCGTCCAACGCAATGTGGCACTTGTTCCCAGCGGTACTCCGGTGACTGTAGTTATTTCACTGGTAGGTGTGGTAATTGTTGCTGCCCCGGAAATCAATGTCCACACACCAGTACCAGGAGCAGCTGGATTTCCTGCAATTGTAAAATTACCGTCCTCACATTTTTCCTGATCCAATCCTGCATTCGCAACCGGTGCGATTGCACGATTGGTTAAAACAATATCTTCAAAACTAGCTGCACAACTCCCATTGGCAACAGTCCAGCGTAGTGTAGCACTATTTCCTGCAAGGATTCCGGTAACCGTTGTAAATGGAGAGTTTGGATTCGTAATCGTAGCAATTCCTGACTGCAAAGTCCATTGGCCCACCCCAACTGTCGGGCTTACAGCAGCCATAATGAATGTACTGCTGTTACATTGCTCTATATCTACTCCAGCATCTGCTATACTCGGCAATTCAGTATTCGCAAGCGCCACTACTTCACTGGATGTTCCACACGTTCCGTTGCTAATGGTCCATCGCAACAAGGCGGTAGTTCCCGGAGGAACTCCTGTTATCAGTGTCGTAGGACTTGTTGGGGATACAATGGTGGCTGTTCCTGAAAACAAAGTCCACACACCTGTTCCGGGAGAAGGGTCATTGGCATCCATTGTAAAGGAGCCATCATCGCACTTTTCTTGAAATGGTCCTGCATCCGCTACTGGTGCTGGGGCGGTATTGGTCAACACGATATCCGAAAAGGTAGAACCGCATATTCCGTTGCTGATCGTCCAGCGAATGGTGGCACTCGTGCCCGCTGCGATGCCCGTCACTGTTGTGGTCGGGGAAGCCAGGTTGGTGATCGTGGCACTGCCTGATTCCAGACTCCAAACTCCTGTACCGGGGGAGGCCGCATTGGCTGCCATCGTAAAGATGCTTGTATTGCACTGCTCAATGTTTGGTCCTGCACTCGCAACGGGTGCCAGTGATAGGTTCGTTAACGTTACATCCGAACTGCTCGCAAGGCAAACCGAACCGTTGCTGATCGTCCAGCGAAGCGTTACGCTACTGCCGGCCGTAAGGCCTGTGACCCCGCTCGTATTCGAGCTGGGTGTGGTTATGACCGCGCCATTGGCAGGGCCCACAATCGTCCACAGGCCAGTGCCCGGTGCAGGGGCATTCCCCGCTAAGGTAAAAGATCCTGTGTTACACTTTTCCTGGTTTGGTCCTCCATCCGCCAATGGTGCTGGGGCGGTATTGGTCAACACGATATCCGAAAAGGTAGAGCCGCATATTCCGTTGCTGATCGTCCAGCGAACGGTGGCACTCGTGCCCGCTGCGATGCCCGTCACTGTTGTGGTCGGGGAAGCCAGGTTGGTGATCGTGGCACTGCCTGATTCAAGGCTCCATACGCCTGTGCCAACAACTGGTGAATTGGCCGCCATAGTGAAAATAGAGTTGTTGCACTGTTCGATGTTTATGCCTGCATCGGCTGTTGTTGGAATCGGATCAATTGTAACAGATCTTATATCAAGACAAGTCGGGAAAAAACCAACATAATCATTCGTTGCATCCCATCCGGTATTGTTTCTGCCAGGGGTTGAGTACGCTATTGTACCATTGTTATTTTCAATTCCTTGTGTTGCCAAGTTTCCATTGGTACCAAATTCCGCATTTGTTGTATGGATTTCAATTACGTTGGTTGTCTCATGTAATTGAATTTGAGAAGTCGTGGTATATCCTCCCCCGCCCCTCGGAATAGCATTGTAGTCAATGACAAATATTCGAAAAGGCGCCATACCAGTTACAAAATATTGAATGGTTCCGCCAGCTCCATGATCGTCCCATGCTGCTGCAATAAAGTTATTGGGATTTCCTGCATTGGGCAACGTGGGATTGAAGCCAGTTGCTACGGATGGTGCTACATCGAACCCCACTATTAAATTGGATCCAATCCGTAAACTGGTATAATCAATCCCGAAAAAATTGAATGTAAATGGAATGGGTATAACCCCACTCTCTGTATCGTTTGCCAGCGGAAGCACAGTGCCAGCTGCGACAATCCTATTGAAAGTTCCTGAGGTTACTATGTTATAATTTGAAGCATCTCCATTCGTTGTAACGATCTGATGTGTTCCTGGTCCAGCTGCGGCAGGGTCAAAATTCCCAGCACTTACGCCCTCACCATAATAATTTGTACCGCCTGTTAAAGCAAAAGCGGCATCGGCAGCACAGTACGTGGGATTTAGATTAGTAATCGTGCATTGGCCATACGCATTTGTACCCAACACCAAAAGTATCCCGCATATAAACAGGATGGAAGCACATGTTTGTTGAGTAAAATTTCGAATCATATAAAAAATGCCAACCCTTGTATGTATGTTAAAAACCTGTACTTGTAACCAACCTGAATATAATTTCCTTTACCATCATTCAATCAATTCTTAAGTTTTCCGCTACTACTTAAATTTATTAATGCCAACTTATCCTGGTTCTCAAGATTCATTGTTCCCAGCACTACTACACGTCCGTTTGGCAATTCATCCACCGATCCAGCCCGGTCATCATTCGCCATGGCTCCAAAAGTAGCAGACCAAATTACATTTCCCGCCTCGTCAATTCTTGCTGCCCAAATGTTCCGTGAATCATCCAATTCAATCTCATTCGCAACTACAAAATAGCCATCGCCAGAATTTTTTGATACAATTTTTACTGCTTCTAAATTTCTTAAAGAACTACCAGCCGAAAGTTTAATAGTTATTGGTGAACCCAGTTCCTTAATTTCCTCGCGGGCATTTTCAACCCTGGTATAGATTGGATATCGTGAAAAAGTCAATGTTTTGCTACCAGAAGTTTCAGATGTTGAAATCGATCCAAAAGCTAAAGTAGAAGAAGAGGATGCATCTGAAACAAAATCTTGAGAGGCAGAAGAAATAAAGTCGCTATAGCCAGGAATCCCTACATTATTTAATGAATAGTACCATTGTTGATAAGACTGTAATTGCGTTTCTCCATTTGAATATCCAAATACATAAAAACGTGTGGCATCCAGGGAAACTGTTCTAACACCAATGTCAGTAACCCCAGGATTCAATAAAGAAGTACTGTGCGTTCTTTTCCAACTGCCCGCATACTCCTCCAGAGTCTCTGAAAAACGTAAATGCATCGCAGATCGAACTGCGTTTTGTGTAGCTTCTACAAACGTTGTTGATCCTGTTACAACGTACCCCCTAACACCTGCCTGATCGATTGCTGTAACGGTATTGGGATAAGAATCTTTTCCCGCAAAACCATCCACAACCGAATCCAATTTGATTAAGTCAGGGGTGATCTTCAAAAGTTTTACTGAATCTATTCCCTGACTTCTGAACCTCGATAAGACGACAAAATTACCATCATCCGTAGGCTCTAAATCCCGCGCCACATCAGCACCATTTCCAAAGGTCGCGGTCGTTAAAGTGTTGCCATTATAATCAGTCTTCACAAGAAAAACATTGGAAGTACCATTGTTTGTGGTAGTCCCTAAAAGTATAATCGTACCATCATTGTTAACATGGAGGTCTACTGCCTCCTGATTTCCTTCTCCACCATAATATTTTATGAAAGCAACTTGAGGTTCCAGGTTTCCTTCTGTATCGCATCCAAAAAACACGTATCCCACAATTAAAATTGCGAGAAGATTACAAAAACATATTTTTCCCCTACTCCACATCATCGCTCTTCTCAATTTTTTTAAACAACGATTTTGTTCTGGCCTTCTTTAATTTTCTGGGTTTGTAAAGTGGCCGAATGTATCCAACCGAAATCGCCAGATTATCAATTCTAAAATTATCATCGGTGTACCAATATCGATAGATAGGATCACCCTTATCCTGTGAGTCACTAAATTCAGCCTGCGTATTAGTATTCACAACATTTGTTAGCCCCAGTGAGTAGCGAAGATCAAAAAAGACATAATCAAGTTTGTATTTTATTTTTATTCCACCTCCTACAAAAAAAGATCGATTCACTGTATTTCTTCTGTAGGTAAAATCCATCGAAGGACTCTCTGCGACTGTCTCAATAGACGTTCCATCCTGCTCACTTTTATTAATCGTGATAATTTCAGCTTTGTCTTTAAAAAGCAAATCAAGCGATAATCCCACATACCCGTAAGGACGATACTTGCCTTCTGCAACCGAATACTTCAACGAGATAGGTACCCTCAACCAATTTTGGCGGTCTGTACTTTCTAATAGGTCGCCATCAAATCCGGTTTTAGAGACTTTAAATCCCGATGCCACATAGTTTACTTCGGCATTTAAACTGATCTCATCGCGAATGTGCCATTCACCACCTAAGCCAACTTGCCAGCCAGGCTCGAGTGAGTACTTCGATTTGCTTTGAACACCTGTACTGTACTCATACCGTATTACCTGAACAGGAGACGTGTTCATTCCAATTTTTCCGGAAATTGAAAATATCGGAGCGGCTGTAAATTTTTTACTGAGGTAGACAACATCAATCGGATCACGACTTTCATCGACCGTAAATTCAGGATTCGCTTGTAACAGTTTTAAATAGCTCTTCTCCGCTTCTTCCGGATTGTCCAATAAAAGATATGTTTGTGTCAGCAACAAATTTGCACGCTGACGTTGCTCGCGCGTAAACTTGTTCATGCACGGTGTAAGAATAGAGGAAATGCTATAGAAGTGACCCGCATTATATTCATCAGTTGCCTGGTTTAGCACCAATTCACAATCGGTTGCCTGGGCAGCCGAGCGTATGGATACTCCCATACAACCAATACATACTAAGGCTAGTAAAATCCTCATCAATAATCTTCGATTAAAGCCCCAACACACGTATATTCATAGGTCACTTTTTCATCCGCAATGTATTTTTCCCACTCATCTGCCGACATATTCCTATTGATTTTCGGACATACCTGATTTGCTAATATAGCAGGATCAGTTGGCCATACCCTAATCTCAGAATTATCACAGGCTGCGATTAAATAATCCGAGGTTTTGGCAAATTCGATGTCCCAGATAAACCCATTGTTATTGTCCATCACAATTGGTAGATCTTCTGGACTTTCCAACACCCACATTTGTAATCGTCTGTCTGATCCCGCGCTTGCCAGTAGTTTTCCATCTGCGCTAAACTCAACATCGTAAACACCTGCACGATGTCCGGAAAATTGCCGTGTTTCCTTTGTTTCAAAATTGTAGAGTTTTACCAATCCACGCTTATTGTCCGGGTCATCCGTTCCGTATGCCAACAGTTTACTATCAGGACTATATTTAATTGAAAGAATCCTTTGCGGTGCCTTTTCCTGAACGAGAATAGTAAATGCCTTTGTGACTAAATCAACTAATACAACCTGACCCGTCCATGTTGCTCCGGCCAACTGCTTTCCATTCGGACTAATGCTGATTGATTTAAGTTCATACGGCAATGTGACGAGAGTTTCCTTGGTTCCAGTGGCTTGGTCAACCTTTGTAAGTTGATATGATCCACCCACATAATCCCCACTTGACACGATAAAACTTGTGCTTGCCGGAAGGAATTCAATGTCATTGGTTGCGCCTTTAAATCCGTTGATAATAACTGGTTTCTGTTTTGGCGATTTCAAATTATAAACCTGTACAAAAGCAGAATCCGATCCATTGACCAAATAGTTTTCATCCTGACTAAGTGCAATCACTTTGTTTGGATAAGGATTTTGAATGCCCGTTGCCGTGCTTACTAGTTTTGTAAAATCACCAGTAAAAATTCGACCATCCGTTCCAGAAACATAAAGGGTATTCGATTTGGAAGACAGTACAAGGGAATTCATTCGATTTTTATTTACGCCCGGTACTTTAATCTCGTTATAGGTTGAGCTTGAAAGTTTCGTTAATGAATAGTACAATCCACGGTAAATGTACGGATCATATTTTTTGCCATTATAGCGTCTGTGATAGTGATAACCTTGCATCGCCAACAATCCAGCCAAATCAGCTTCATCATCTTCTTGAACCGATTTTGTAGCAAGTGTTTGGGCAAGGGTCAACATATATTGCGCATTAAACTTTGCATAGTTTTCCTCAGCTTTATTGAAATTTTCAATGGCCAACGCTGTCTGAATTTGTGCGGTGTCACGCTGTTGGTTTGCTTCGATCATTAATTGCTCAGCACGGTTACGCTGGCGTTGTGTTTCACTAAGGGAAACCTCTAACTTACCTGTTGTCTTCTCTAGAGAATCGAAAGCTACTTGCAATTGCTCCCATCGTGATTCAGCTAAAGCAGTTTGCTCTTCCGCTTTCTTTAGAGCCACACGGGCTAATTCAGTCTGATCCTCAGCTATTTTTTTTTGATCTATTGCTATCTGCTTTTGTGCATCCGCCTGCAACATCTGCAAATAGGCAAAAACGAAAAGCCCAATGGCTACTAGGAACGCAATACCAAAAATAATAGCCGTAATCCGTGTCCGTCTCAAGACACGTTTCTGCATCATCTCCTGGTTCTTTAACTCCGCTTCGTAGGTAATACGACTGGTATCAAGAAATACGATTGCCCGCTCAAACGCTTCATCATACCGTTGTGCCCAGGCACGCGTTGGTTTTTGTTTCTTTTGCCAGTTGAGTGCCAGTTGCAAATCGGGCGGACGCCATAAGCCTGTCTTTCCAATCTGATACATGGAAGCCGCTTCAGAAAGACGTTTGTACATCGTTACCGATTCATACTCATCTTCCACCCAATCATCGAGACGATTCCAAATGCGCATCAAACTTTCGTGGGAAAGCTCAATCATGGAGTTTGATTCCAACGGAACATTTGCAGCGGGCATGAGAAACGATCTGCCCGACATTCTGAAATGTTCCACAACATTGATCACATCTTCTTCGCTCGCCTCCGCCAGTTCTGCCACCAAACTTAAACGGCACGGCCTGCGCATACCTTTGTTCTCCTGATTCTTTTCTGTTATGCTCTTGAATAATACTTCTGCTATTCCCTTATCCCGACTGGAGAGTTCATCATAGGTTTCGTTCGCGTGTTGCGATAGCGCCTGACTAATTCTACCAATCGCATTGTAATGGCGGATATCCATCGGTTCACCGGGCTCGCGGTTACTGAGCCAGAACTCCCATGTACGCATCAATGCATGTTGGAGAATGGGCAACTGATCCTGGTTGCTGCCTATTTCACTTAAAAGCTTTTTTACTAATCGTTTGGAAATACGGCCACCCGAAACTGCCACCGGTCCTTCGATAACCATCTTCTTTTGTTCACGCGTCATTTGCGGAACGAGGTAATTACTGGCGTTGATCAATTCTGTTAGTCCGGTAAAGGATGAACAGTTACCCATAAAATCTGAACGCATCGTGATCGATACGTAGGCAGGGATTTTAGTTTGACCAACCGCATTTAAAATTAAATTAACATAAAGTTGGGCATCATCAATGGCACCTTCAATACCACTATTAAAATGCCTGAAAATTTCTTCGAATTGGTCAATGAGAAAAAATACATTTTCATTTGCATTTTCCTGAAGGAACCTGCTGATTTCAATCAAGCCATCAGGACCGCTGCGCAATACGGAATTGATAATCGCTTTGTGAATGGTTTGTTCATTTTCATCAATTCGCTTAGTTGCTATCAAATACTCAATGATAGAATTACAGAGGCTATCAATTGGTGATGCCCCGGGGCGTGTGGCGATCACATGCCAATGCGGGCCTGTTTGTGTAATAAATCCGCCAAACAAAACGGGCAACATTCCACAATACATGAGGGAAGATTTCCCGCTTCCTGAATGGCCCAATACAGATACGAACCGATGCTTGGCCATCTTGACCAACATCTCATCCACTTGTCCTTCCCTACCAAAAAACAAGTGGCACTCGTCTACCGTAAATGGTCTTAATCCCGGAAATGGATTATCCAAATCAGGGTGTATTTCAACTAGCGTTTCTGCAAGTTGAACAGATTCATCTTGACGATAGGGTTGCTCTACCATTAGAAATCGTCTAAAGAATGAAATTTAAGGAATTGGATGATGAAATGATAACGCACCTGTATAAAGTTAAAAAAGTTAAAATATCGCTAATACTGGTAAAAAATCCGTGTTAAATTAGTCAAAATCCAATAAAAACAAAAAAAGGGGCCGAAGCCCCTTCAAAGTTATAGTCAAATCTTATTTAACTTTCGAAACAACTGCTTCAAAAGCCTCCGGATGGTTCATTGCCAAATCAGCAAGTACCTTGCGGTTAAGATCAATTTCTGCTTTTTTAAGTTTGCCCATTAACTCCGAGTAGCTAAGGCCGTGAAGTCTTGCACCTGCGTTAATACGCTGAATCCAGATTGCTCTGAACTCTCTCTTCTTTTGCTTCCTGTCACGGTAAGCATATACTAATCCTTTTTCGACAGCATTTTTTGCTACTGTCCATACGTTCTTTCTTCTTCCAAAGTACCCTTTGGCAAGTTTCAAGATTTTTTTGCGTTTCTCCCTGGAGGCTACGCTGTTTACTGATCTAGGCATTTTAAATTAATTTTTTGGTCGGTGGCGTCCCCTTTTACCGGGATCTTAGTTGCCAAAAACCGGGTGAAACATTAAACCATTAAAAAAGATAAGGGATCATTGGCGCAATATTGTTCGCATCTTCTTTGCGAACAAGTCCTGATTGCCCTAATCTCCTCTTTTGCTTGGTCCCTTTTTTAGTCAAAATATGACTTTTGAAGGCCTTTTTACGAACAATCTTACCGGTACCGGTAACTTTGAACCGCTTTTTAGCCCCAGACTTCGTTTTAATTTTAGGCATTTTATATACTATTAAATTTATTTACTTTTTCGCTGTTGCCTTCGGTGTTAGCAAGATCGACATGCGCTTGCCTTCCAACTTGGGCATCTGTTCAACTTTTCCAACTTCTTCGAGTGCTTGCGCAAAACGTAGCAACAAAATTTCACCACGTTCCTTGAAAACAATCGAACGTCCATAAAAGCGAACGGTCGCCTTTACTTTCGAACCTTCTTGCAAAAAGCTTGTGGAGTGTTTCACTTTAAAGTTGAAATCGTGCTCCTCGGTATTCGGTCCAAACCGAATTTCCTTCACCACTACCTTCTGGGTACGTGATTTTATTTCCTTTTGCTTTTTCTTCTGTTCGTACTTAAACTTTGAATAGTCTACCACTTTGCACACCGGAGGATCTGCATTCGGAGAAATCTCAACCAGATCAAGTCCTTGATCCTGAGCAATTTTTATTGCTTGTTGAATAGGGTATACATCAACTGTTACATTGTCTCCAACCACCCTAACGCGTTGTGCGGTAATCCTTTCGTTGACCTTGTAGGGTTCCTCTTCTCTCTGCGGGCCCCTTCTGAAAGGTCTTTTGCTTACTGGCTTGATATTCTTTTTAGTTTAAATTCTACAAACAGGGTGCAAATATCGCTATATTTTTATTCTTTCAAAATCTGAAGCTCAAATAGGCGATGCAGATTCCTTCACAAAATTGGCAATAAACTCATCCAATGACACACTTCCCTGATCCCCCTGGCCATGCTTTCGCACAGCAACAGTTCGGTCAGCAACCTCTTTCTCACCAACAATCAGCATAAACGGAATCTTTTTAGTTTCCGCATCCCTGATTTTTCTACCGATTTTTTCATCCCGGTTATCCAGCAACCCTCTGATATCCTGCTGCTTAAGGCTGTCATAAACCATTTGGGCATACTCATTGAACCGCTCCGATATCGGCAACACCGCAATTTGATCTGGTGCCAACCACAACGGGAAATTCCCCGCACAATGCTCGATCAATACCGCCACAAATCTTTCCAACGAACCAAAAGGTGCACGGTGAATCATCACCGGTCTGTGTTTTTGATTGTCGGAACCGACATATTCCAGTTCAAAACGCTGCGGAAGTTGGTAATCTACCTGAATGGTTCCCAATTGCCAGCTTCTTCCCAAAGCGTCTTTCACCATAAAATCCAACTTTGGACCATAGAAAGCCGCCTCTCCTATTTCGGTTACCGTTTTTAGTCCCTTTTCGTTAGCCGCTTCCTGAATTTCCTGTTCCGCCCGATCCCAAAGGTGATCTTCACCAATGTATTTTTCCTTGTTTGCCGGATCGCGTAAGGAAACCTGGGCAGTATAATTTTCAAACCCAAGTGAGTTAAAGACATGGAAAACCAAATCAATAACTTTGATAAACTCTTCCTTTACCTGATCAGGACGACAAAAAATATGGGCGTCATCCTGGGTGAAACCCCGTACCCGTGTCAATCCGTGCAACTCACCACTTTGTTCATAGCGATACACCGTTCCGAACTCCGCAAAGCGGATGGGCAAATCCCGGTAGGAACGTGGTTTCGTTTTGTAAATCTCACAGTGATGAGGACAATTCATCGGCTTCAATAAGAACTCCTCTCCCTCATCCGGGGTACGGATGGGTTGAAAAGAATCTTTACCATATTTTTCATAGTGACCTGACGTCACATATAATTGTTTGCTGCCAATGTGCGGAGTAACTACCGGATCATATCCTGCCTTTATTTGAGCTTTCCGCATAAATTGCTCAAGGCGTTCACGCAAGATGGTTCCTTTTGGAAGCCAGAGCGGCAATCCCATCCCCACCTTTTCAGAGAACGCAAACAACTCCAGTTCTTTGCCAAGCTTTCGATGGTCGCGCTTTTTTGCTTCCTCTAAAACGTGCAAATACTCCGTAAGCTCTTTTTGTTTTGGAAAAGTGATCCCGTAAATGCGGGTGAGCATTTTATTCTTTTCATTTCCGCGCCAATAGGCTCCGGCTACATTGAGTAGTTTAATGGCTTTTATAAAACCCGTGTTCGGGATGTGAGGACCACGACATAAATCTGTGAAATTGCCTTGCTTGTAAAAAGTGATTTCACCATCGGGCAAGTCTGCAATCAACTCAAGTTTATACTCATCATCTTTCTCTTTAAAATAAGAAAGTGCATCAGCCTTGGAAACTTCACTACGCTCAAACACATTGCTTTCTTTGGCCAGCTCAACCATCTTCTTTTCGACAGCTTCCAATTCCTGATCACCAAAGGGCTTTCCCCCCAGATCAATATCATAATAGAAACCATTCTCGATTGGCGGTCCGATTCCAAATTTCACACCCGGATAAACTGCTTCCAGCGCTTCCGCCAACAAGTGGGCAGATGAGTGCCAAAAGGTGTTCTTACCAGCAGCATCATTCCATGTTAAAATCTTAATAGCAGCATCTTGCCTAATGGGACGGTAAAGATCCCAAACAACTCCATCCACTTCAATGGCCAACGAAACCCTGGCCAATCCTTCACTAATACTTTGTGCGATTTCAAATCCGGTAACACCTGATGGGTAAGGCTTTATCGTTCCATCCGGCAACGTAATGTTAATGTCCATAATACAACAATGGCTTCAAATTAAAATAAGGCACAAATATGCACTAATTAGGTATGCCTTAAAACCCCTTTTGAATAATATAAATTGACCAACGGAGAATTAGGTTATAACTTTTAATAGCAGCGGTTAAAGTATAATCTGTCCGCTAAAGAATATTCCAAAGTTGCG
Organism: Cyclobacteriaceae bacterium; assembly: GCA_041746855.1. Lineage (GTDB taxonomy): Bacteria > Bacteroidota > Bacteroidia > Cytophagales > Cyclobacteriaceae > JBGTGG01. The sequence continues at coordinate 15,638 of JBGTGG010000051.1, read as the reverse complement.
GATGGGTGTGATCACCCTCGAATCGGGCGAAAGTTCCCGGTAAGTAAGGCGATGAATAAAATCGATGCGCAGGAATTTGAATATATTTTCAACTCCATAACCCACTTCTATATAAGGAATGTTTGATCTAAAAGGCTCCACCGGAATAGTTGGCGACATCCGGTCAGGTGCAAAATCCGAAATCAGGGATTGATTCGCGGTGCTCATTCCTCCCATTAAAACATTGCTTGTTGCTAGTAATCTCCACTTGAGTTTTTTCAACAGAGGAATACGATTAAGAAAAAATCCCTCGAAGTGATGCTGGAACCTCAGTGTTGCATACTTATCGCTCACAAACTCACCATAGTTCATTAAATTATAGGTTGCTGAGGTATACACAAAAGTTTGATTTCCCAAATGCATCGACAACAATGGGTAGGGCAACGGATCAAAGGTATATTCACCAGCAAGTGTAACATAGGAGGATCCTAAAAAGCTAACCTTCATCCTTTTTTGAAAAGACAATCCAATTTTGTTGTAATTAAAATCACTACCTAAAATACCTTTTATCCCACGGGTATATTGAAAGCTTATCACCGGCCATTTTGTTGTTCCTAAACTGATGCGGTCATTGTCTGTTTGGATGAAGAGTTCATCGCGGGCAAACCTTACTTCCAACATAACTTCTGCTGTTTTATATTGGTCTAAAATTGCAGAAGAAGTATCATTTACTGCGGAGTAATACCCAAATGAAAAGGCAGGATCGAACGTATTGTAGCGCAACACCGCCCGCTGTGTAAACCCTTTGAAAAACTCCCTTCTAAAATCAAGTCGGGTATCGTTATAATAATTTCCTCTGCGTATTTCACCAAAACGCTGCGCAGCAAGAAAGAAATAATTTTGGGAAAGGGCTTCTTCATCGATTCCAATCCTTCCTAAATCATGCCGATGTTTGAGTGTAAGCGTGGTCCATTTCTCCCGCGAAATAATATTGGTGATGGAAGCGAGGTATTTAAATTTTTCATCTTTGAAACCATACGCCAACTGACCGCCAAAAACCCAGTTTTTATTAAACTCATTAGTTGTTCGAAACCCGATTTGTGCACGCACGCCTTCTATATCATTCAATGCAAACACAGAATTATATGGTCCTATTTCAATTTTCCCAAGGTTGTGATATCCATTTACTACGATTTTAATAATATCCGTGTAGGTTCTGATCACCGGAATATTTTGGAGGGTATCAATCATCTGATAAACACTTTTTTCCGTTTCAGACAATGGCTCATGACGTAAATTGTCCCAGTAGGCCTGGTCATTTTGCTTTTCCTTAGTATCCTCCGCAAGCACCACCTGATGTTCATAGAACTTTGCTTCTTTTGGCTTATCAACAACTATGTTTTGGTTTGAAGTATAAAATTTTGCGAGCAGTCCTCCCATTTTATCGTTCACCTCACCAATATCAATCAGTACCCTGTTTTTAACGGGAATCCATGCACCTGCTGTAGTGGGTGCAAGTTCTTGTTGGATTTTTATCTTTTCAACAAAGTTTAGGTTTGCTGCTTTCGGAACGGTGACATCGATTCTTTTGAGTGCATACTCTTTCTTTGTAATCCACATCGCTCCGGTAAAAGCAAGGTCTTGCGGGCTTTTCGGAAAAAAATCCAACCGGTAACAATAATCCTCATCAACGTATAAGCTATCTGTTAAATCATACTCATAGTAAATTTTCCAGCCATCAGCTATTGGCGAAACAAAATCTTTACTAACAATATTCAACCAGTTTTGATAGAAATTGTATTCCTGAAAAGAGGAACCAACTACCTGCGTAATAAAGGTTGTGCCATCATCAACACCTACCCCACTTATTTTTGTGTTTAAGATGTGCTCTGTTTTTAATTGGGGATTGGCACGATAGTAAATTTTGGAAATCGTTTCCGAAATAAAAATCGGAAGGATGGGCTTTCCGTCTTCTCCCGCTATCCGATCCACACTGTCCAGTACTTGTGTGATTTTTTTCATTATTTTTTTCTGTCGGAACTGTTCAGATATATTGTCAATATCAATTTCAATTTTGGAATACGTATCATATTCGTAGGCTGTAAGTTTTTTCTTATCGTTAATGTCTTTATTCTTGATAACATTACGCAACACCATGAAAGCCGGGTTCTCACCTGCCAGCACAACAACTTCCTGAAGGCTCTGGATATTCTCTACCAACTGGAAATTGATGGTTTGCTTTATTCCCTTTTGTACAATCTTGAATTTGGATTCATACCCGATGTAAGAAACAAACAGCGTATCCGTTGGGTCATTCGAAGTAAGGTAGTAATTACCTTCAAAATCAGTAGTGGTTCCAAACAAAGAACCCTTGAAGATTACATTGACAAAAGGCAATGGGTCACCTGAATTCGCATCGGTTATCTTTCCTCTTATCTCCGTTGTTTGGGAAAAAACAATGTGTGGGGATACACCACCAATTAGGATTAAAAATAAAAGTCTAACGCTGCGATTCACAAACAAATTTTCCTAAAAGTATGTACAAAATCCATGTTTAATCAATCGCTGTCTTTTAAGTGTTGATTATTCAGTTGTTCCTTCTCACCCAAATGCCGGGGACTGGTCTTGAGTATGTATAAATCCAACCATGCCTTTGTACGCGCAAAGTATTCCCTTAATTTTACCATGATGAACAAACGGTCATTCGGATCGGGAGCGGCTACAACCACCGCATCAATATCATAATATTGGCTAATAAACAACGCGCGGTAACCGTGAAAGGCCTGGGTAATAATCGTTATTTTGTTTTGTCCGAATATTTCTTTGCCACGAACAATCGAGTCCAACGTTCGGAGCCCTGCATAATCTAATGTAATGACGTCAGCGGGTATTCCTGCTTTTATCAATGCCTTTTGCATCAAAGCCGGTTCATTATAATATTTTGACCGGTTGTCGCCACTCACAATGATATGTTCAATTTTTCCTTCTTTATAAAGTGCTGCTGCAGTATTGATTCGGTTCTCAAAAAATTGATTGGGCTCTCCGTCCGAAGTTTTATTACTGGTACCTAAAATGATGGCAATCGGATAGGTTTGAGGTTCTCCCTCCAAGGTATAGACTGAATCCTTTGTACTGAGTACAATTTGCAGATTGGTCAGCAACAAAACCAAAAGGATTGCTCCTAACGCATAAAGAATAACTCGAACCAACCACCGCATACTAAACAATTGACCGTAAAGCTAGCGAATTGATCGTAGAAATTCGGTTTCTATTAAATCTGATCGCTTCACAATTGCCCGAAACCAATCCAATTTTATCTTTTCCATTTCTTCACGTGATAGTCCAACTTCTAAACGCAACTCCTTTATTTTAGTTATCCAGGTACTTAAACAAATGGCCACACTTGCTGAGATATTAAAACTTTCGGTAAATCCTACCATGGGAATGGAGACACACACATCTGCATTATGAAGGGTCTCATCGGATACTCCATGTAATTCATTTCCAAAAACAACAGCAATTTTTTCCTTTACATCCACTTCATGAATAGAAATCGCTTTCGCTGAGGGAGCCGTGGCAACTATTCGATAGCCTGATTCTTTTAGTTGTGTATACCACCGGGGCCCGTTCGCGCTCGAACTGTACTTTTTCAAATCCAGCCACTTCTTCGAACCTTTTAAAACATAGGGATTAACTTTATAGGGTATCACCCCTTCCACAATATGAATATCCTGTATTCCGAAACATTCACAGGTGCGAATCGCAGCACTTGCATTTTGTGAATTATGGATATCATCCAACACCACGGTAATATGTCTGGTCCGTTGTTTCAAAACAGCATCAACCAACTCTTTTTTGTGATCGGAAATAAACTGACCTAAATGATTTAACAGAAGGGTATCTTCCCTGTTCATGTTATTCGAATAATGCACCTGCAATTGTAGCGGTCATCATCGTGGCAAGTGAAGCTGCCAGCATCGCCCGTAACCCAAGTTTCGAAAGATCGCCCTGCCGCGTTGGGGCCATCCCTCCGATTCCTCCAATCTGAATCGCGATGGAGCTGAAATTCGCAAAGCCACATAGTGCATACGTTGCTATCCGCAGCGACTTGTCACTTAATGCGCCCGCTGCTTTCATGGTTGATAAATCGAGGTAAGCAACAAACTCATTGATCACCATTTTCTGCCCAAGCAAGCTGCCGACCAAAATGGTTTCGTCCCAGGGTACGCCCATGCAAAATGCGAATACTCTAAAAATCTGGCCCAGAATATACTGCAACGAAAATCCATTGAAAGCGCCTCCAGTGCTCTCCACTACAAACTCGTTCAATCCAGTAAACGCACCAACAAAATCAACCAACACCCAATTGATGGCATAAATAATCGCGATGAATGCCAACAACATCGCACCAATATTTAATGCGAGTTTAAGTCCATCGGAAGCACCGGTCGCCAACGCATCTACCAGATTTACTCCGACATAGTCTTTGCTTACCGTTAAGTTCCTGTCGATTTTTTCCGGTTCTGTTTCCGGCATAAACAATTTCGAAAGTACAATGGCAGCCGGGGCATTCATGATGGAAGCACTCAATAAATAGGTGGCGAACTTGGCCTGGTCGATCGCATTGCCTCCTCCAAGAAATGCAACGTATGCACCCAATACTGAACCCGCAATGGTGGCCATTCCCCCGGTCATCAAACAATGGAGTTCTGATTTTGTCATCCCTTTGATAAAAGGTTTAACCAACAATGGCGCTTCGGTTTGCCCCATGAATACGTTGGCTGCAGCGGATAAACTTTCTGATCCTGAAAGGCGCATTGTCTTCGCCATGATCCAGGCAAATCCATAAACGATTTTTTGCAAGACACCGAGGTAATACAACCCGGCCGTTACAGAGGAGAAAAATATCACGGTAGGCAGCGCCTGAAAAGCAAACAAAAATCCCAAACTATGTCTTGCGTCTGGGTTTCCTTCACTATTCTTTGACAAATCCCCAATTAAAAACTCAGCACCCTTCGCTGCAAAACCCAGAAAGACGACAAATTTGTCACTGAGAAAGGAGAAAACCTGTTGTGCAAATTCAACTTTGGCGATGAAAAGACCTATGGAAATTTGAATCGCAATCCCGATGGCGACCAACCGCCAATCAATAGCCCTTCTGTTTCCGGATAAGAGAAATGCAACCGCTACAATAAAAAGCAAACCCCCTAATCCACGTAAGTAATCCATCCGGAATTTATAAAGCCATGATTAAATTTTTGAAATTTTAATTCCGTTTGCTCAATTCATCCCGAATCATCGCAGCACGTTCATAGTCTTCTTTATCAATGGCTTCTTTTAATATCTCGTTCAAGCGTTCCATTGAATAATTTTTTAGATCTTCCTTTTTGGCGGTTTCCTTTTTGCCTTTAGGCTTCGATTCCTTTTTTGATTCAAAGGTATCTTCTTCTGCCTCATCGGTAAGCACAATTCCGGCTTCTGCTAAAATGGTTTCATACGTAAAAATAGGGCAATCAAAACGCAACCCAATCGCAATGGCATCGGAAGGACGGGCATCTACTTCGAGTTTGTTAAGGCCATCCGAGCACACAATTTTGGCAAAGAACACCCCTTCTTTCAGATCGGAAATAACAATTTCTTCAACAGTATAATGAAAGCTGTTGGCAAAAGACTTGAACAAATCGTGCGTCATCGGTCGGTTCGGAATGATCTTCTCGATTTCAATCGCAATGGCTTGCGCTTCAAACATGCCGATGATAATCGGTAATCTTCTGTTGCCTTCGGTTTCTCCCAGCACCAATGCAAACGAACCTGTTTGAGACTGACTCGATGATAACCCTAGTATTTCCAGTTTAATTTTCTTCACAATTACTTCGCTGCTTTTATCGCCTCGGTCAATTTTGGAACTACTTCAAAAGCATCTCCAACAATGCCATAATCGGCTGCTTTAAAAAATGGTGCTTCGGGATCTTTGTTGATCACCACAATACATTTTGAAGAGTTGACTCCTGCTAAATGTTGTATGGCTCCTGATATCCCGACAGCAATATAAAGTTGCGGACTTACTTTTACACCGGTTTGTCCAACGTGTTCATGGTGTGGCCTCCAACCTATATCGGAAACCGGTTTGCTGCAACCCGTAGCTGCACCTAATTCTTTTGCAAGGTCTTCCAATATTCCCCAGTGCTCAGCACCTTTCATTCCCCGTCCACCAGAAACAACAACCTCGGCTTCGGGCAACAACACTTCGCCTGTTGCTTTTTCTTGCTTGGTGATTTTGGTCGTAAAATCTGAATCAGACAAGGCAGCATCAAAGGGTGTGGGTTGCACATCGGCTCCGATTACTTTCGCTTCGGCTGCATTCTTTTTTATTGCCAATATTTTTTTCTGACTGGTAATTGCTGCCAGCGCAAATGCCTTTCCTGTGTAGATACTGCGCTTCACTACAAATCCGTTTGAGGTATCGGGAAGTTCCACTACGTTGGATACAAGACCAGCGCCTATATGTGCGGCAACGCGTGCTGCTACCGGAGTTCCTAATGATGAATTTGCCAATACCAAAATGTCTGCATTCTCAGCCGCCAATGCTTTCTCCAATGCTGTTGCATACGCTTTGATAATGCCTTGGTCCAGGCGTGCGTCTGCAACGTGCAATACTTTCTTTGCTCCGTACTGTCCGATGTTTGCAAGTTCAGTTGAATCAATCGTTCCCATTGCAATCGCGGTAACATCATCATTCATAGCATGTGCATACGCAACTGCTTCTAAACTTGATTTTTTGATTTTTCCTTCTGCGCTTTCTACAAATACTACTATGGCCATATCTACTTCTTGTAATTCCTGCTCTAACTAATTTACTATAATACTTTCGCTTCGTTCTTCAACAAAGTAACCAATTCACCAACATTATCAGCGGCAATCATCTTCACTCCACTTTTTTGCGGTGGCAATTCAAATGTTTTAGTCGAAACACCACTCTCCACAGCAACTGGCTCCACTACATTCAAAGGTTTTGTCCGTGCCGACATAATCCCCCGCATGTTGGGAATTTTCCATTCGGCAATCGGTTCCTGGCATCCCGCTACAAACGGCAAGTTTACTTCTAAATATTCCTTGCCCCCTTCGATCTCGCGCGCCATTTTGGCCACGGTACCTTCAATTTCCAACTTCATAACAGGAGAAACCGAAGGCATTCCCAAAAGTTCGCCTACCATGCCATGAACCACCCCACTGTTAAAGTCGATGGACTCACGCCCCATTAAAATAATATCATATCCTTCGGCATTGGCCGCGATTTGTTTCGCCACAAAAAAAGAATCAGTCGGATCTGCGTTCACACGAATGGCATCATCGGCACCAATCGCCAATGCTTTGCGGATGGTGGGTTCCGTATCGGCCAGTCCAACATTTAAAACGGTTACGGTGGCACTTAGGGATTCTTTTAACTCAATTGCCCTGGCCAGTGCATAATCATCATAAGGGCCGATAATAAACTGAACCCCAGCAGTATCGAACTTTGTATTATTCTCCACAAAATTGATTTTTGACGTGGTGTCAGGTACGTGGCTAATACAAACTAAAATCTTCATCTTTGAAATCTAATTTAATTCCTCACTCGTTTTACAAATTCGGCTCAAGATAAACCATAAATTCCGAAATCCGAATTCTGAAAAAGGCAAAAAAAAATGAATAATCAGGATAGAATCCAACTTTTACACCAATTTCTGAAAGAGGATCCTTCCGATCCATTCAATCTGTATGCGCTCGGACTTGAATATCAAAAGGAAAACCCGGAGGAGGCGAGGCATTATTTTGATGAACTCTTAAAAAACTATGAATTATATGTTCCCACGTATTACCATGCGGGAATCTTGTATTCAGAATTTGGGGAAACGGAAAAGGCAATCGAAATCCTAAAAAAGGGAATTCAGGTGAGTATACTACAGAAAGATTTCAAAACCCAGCGCGAATTGCAGACACTGCTTACTAATTTGCTGATTGAATAATTTTTGATTAAACAATTCTGGATACTGGATACTTGTTACTGGATACTAGAAATTAAAAAATTAGAAATCAGTTAATTATTTAGGGCTCCTTCATCCACCCAGCACGCAATACGATCAATTTCATATTGTTCAAGGGGCTCGCCCTCAAATGGCATACTCCCATCCTGCGTATAGGTCTTTATTAATGTCGCGTAGAATTTTGCATTACTATAAATCCTTAAGTCAGAATGGTTAATGTTTCCACCATCGTGGCATCCATTCAAGGCACATGAATTTTCAATGATCGGCAATATCTCACTCGACCAACTGGTGTGCGTAATCCCTTGCGAAACATTGATGTTCAACTCGGAAATACATTCATTATTATCCTTTACGGTGATCAGGTAATTGCCCGCATCCAACTCCGTAAAAACATTGTTCGTGCCAAACGCATCATCACCCAGCTTATATTGGTAGGGAGGTTGGCCGCCACCTATGGAAATAGTAATACTCCCATTACCACCTACACAATTTGTGTTTTCGATTACATCCGCTGAAAACGAAATATCAGTTGCCATCAAAACAATATTGTCCAATGTTGTTTCACACTTATCCTTATCGCGAACAACAAACGAATAAATACCGGGTGTCAGATCAACGAATTCGCCACTTGATTGAAATATCCCATTTTGAATTTTATACTCATATCCACCTGTTCCTCCCTGGGCTGAGATGCTAATGGTTCCATCGCCAACCCCACAACCCGTGGCAGGAACAGTACTCACCAGATTTAAGGTTAAATCCGATACACTGCAATCGATGGGAACATCATTATTTGAACAGGAAATGAGTAACGAAAGGAATCCCAACAAAGCTATTCTCATACCACAAACATACAACTTGAATTTTGATAGCCGTTGGCGGGAAATTAATTAGGTCTTTAATATAGCATCCCTTTCGATGAAATCAATTGATTAGGAAATATCCACAACGATTTTTCCAATCCGGCTTTTATCCATAATGTCATCAAAGCAACTGATTACATCTTCAAATTTGTTTATCGAATCAATAATAGGCTCGATCTTCTTGTCGGAAACGAAATTCAACATTTCATTAAACTCTGTATCATTTCCCATGGTAGAACCTTGCAGGGTTAATTGGTTCCAAAACATCCTGTACAAATCGATATTGGATGGCAAACCGTTAGTTGCTCCATAAAAAACAATCCTTCCGGCTGGCCGCATGATTTTGATATAGGCATTCAATTGATCACCCCCCGCACTATCCACCACTAAATCAAACCCACCTTTTGTTTTCCAAATATCTTTATAAGTACTTTCTTTCTTATAATTATATCCACCCTTCGCACCAAGTGATAGTGCTTTGTTTACTTTCTCGTCACTACCAGTAGAAACATATACATGTGCATCGGAAGCAATTGCAAAAAGAAAAGCCAGTTGCGCCACCCCACCTCCAAAACCGGAAATCAATACATTCTGTCTTTCTTTAAGATGACCTTTCCGAAACAACGCCCGGTAGGAAGTCAACCCGCCCATTGGCAAGCAGGCCGCTTGAGCAAAATTTAAATGAGAAGGTTTATGGTGCAAGCGGTCAACATTTACAGCCAGGTATTCGCACAAGGTTCCGTTGGAGGGCATCCCCAATACATGATATTTTCTGGATTGAACTTCGGGATCGTCTCCCCATTCTATATTTGGATTGATCACCACTTCCTGACCGATCCAGGGCTCATTGATTTCATCGGCAACTTTTTCGACAATGCCACTACCATCGGAACCCAACACCGCCCCTACTTTAATATCTGGGTATTTTCCTTCACGTATCCATTGATCACGCCTGTTCAGGGCCGCGCATTTTATTTTTACCAATACCTGATTGGGCGCCAGTGTTGGAATTGGAATATCCTGTATTTCGACTTTTCCGGGAGCAGTAAGTACAAGTGCTTGCATATTGAAACCAAAATACAAAATGATTCTTAATGAAGCTAGTCGTGAGCAGTCTTAGTATTTAGCCTTGAGTCATTAGTCCTACTTTGTCAAATTTTGATTTGCATACCGAAAGGTAGATACAAAGTATGATTAATCTTTTGGCTAAAGCCAACTGGGGTTGGATTTCATTGCCACTGGATAAATCCAGTGGTAATTCAAGAAAGTACATTTTGATTAAGAGCTTATTTGAATTGGAATGGGCTTTAGGCCATTCGAAAAATTTTTTAAATTCATCTAGGCTTTAGCCAAATTTTAAACTTGACAAAGTAGGATTAGTATTGAGTAATTAGTCTTGAGTCTTAGTCTGGGAATTCTGAAGTCTAGTATCCAGCTATCCAGCATCTAGAATCTAGAACGGAGTTTCATCGTCATCCATACCCGGATCGAGTGACGCAGGCGGTGGTGTACCTGGTGTGTTCATCCGGCTACCGAGTTTGATCATTCCTGAAAATGGGTTTTCACTGGCCATCGGTTCATCAAAGTCCGCAAACTTGGTGTATTTGCCAATGAATTTGAGTTTGGCAGTACCGGTGGAACCATTTCTATGCTTGGCGATAATTACCTCTCCCATTCCTTGTGTTGGCAAGCCTTCTTCATCCACGGTAATCTTATAATACTCCGGACGGTACAAGAACATTACAATATCGGCATCTTGCTCAATGGAACCCGATTCACGCAAGTCGGATAATTGTGGTCGCTTGTCACCACCACGGGTTTCAACACCGCGACTTAATTGCGAAAGGGCAAGAACGGGTACTTCCAATTCTTTTGCTATTCCTTTCAATGCACGGGAAATGGATGCAATTTCTTGTTCACGATTTCCTCCTGCATCGCCCCGCATCAATTGGAGATAATCGATAATGATCAATTGGATATTGTGCTCCGCTTTTAACCTTCTGCATTTGGCGCGAAGCTCCAGAATAGAAAGTGCCGGAGTATCATCAATGAAGATTGGTGCTGAGGCCAGCTTATTCGTTTTGTGAACCAACTGTTGCCATTCAAAGTCGGCAAGGTTTCCTTTTCGGATTTTTTCACCTTCCAGTTCCGCTTCCGCGGAAATCATCCTGTTTACCAATTGAACGGAAGCCATCTCCAAGGAGAAAATTGCTACCGGTGTTTTAAAGTCGATGGCTGCATTGCGCATAGCGGAAACCACAAAAGCAGTCTTACCCATACCAGGGCGGGCTGCAATAATGACCAAATCCGATTTTTGCCAACCGGAGGTCATCCGATCTAGTGAAGAGAAACCTGTTGGCACGCCTGTTAAACCATCTTTGTGATCTTTTAATGCTTGTAATTCCTGGATCGCCCGCGTCATGAGGTTGCGCATGTTGTCATAATTCTTGCGCAAGCTTGAATCGGAAATTTCAAAAATGGATTGCTCCGTTTTATCCAAGAGTTCGAACACATCGGTTGTGTCTTCGTAGGCATCATGATGGATCTTAGAGGCAATGTGGATCAAATCGCGCTTGATGGCCATCTCAATGATAACCCGTGCATGATATTCAATATTGGCTCCGGAACTCACTTTTGATGTCAGTTCGGCAATTTTATATGCTCCATCAACAATTTCCAATTTACCCAGCTTACGAAGTTGCGCCACCACGGTGCGCATATCCACCGGCTCAGAAGCCTTGAATAATTCAATAATGGCTTCGTAAATGGTTTGATGTTGTTCTGAATAGAAATGTTCAGGCTTTAAAAATTCAACAACCGCGTTGAGTGCATTCTTTTCCAGCATCAATGCCCCTAGCACTGCTTCTTCCAGATCAAGCGCCTGAGGAGGTAACTTACCCAAGCCATCCGCTATGTCTCTCGCTACTAACTTGTTGGACTTGCTACTTAACCTCAATGACGTTGACCTCTCTTTCTCCATACAGTGGTTGTTGGACGCGTTTCTTTTTTGTTGGGCGACAAACCTATAAAAACGAAGACACGTTTTGGTGATGCACTATCCACAACTTATTCACATTTAGTAAACAGGGAACTTTGTGAATAAAGTTTAAAAAATAATGATAATATTAAGGGACAAAAAAAATTTATCTACTTGTTACAAAGGTAGCGATTTCGCTTGCAATAAAATTTGTTTGGTTGTTTTTAAATCCAACACAAATTAAAATATACAATTTTCTATTTTTGAGCCTAACTTTTTCCAATGCCAGCATCAGATAAAATCCATTTCATTGCAATCGGTGGTTCGGTTATGCACAACCTGGCGATCGCCCTTCATAAGGCCGGTCATCAAGTTACCGGATCGGATGATGAGATTTTTGAACCTTCCCGATCACGCTTAGCAGAAAACAAACTCCTACCAGAAAAGCAAGGCTGGTTTCCTGAAAAAATCGATACTACTCTGGATTATGTTGTGATTGGCATGCACGCAAGAAAAGACAACCCGGAATTGCTCAAAGCGCAGGAACTCAACTTAAAAATTTATTCCTTCCCGGAATTGATCTATGAATTTTCGAAAGACAAACAACGCATTGTTATTGCCGGAAGCCATGGAAAAACAACTACTACTGCCATTATCATTCATGTGCTTAATTTTTTCAATCGCAAGTTTGATTATGCAGTAGGTTCGCAAATAAATGGAATTGAAAATTCCGTGAAACTTTCGGATGCACCCATCATCATTATTGAAGGTGATGAATACCTGGCTTCACCGATTGATCCCACCCCAAAATTTTTACGATACAAACATCATATCGCGTTGATTACAGGTGTTGCCTGGGACCATGCCAACGTTTTTCCAAGTGAAGAAGAGTATGTTAAACAATTTGATCTCTTGGGCGATGAAACTCCTAAAGGTGGCATGCTCATTTATTACGAATCTGATCCAATGGTATTGATGATTGGCAAAAAAGAACGGAATGATGTGCAAAGTATCCCCTACAAAAGTCACTCACATGGACAGCAAAACGGTGAGGCATTTTTAAAAGATGGTGACAAAAAAATTCCGATTAAAATCTTTGGTAGCCACAACTTCCAAAATATAAATGGCGCGAAAGAAGTATTAAAGAAAATTGGAATTTCAACCGCCCAATTTTACGAAGCAATCGGAAGTTTTTCGGGAACCAAAGGCCGCCTTGAGTTGATTGCTGAAAATACATCCAGTGTGTTCTATAAAGATTTTGCGCATGCACCTTCCAAAGTAAAAGCAACAATAAAAGCGATGAAGGAATTGCATCCCAACAGAAAATTGACTGCGTGTATGGAGTTGCATACCTACAGTAGTTTAAACCAAAATTATATTCCACAGTACAAAGGAACCACTACGCCTGCTGACGAAGTGCTGGTCTATTACAATCCCAAAACAGTAGCCGCTAAAAAGCTTGAACCGCTTTCCCAAGAATTATTGGAAAAAACGTTTGGAGCAAAAACTAAAATATTTACAGAGGCAGAAAAATTACAAGACGCTCTGCTACAAAAGGATTGGAAAGAACATGATTTGGTAATGATGACTTCAGGCAATTTTGGCGGCATCGATTATCAAAAAATAGCAGAGAAAATAAAAGCATAAGTAATTCCTTTATTATGGAATGGCCTTTTACAATTCAAGCCGTTCCATATGAATTAACCACACCTATAAACGCATGACACTAAACCTAAAGAACCCATTGTGTTTCTTCGATCTCGAGGCAACCGGAATCAGTATTGCCAACGATCGGATTGTTGAAATTGCAATGATCAAACTCATGCCTAACGGGGAAACACTTCGCAAGGTCCATAAAGTAAATCCCACGATTCCGATCCCACCCGAATCAACGGCTATCCATGGTATCTCCGATGAAGATGTTAAAGACAAACCTACCTTTAAAGAAATCGCAAAAGAGTGTGCTAAATTTTTGGAAGGAGCAGACTTGTCAGGTTTTAACATCTTAAAATTTGATGTGCCCATGCTGGTGGAAGAATTTCTGCGCGCAGATGTGGAGTTTGATTACCGAAGGAAAAAAATTATTGATGCACAACGTATTTTTCATTTCATGGAAAAGCGGACGCTTGCAGCTGCCTATAAATTTTATGTCAATAAAGAAATAGAAAACGCCCACTCAGCCGAAGCCGATACCGAAGCTACCATCGAAGTATTGAAAGCACAAGTTGAAAAATACGATGGCCAGGATGTAACCGATGGCCTGGGCAAAAAAATTGGTGTTATTCTAAACGACATGGAAAGCCTTGACCAACTATCCTCCTCACAACAAGTGGATCTTGCTGGACGGATGGTCTATAATCAAAAAGGAGTGGAAGTTTTTAACTTCGGGAAACATAGAAATAGGTCTGTTACCGAAATTTTACAACAAGAACCCTCCTATTATGACTGGATTATGAAGGGTGATTTCCCGCTGGATACCAAAAGAAGGCTCACCGAAATCAAATTGAAAAGCTTTAAGATGTAGTAGCCTTTAATTGATTCAATTAGGGATCTGTTTCAAAAGAGCAGAAAGCTCTTTATCTGGCAAGCTTTCGTGATTTGATTTATCATAAATGGAAAAGCAAAAAAACAACAGTTTGAGAAATCTGTATGTAGGTTATTACACGAGCACCACCTGACTTTCCCTTCCCTTTTGAAGCAATTGCTAAATGGATTTTATAACAATGATTCCCAATGGGTGTACCCTGTTCTGGTTGTTCCTCCAAACTACTTATCAACTTGGCAAGATCACTTTTTAGTGAAGGAAATTTTTTGGCAAGTTTTTTTAACTCACGCCTAAAATGTGGGATAGCAACTACATTATAACTCATCCAGCAAGTCTTTTGCAGGGATGCCTTTTAGTTTTCCTTCCTTTATCAACTTCATTTCTTCAACCAACAACTTTTATTCCTTCCAATACCTCAGCTTTGTAAGGTGTCAATGGCTGAGCCTTTACAAACTTGAAGTTTCCCAGCAGTTCCATGATTTTCCCAGCAGTTCCATGATGAAGGAAGCTTTATTGTCTTTAATATCAAGAAGTATTTTCACACGCTACAATTTTCAGTCATAATCATTACCCCTATTGAACCTAACGTTCAAAATTCATTAATCAAAATTAATCAATGGACTTAACAAACGGGAATTTGATATCTAAAAGGCTCTCTCCCTTCAATAACCCATCAAATTCAAATGAAATATTAACCCATATCCTTCAAAAAGGGGTCAAAATGAAGCCAATTCTAATTTTTCTATAATTATTTCAAGATTTTTAAACATTTAGTCTACTAATTTTATAGAGTTTATAGTATTTATATATATTTGTGAAACACTTGGCTTTATGACCAACCCATTTAATACCGTAAAAGAAGCACTATCGACCCTCTCTGCTGCAGATGGCCTTCGCTGGATCGCGGAAAAATTTCCAGATGCAGTGAAGCTCTCTACTGCGCTGGGAAAAGAAGCTCAAGTATTGACCCACATCATCGCCACTGAAAAAATCCCCGTTTCTATTTTTACTGTTGACACCGGTCGTCTTTTTCAAGAGACCTATGATCTGCATTCCCTCACACAGAAAAAGTACGGTATCAACATCAAAGTGTTTTTTCCGGATGCTGGAGATGTTCAGCAAATGGTAAATGAAAAAGGATTGAATTGTTTTTACGATTCTACAGAAGATAGAAAAAATTGCTGCAACATCCGTAAAGTTCTTCCTTTCCAAAAAGGATTGGAAGGAGCGAAAGTTTGGATCACCGG
>JBGTGG010000050.1:0-13663 GCA_041746855.1 Cyclobacteriaceae bacterium | reverse complement strand
GATTCATTTAATAAAGGTTCTATTTTTTCTTCCTCAGGTTCCCCATTTATTTTACCATTTGAAAAAAGGTTTTTCAATGTGGGTGTGCGAAGCGAAGCTGGGCGTTCGGCTTGCTGAACCGGGGGTTCCGCTGCTATTGGTTTTGAAGGAGCGGTTTTGGGAAGCTCAGGTGTTTCCGGTACTTGCTCAACTACTACTTGCTTTTTCTCTTCAACAAGCGCTTCGTTCACAGGAGTTACATCACTTTTTTTTTTACCGCTGCAGAAGAGTCAAGCGGTGTGTTGGTGTTGGTGACTACATCGGTTAAATGTGCCATTTTCATCAACGCTAATTCCACCAGCAAGCGTTGATTTTTACTGTTTTTATAATTGATGTCACACTGGCTTCCGATATTCAACCAGGTGAGCAGCAGGGAAGGGGAAGCGGATTGTGCTTGTTCAGCATACTTCAGCTTCACAGCATCCGGAACCTCCATCAAATTGACGGTGCGAGCATCTTGTGATACCAACAGATTGCGCAAATGATCACACAATCCCACAATAAAGTTATGACCATCGAACCCATTGCGTTGAATTTCATCAAACAACACGAGTGGTTGTGTATGGTTTTGTGTCAACAATGCATCCACCACTTTGAAATAATAATCATAGTCGAGAATGTGTAAGTTGGCCAGTGTATCTGAAAACGTAACACCTTTTCCTGACGAATAGGTGACCATTAAATCAAAAATAGAAAGGGCGTCCCGTAAGGCGCCATCCGCTTTTTGCGCGATCAAGTGAAGCGCTTCGCCTTCTGCGGGAATATTTTCTGTATCCGCGATGCGTTTCAGATGATTGGCAATATCGGAAATTTGAATCCGGTTAAAATCAAAAATCTGGCACCGGGAAAGGATCGTAGGGATTACCTTGTGCTTTTCAGTAGTGGCCAAAATAAAGATGGCATACGAAGGTGGTTCTTCCAGGGTCTTCAAAAAAGCATTGAAGGCCGAATTCGAAAGCATGTGAACCTCATCTATAATATAGACTTTGTACTTTCCGAATTGAGGTGGGTAGCGTACCTGGTCGATGAGGTTTCGGATGTCCTCCACGGAGTTGTTGGAGGCGGCATCCAATTCGAAGATATTGAGTGAGGTTTGTTCTCCCTTTTCTTCGAATCCATTGATCAATCTGGCGACAATGCGTGCACAGGTTGTTTTTCCAACGCCCCGGGGGCCACAAAAAAGTAAAGCTTGTGCTAGTTTGTTGGTATCAATGGCATTTTTTAGAGTGGTGGTGATATGCTCTTGCCCTACTACTTCTTCAAACCCTTGCGGGCGGTATTTCCGTGCTGATACAACAAAATTATCCATGCGCTCGCAAGATAAACGAACATCGCATATTAGGCAATGCGGAAAACGAGTTTTGGAAAATCAGGACAGAATATGTCAGATCGGCATGCGGGAACGATTTTGGAGTTATATTTGTAACCTTATTTCTGATTTCTGAAGTTCTTTGAAAATTGGGGTCGACCGGAATTGACAGGTTGCGTAAGGTCGTATGCCAGCATGCAGGCTCATTGGGTGAGAGCCTTGAAAGATAGCTCAACAATTTACGTGGCGAAAATACTTACGCCATGGCCGCTTAATCTAGCAATATGTTAGATTAGCCTCGGCCCTGATAAGATCAGGGTGGGCCATCATCGTACAACACCTCCGTTCTTCGGGTGTTGAATTGCGGTGTCGATAGCTAGAACTGGCGGGTGCTGTGTTGCGGTGCATTCGTGAGAAACAGTAACTACGGAGTGATTTAGGTCGTTGTCTAGCTTATTACTCCCGACAATCCAAAGACAACTAAGCATGTAGAATCTACGGGTTTATCTTCTCTGGACCAGGGTTCGAATCCCTGCGACTCCACAATTCAATAAAAAGCCATCTTCGGATGGCTTTTTTATTGTGATCAGTTATAAAATCAGTTTTTTGGCAATTGCTTGGGAGTATTCCGGCTTTGTCTAAATCAACTACCTCGAATTCTATAATTAATTGCGCAGTTCATTACCAGTTGATTCTTCTGAAAAATTTTTAGTTTTCTTTCTGATGGCGAACCTTGGTAAGCCCCCAGCAATAAAATTATAGCCAACACAACCAAACACGAATTATCTCACCAAACTCAACACTTCCCAAAGTTTTGCGCGGGCTGTTGACGTAGCATCAACATATCCAGTTCACAGTAAGCAAGTAGTTGTGCGCACTAAAGTTCTGTAATTCCAAATCCAGGCCATTTGAATTGAACATATACCAAACTGGCCATTCCGCCCTCCTTGGTTGATAATAAAAAAACGTTTGAACAAGTATTTATAAAAAAACAAAGAACAATGTTAATCTAACACAATCCCTCAATCCTATCCAGATATTTTTTTTGAATTATGGTTTTTTACTTTGTTTTTATTATCGCTTTTTTCTTAACTTCAAAATCGATAGGAATTTAGGAATTGGAGCGAGGTTTTGAATAAGTTGTAGTTGGCATATATCCCATTTGTTGGCATCATGTTTAATGCTGGCAAGACGTCCTGTCTTTTCGCCTTCGAGTACAAGTTGTAATTTATATTAACCTAAAAAAAACCCGCTCATGAGAAATCTCTATCAGATTTTTCAGCGAATAATTCCATTGTTCGCTGTTGCCTTTATTCTTCTGTTTCTAGTTCATGCTCAAGTCGTTGCACAACAACGTATTGAAATGTATGAGGTCGGTATCCTTCGGATTAAAGTCTCCGAAGAAATGGCTGTTCAACTAGAAAATGCCCGCGTATCCCGGTCAGCAAACAACATCCTTGTTACCGGCATTCAATCCATTGATAATGTCAATCAACAATATGGCGTACGGGACATGAAACGTGTTTTTCGTCCTGCTGGAAAATTTGAAGAAAAACACAAAAAGTATGGACTTCATCGCTGGTATGAAATAAAACTGGACACAACAGTTCCTGTTCTTGAAGCGATTGCAGCCTTTGGAAGAATTCAGCATATTGAAATTGCTGAACCAGTTTACAAGAAAGCAATCGTAGGCTCAAACAATCCTGGTTTTGGACCGCGGGTGGTGAAGACTCCCGCCAGCAATGCGATGGCCACGTTACCTGGGACGTCCAACGATCCTTTTCTACCCAATCAGTGGCACTATAATAATACAGGACAAAGTGGTGGAACGCCGGGTGCTGATATAAAATTACTTCAGGCATGGGCTGTTGAGACAGGTTCAAGCGATGTTATCGTAGCGATAACAGATGGGGGCGTTCAGGTAGATCATCCCGATCTAGCGGCTAATATGTGGGTTAACATAGATGAAATCCCCGGCAACGGAATTGATGATGATAATAATGGCTTTATCGATGATGTGAATGGTTATGGTTTTGGAGATGATACTGGGGAAATTGCACCCGATAATCATGGGAGTCACGTGGGAGGTACTGTTGCGGCAGTTACCAACAACGGTATAGGAGTTGCCGGTGTAGCGGGTGGATCAGGTATAGGAGATGGTGCCCGCATCATGTCGTGTGCGGCCTTCGGAGCTGTAAGTAATGGAGGGTTTGCAGAGACCTATGTATATGCAGCCGATATGGGCGCGGTTATTTCACAAAATAGTTGGGGCTATACCAATCCAGGTGCTTTTGAACAAGCTGTGCTGGATGGTATAGATTATTTTATTGCAGAAGCAGGCAGGGATGAGTTTGGAACTCAGGTAGGTCCCATGAATGGTGGTATTGTGATTTTTGCTGCGGGCAATGACGATACCGATAACCAATGGTATCCCGGATTCTATGATGCTACTTTAGCCGTGTCGGCTGTTACTCATAATGATACAAAAGCATGGTACTCAAATTTTGGAAGCTGGGTTGATATCGCTGCACCGGGTGGTGAGACCAATACGGTTGCTAATCAAGGTGTAGCCAGCACGTTAGCCAACGGACAATATGGATTTTTTCAAGGTACCTCGATGGCATGTCCGCATGTATCAGGTGTTGCCGCATTAGTGGTTTCCCAAATAGGAGGGCCAGGTTTTACACCCACAATGCTGCGCGATAGGTTGTTGCAAACCACAGACAATATAGACGCTGCTGATTCCACCTATGCTGGTCTTCTGGGAATTGGTAGGTTAAATGCTTTTGCAGCACTTCAGGAAGATGATGGATTACCACCCGAGCCAATCAATGACCTTTCTGAATCTGATGTTTCAATTACTTCCATAACACTCAATTGGACTGCTCCTGCCGATCCGGGCAATGGTTCCGCCAGTTCGTATGATTTACGTTATTCAACTGATCCAATAGATGCTTCAAATTTTGACGGAGCAACAGCAGTTTCAAACCCTCCTTCAGCAATGCCTGCGGGTAGTGCTGAATCCTATACCGTAACCGGACTCACAGGAGGAACGGTATACTATTTTGCGATTAAGTCCATCGATCTATTTGGGAATGTATCTGCAATATCCAATGTGGTTGAGCAAGCAACAGCATTCCCTCCGGTGGGTTCAATTTCAGTCACTTCATTATCGGATGATTTAGTAACTGCGGCAACATCATCGCAAGTGTTGGAAATTTCAAATTCCGGTGCCGGACAATTGGAATTTTTATTTGTTTATGATTCAACTTCTTTTGTAGAAGTAGAACCTTCGTCAGGAACCGTAGCACCAGGCGGTACGCTATCAGTTGATGTTACCTTTGATGCCAGCGGATTGTTGGCAGGAGATTATTCGACAGAAATTATTTTAACCAGCAATGATCCTGTAACGCCCGAAATAGTTATTCCTGTAACGCTGGTAGTAAATAACAACGGAGCACCTATCGCGTCTATTGATACCACCTCTTTGTCGTTTGGAGAAGTCTTTGTTGGTGGAACTTCCAGTCAAACTTTAACGATCCATAATGCCGGATCCGATACGTTGATCGTATCCGAAATACTTTTGGATAACGCCAATTTTACAGTTGATGTTGAAGGCGATGTGGCAATAGGAGCATTTGAAGATGCTGTTATTACAGTTTCCTTTTCTCCTTTATCATTGGGAGCAATCAACGGCTTATTAACCATTCAAACAAATGATCCAACGCAGTCGACATTTGAAGTAACCCTGACAGGGGAAGGAGTTGAGGCTCCGGCTATAGAAGTAAATCCTACAGCACTTACTGAATCGTTAAATACAGATAATACTTCTACTCAATTTTTAACCATCAATAATACAGGGGGAAGTGATCTTGAAATAGCGATTGAGATAGGCAGTCCGGCTCAACAAACTTCTTTCAGTAAAGAAATCGAGATCACTATTCCGTCTTCAGGAATAAGTGCTAGTAATATAAATTCAAAACAAACAGCTACTACCGCTATTAATCCTACCGGAAAAGTTACATTGAAATCAGTAAGCCAGTCGGCTACTGCTTACCAGGTTTTAATTATTTCACCGGATGATGATGTGAGTGATCTGGCAACCATACTAAATGGTTATGGAGATGTTGTAGCGGATATTTATCCTAAAATATCGTTACCAACACTTACCGTAGCCGATATGATCGGATATGATGTCGTGATTACCTCCAACAATACACCATGGTTATCTGCCGGAGGAATTGACCCGGCAACGATTGGTGATTTATTGGCAGATTATATCGATCAGGGTGGTAAAGTGATTTCCAATCAGTTTGCTTATTCGTATGACGCCTGGCAAATGGCGGGTCGTTTTATTGATGAAAATTACGGTCCTTTTACGCCATCAACCACAGATGAAAATATAGTAGTCTCTTTGGGGACTATTCTTTCACCTGGTCACCCCGTTATGGATAGTGTGACATTTCTGGATTACAGTGGGTATGTTCAAAATGTAGGATTGAGTTCAGGAAGCGTGGCGCTTGCCAGCTGGGACAATGGAGAACTCTTTTTAGCAGCCAATGATAATGTAGTGGCCTTAAATATGTTGCCAAGCCTTGGTAATGGAGGTCCACTGCAATGGGATGGTGATTTACCAACGATCTATCATAACGCGATTACATGGTTAAGTGGAGCAGGGTTTGTTAGTGTTTCACCTGCCAGTGCTACGATAGCGCCAGGATCATCCTTGATGGTTGAAGTAGCCTTTGATGCTGCTGGTTTGGAAGCGGGATTATATGAATCAAACATTCAGATACTAAATAATGATCCGTTAAATTCGATTGTAAATGTTCCTGTCGAACTTACGGTATTAGGTCCTGAATTTACTATTTCGCCAACCTCTTTAGATGAGCAATTGCTAAAAGGAGCATCAGTAACACGAACCCTTGTACTCAGTAATAATGGCCCTGATGATCAAACGTATTCCGTTGATGTAAAAACAACAGGCTCTATTGCAATGGCATCGTTCGCACAGCCGATAGTGAAAACAAGTAAAATGAGTTCGCAAAGAATAGCCACTACCGAAACCCGGTCGGTTACAACCCGCGATCATAGTGATATTTCCGGAAGTCAGGCTATCCAAAATGATAATGCTGCCAGGTCCAAGTCTGTCGGTAGAATGGAAGCGCAGTCTTCGGTAGAACAATATGCTACAGGTTTTGAAGAGTTTGCCGAAGGAGATATAAACGGCCAAAACGGTTGGGCAGGACAGTATGGCAATTGGACTATTGAGTCCGGTAATCCTGCTAGCGGAACAAATCATTTCAGTGGATTGTCTGATGGATTTGGATTGAGTGCTTCCTTCTCTCCGGAAGTAGGTATAGGTTCTGAACCTCTTTCAACAACCTCTATGTTGGTGAACGTACAAGGATCCGGTGTAACATGGCAGATTATTCCTCAATCTACTACAGCGCAGTTAGTCGTAACGCGTATTGAATTTGGTGCTAATGGAGTTGCCAGAGCGTTAATAAGTGACGGAAGTTTTGCTGTGATTCCCGCAATCATCCCTTCAGGCTACTTTAACCTTTCTATTGTTGTAGAAAGAGCAACCTCTCAATTCACGATCCTATTCGATGGTGAAGAAGTTTTTGCAGGAGAAGGATTTGCCGGGGATATTGAAGGGGTTGTTATACTCTCTTTAATGGAAGTGGCAGGGCCTACATTTGATGTTGATGATATGCAAATCATTGATGGTGGGTTGGAAGAAGTTCCGCCATTTATAACGGTTTCTCCGCTTACAGGAAATTTACCCGCAGGGCAGTCAGTTGAGATTAGTGTAATGTTTGATGCGACTGAGCTGGAGTTTGGCAAATACGGATCCTCTATCGTTGTTGATATTGAAGGGAAAACTGAATTAACGATACCGGCAACATTAACAGTGTATGGCGATCCTGCTATTGAAGTTTTTCCAAGTGTGATGCAAGCAGAAGTAGCGTACAGAGAATCAGTCGTAGAGAATTTTACGATCACGAATACAGGTGGCAATCCATTAACCTATAATATGCAGGTAATCGGAGCTGCTACAGACGTGGCAAGCATTCCATCCAGTCCGGTGAGTAAATTTAAGAGCGCTGAATCAGATACCCGAATCAGCGAAAAACGGGCGAAAGATAACAGCACTTCCAGGTTAGCTAAAACTGAATCCCCGAATGTGTTGCAGCTTATGACGGGTATTCCACTACTTGAAGAATCTTTCGAAGGAGTAACCTTCCCTCCATCAGGATGGTCTGTTGTAGACAATGAGGGTACAGGGTTGGTTTGGAGTTTTGCGGCCGACTATGGCGAAGGTAATTACAGTGGCACGGGGGAGGCAGCAACAGTAAGTAGTGATGCCGCTGGTGTGGTGGAGTTTGATACAGAACTTATCTCACCCGTTATCGCAACAGCTGGATATAAAAATATAGCGGTTCAATTCAATGCTAATTATCAAAACTATGTTAACCTGGATTTTTTGGATGTTGACATTCTTGTATCCGGTAGTTCGGATTGGGTAAATGTATTGAGATGGAATGAAGATCATGGAACGTTCCGTGGTACACCGGGTGAATTTGTTACGCTGGAACTCGATGAATATCTTGATGGAGCTACATCCTTTCAATTGAGATGGCACTATTATGATCCTAACACAGGTGATTACGATTGGTATGCGCAGATTGACGATGTTGTTGTATTAGGGGAAGCCCGTGCATGGTTAGCGGTTTCTCCTGCTTCGGGAGAAATACCGGTAGGAGAAGAAGTGGTTATCGATGCTAACTTTAATGCAATAGATATTGAAGCAGGTTTTTATGTAGCTGGAATTTTAATCAACAGTAATGCTCCTAAAAATCCACTGGTTGGAGTAGTCGCTTCACTGAATGTACTGGCACCTGCTAACATAGGAGTTGAACCGGACAGTATTTATCAGGAGTTAATGCGTGGCGAGAGTGCAACACAATCCATAACCATTACGAATGATGGAGTAAGTCCGTTGAAGTTTGCATTAGGCAATGCACAATTACCAGCTTCTGCCAACGGAATAAAAGAGCGTGTTGCCACAGGACAAATGCGTACAGAACCTGTTGAATCAAAATTAAATTTGAATGATACCAAAGCATTAATTAATAGCAATGGAAAAGAGCAATTAGCAGGCGTTGCATTGTATACTACCGGGTTTGAAGAATTTTCTCCAGGTGATATTAATGGACAACAAGGTTGGGCTGGGCAATATGGAAACTGGACGATTGAAGAGGCGAATCCTTCCGAAGGGTTATTGCACTTCACAGGATTATCGGATGGTTTCGGACTTTCATTAGCGTTTTCACCTACAGTGGCGATTGGTTCTGAAAGTATTTCTTCAGCCACCATGATGGTAAACCTGGATGATGCCATGGGTGCCAGCTGGCAGATTATCCCTCAATCCACTACTGCCCAATTAGTAAACACACGATTCCAGATAACGACTACCGGTACTTTACAAGCATTGGTTCAGGACAGTTTGGGAGTTGCTTCGTATGTAGATATTGCTGCTGCTATTCCTGAGGGTTACTTCGAGTTTAAAATAGAAGTTGTACGCGCTACGTCTGTCTTTACTATTTATTTTGACAACATGCCTGTCTTTAGTGGTCAGGGTTTTGCGGGAGATATAGAACAGATTGCTATTCTTTCGAATATGGAAGTAGCAGGCCCTGTATTTGATCTTGACAATTTTGCCATACTTGATGGACAAGCTCAGCTTCCCTGGTTGCTGGTTGGACCAGAATCTGGAATTGTTCCTGCGGGTGAATCTATTTCATTGCTCGTGCAATTGAATGCCACCGATCTTGAGAAAGGAACCTATACAGACTTCATTACAATAGTAAGCAATGATCCTGATAATTCCAGAATTGACATACCAGTGATGCTGGTGGTGGATGAAAATATCGCACCGGTTATTGATAGTTTGACTGATGTAAGCGTTGTAGAAGGCGGATTTTTAGAATTGACCTTTACAGCTACAGACGCAGATGATTCGCTGGTTACAGTAGTAGCTGAAGGTATACCTGATTTCGCTACTTTAACAGGGCAAGCCAATGGTTCAATTTCATATTCATTCGCTCCCGTTATTGGAGATGCAGGTGATTACACGATTACGGTAGTAGCGGAAGATGGCCGTGGCATGATGAGTACTTTCTCATTTGTTTTGTCAGTGGTTCCTTATGGAGTGAACGCATACAATCTGATTAATAGAACTACGGGTGAAGTGATCGCAACGTTTACGGATAGTTTAACATTGGATGTTTCCGACCCCAAATTTATTTTCTACGCAGTAAATGCTGTTACAAATCCTGAAGCAGTAGGTAGCGTATTGTTTAAAGTTAATGGTAAGTCAATTAACATTGATAATAACGCACCGTATCAATTGTCGCCTCTGGTTTTGCCACTATTGAATGGAGGAGATCATACGCTGGTAGCACAAGCGTTTACCAATAAATCAGCTAAAGGACAAAAGGGAGGTAGCCTTTCTGCAACTGTTACCATTGTTAATTCCGTTTCTGTAACAGGTTTAGAAGTGGTCAACAGAACTGGGAAAGTTCTAACATCTTTAACTGATGGAGCAGTTATTGACATCAGTAATCCGAATTATAGCTACATCAATATTACGGCACAGGCTGACGGCAGCGTTGGAAGTATCAAATTTCAATTGAATGGCAAGACGGTTATGCTCGATACTTTTGAGCCATACTCTATGGCAGGTGACTTGTTTGGCAGATTCTTTAAATGGAACGTCAAGCCTGGACATTATACGCTGACCGCTACTCCCTACTCACTTCCATTGGGATTTGGAATAGCCGGAACACCGCTGACCGTAGAGTTTGACGTGGTGAATGGAGTAGCCACAACTTCTAAAGGAGGTTCAAACCATCGTATTGGATCGGATGAAGTAAGCGTTGCTGAGGCAGCGGGAATTTCTTTAACGTTGTATCCGGTACCTACTAAAAAGGAACTTTCCGTGAGGCTATCGGGCGACAACTCAGGCCTGGCTGAACTTCAAATTATTAATTCGCAAGGACAGGTTCTTTACCAAAAGCAAGTGGATAGTAGTTTAACTGAAGAGTTGATTCTGCAATTGGATGAGATAGGGCTATCTGCTGGAATATATTACTTAAAAGTACAAACGCAGACGACCAGGATTACACGAAAATTCATTAAGGAATAAAACGTACTTCGTGTTTTAAATAAAAAAGAAGGTGTCGTTAGGCACCTTCTTTCTTTTTACGGAAGTATGTAATGAATTGCTTAGATGCTTATTGCACGCGCTTTCTTAAAAGGTGTATCCCCTTTAGTATGGGTTGCTTTCGGATAAAATTGGTTGGCACCAAACGGTTTGCTTACAGTAAAGATTTTCAAAAATTAAATCCAGGTTCAATTTGGAACCGCGGCCTCCAGCTTCTTTGTAGCCGTAATAAATTTTTAATAAAAAAAAAGGGCTGACAAATGTCAACCCTTTCTTATTACATACTGCGCAATTATTTTTTCTTCTTGGCAGCTTTCTTTTTAGCAGCTTTCTTTTTAGGAGCTGCTTTCTTAGCAGCCTTCTTCTTAGGAGCTGCTTTCTTTTTTGCCGCTTTCTTAGCTGCTTTCTTTTTAGGAGCTGCTTTCTTTTTAGCAACTTTCTTTGCAGCTTTCTTTTTAGGAGCTGCTTTCTTTTTTGCCGCTTTCTTTGCCATAGCGTTTTTTGTTTAGTTAAACTTTAGTTTAAAATTCGAGTTGAAGTTAATACTTTAAATTTAATTTACAAAAAATGTTGTAAGAAGTACACTCTTTGTGTATGACCTCATGTAATACTTTAAACCATTTTTGAAGTTCTTCTTTGTTAAAAAAATGTTTTTGATTTCACTTTTACAACGTCATTGTTCAACAAGAAATGAAAATGAAAGTAGATATGATCGCGATGATTCAGTTGTGATGTGCATCTAAAAAATCAAATCAATGAAGCGAACTCTCCATTAATTTTTTTCTGTATTCAGAAAAAATACTCGACTTGGAAACAAACCCAACATACTTTCCCTCGTCTACAACCGGTAAATTCCATGCATCGGTTTTATCAAATTTGTTCATCACTGAATTCATATTTTCCTTGACATCCAATACTGCCGGAGGTTGCTGCATAAGCTCGTGAACCGCTGTTTTTTCGTATAAATCGCGGTTAAACATGATTTCGCGGATGTTGTCCAATAAAATAATCCCTTTCAAAATCCCTTCGTTATCAACTACCGGAAAGATATTTCTTCGCGATTGCGCTACCGTTTTTATCAATCCTTGCAAGTTGGTTTCTACGCTCACGGTTTTAAAATCTTTTTCTATTACCGATTGGGTTGCCAAGGTTGTAAGAATACTTTCGTCACGATCTTCCGAGTGCGCCAATCCTTTTTGCAACAACTTCTCTGCATCCAACGAGTGTGGTTCCATAAATTTTGCCACCATATAACTGATCGCGGAAACGATCATCAGAGGGATCATTAATTCATAGCCACCGGTGATTTCGGCTATCAAAAAAATTCCTGTTAAAGGGGCATGAAATATTCCCGAAAGTACCCCCGCCATCCCCACCAAACAGAAATTCGCCACCGGAACCTGGGCTAAACCGATCTCATTTATGCTGTGCGAAAAACCAAATCCGAGAAATCCACCCACGAAAAGTGATGGTGCAAAGTTGCCGCCATTGCCACCGCTACTCAGTGTAATGACTGTAGCAAAAACTTTTAAGAGTGCGGCCATTAAAATAAAAGCAATCATCAACCATGTATTGGAAGTCAGCCCTTCCACAATACTATTTTTAAAAAGTAGTTCTGGTTTTAGGTCCGCGAGGTTACGAATGCTGGTATATCCCTCACCAAAAAATGGCGGGATTAAAAAAATCAGCAACACCAATATAGATCCACCAACCACTGCCCGTGTCCACGGCTGAGGAAGAAGGGTGTTGATTTTTTTCTCCGTGGCAATGTACGTACGTATATAATAGACGGAGATCAACCCGGCCAACAAACCGAGCAAAATATAAAACGGAACGTTGTGGTAGTCGAATGGTTCTTTGAGGTGGAACGAAAACAACACTTCTTCATCCAACATAATAATAGAACAGAGCGCACCAATTGCCCCGGCCATTAACAACGGAATGAAAGCCGAAACACTTGCATTGATCATCAACACTTCCATCGCAAAGAGAACACCGGCAATGGGCGCATTAAACGCTGCGGCAATTCCGGAAGCGGCACCACACGCCAATAATAATGTACGATCGCGATAGGTGATGGGAAAGAAAGATGAATACGTTGAGCCGATGGCAGCACCGGTTTGTACAATCGGGGACTCAAGCCCGGCTGATCCACCAAGTCCAACGGTGATGGCGCTGGTAAGTACATGCGAATAGGTTTGCGTCTTCGGTAAGCGACTTGAATTTTTAGCAATGGCATACAATACATTATAACTGCCTTTTTCAAATCCTTTTTTGAACAGCACCTGAATCACGAGCAGGGTAATCAGGATTCCGATAAGGGGCAATACGTACACTATTATATTAGGAAGGGATACACCTTCTTCGAGAACGATGGCTTTATGAATGTAGTGGGCAAAACTTTTTAATACCACGGCTGTGATGCCCGACCAAAGCGCCACCACCACACTGGAAAAAATCAGGAATTGCTTCCCGGAAAGCTTAGCGCTCAGCGCATGCAACGCTGTTATGATTTTTTTTGATGCCCCCATACTATTATTTACCTGCTAATTTGATAATTACTTTGTAGTATAGGAATAAAAATGTAGAATTTGACAGGTAATTTGATAAACTATGACAATTGAGATGGGCATAAATGATACTTCCACCAACACGGATGAAGCCTTGCAAAACGAAATAAGTGAAAAGCAAATCCACATTCGCATCGGATGTGCCGATGCACGCGATCTCAATTATGTGCAAGTAGAAGGACTCGCCATTACGACTGATGAATACCGAAAAAAAGGAATTGAAATTGAATTTCATGAAATCCGTTCGGCAGGTTCTTTTATTACACCCGATGTGGTGATGGATATTAAACGGACGTTTGAAAGGGCACAGCGTGAAGAAAAAGACCTTGACATTCCAATCGCTTATTTTGTTCATATCCAAACCCATGGGCACCTTACAGCCGACTCCAGCGAAAGCTATGTGAGCCATGTGCACGAATTAAAAATTGTGGAAGGATCGCCTCTGAACTGTGGGATGTTGAATGCTTCAAGTGTGGGTGTGGAGATTGAGCAGATGATTGTGCAAGAGTGTCC
>JBGTGG010000049.1:0-3189 GCA_041746855.1 Cyclobacteriaceae bacterium | reverse complement strand
GAAAAAATGCCCAAGTTCATGGGTGGTAGTCCGCCCTCTGTTGTAACGCGAATCCAAATCAAAGGCACCGTCATCAATGGAACCGAAAGCACGATAATGAATAGCAACGCCATCGGTCAGGCGACTATTGGACGCGCTCTCTAATCCCGGCAAGGGGGAAACCGGAAACTGCGCAAAGCCAATCAGCCCACCGCCCATGTTGGTTACCCAAATATTTAAGTAATCTTCAGCAGGCCAATAACTTTGCGCTTTCAGGGCATAATTATCATTGATGGTCCATTGTGTTTGTGATCCTTGCACCCGAACAATTCCATTGGTGGAAAGCCCATCGGGTGTTTGCTTCGCCAGCACAAACTCAATATCAAAGGCACCTGCAACGGGCAGAAATTCGGCAGGGGTATTGGCAGCATCTGCATTGAGCCGATTGAAGTCCGCATTGAGCACGTTAATCTGAGAAAGGATTTGCGCGTTCGAAATATTTACGCCCGTGCCGATCGCTTCACCATTATGGATTACATGCACCACCACGGGCACTTGATATGGGCCGGCTTGGGTTCGTTGGGTGCTTAATTTTGACTGCGTTGATTTCAGCTTTTTTTGCATCCAGTTTTCAAAAACATCTTTCGTTTCGCGAATGATATTCTTGTCCCGTAGAAGTTGGGTGTGTGCTTCGGTTCCGCAACGATCCTGACTAACACCAGGCTGGGCAGAAAATAGAAAAAGGATGCAGGTCAGCATCCTCAATAAAGAAATACTAATTTTTTTTGGATGGATTTGTTCGAACAACACCTCTTACCTGATTTCTACTTTATTGAGTGAAGATAGGAACGGTAACCCGATCAATCAGGCAGCAGTCAGGTTGATAACTTCGATCGATGCTACTTCCGGCACAGCGCGCTTAATCGCTTCGACAACACCCGCTTTAAACGTCATGGTCGACATTTTACAATTTCCGCAGGCTCCGAGGAACTCAAGCTTCACAACCAAATCATCACTGATTTCGGTAATTTTAATATCGCCTCCATCCGCATTTAAGTAGGGACGAATGCTCTCAAGCGAAGCCTCAACGCGTTGGGTAATATTTTCCAGGTTAGTTCCCATCAGACTTTCAGTTCAACTTTTTGGGTTTTTTCAAAGTTAGCATTTCTTATCGCAATCTGGCGTGCTAAATTTTCCGCCAACTCTTTGAAGGCATCTGCTTGCGGGCCTTCTTTCAGAACAGCAGGAAATCCGCTGTCACCGCTTTCGCGGATGCTTTGCACCAATGGAATCTGTCCCAGAAAAGGAACATCATATTTAGCAGCGAGGTTCTTACCGCCATTTTCACCAAAAATAAAGTATTTGTTATCCGGAAGTTCGGCAGGGGTGAAGTAGGCCATATTCTCAACGATCCCCAATAAAGGAACATTGATTTGTGGCTGCTTGAACATCAACAATCCTTTGTTGGCATCCGCCAACGCAACTTTTTGAGGCGTGGTAACAATAACGGCTCCCGTTACCGGAACAGTCTGAACTAAGGTTAAATGGATATCACTTGTGCCGGGAGGTAAATCAATCAACAAATAATCAAGATCTCCCCAGACAACGTCACTAAAAAATTGCTTCAATGCAGCGCTGGCCATAGGACCACGCCATACGACTGCCTGGTCAGGAGGAGTTAAAAACCCAATCGAAACCAGTTTTATCCCATATTGCTCAATCGGGATCAGCAGGTTTTTTCCGTCTTCATTGCGCACTTCAGGTTGCTCGGTTTCGCAATTAAACATAGTGGGGATCGAAGGACCATAAATATCAGCATCAATCAATCCTACTTTTGCACCTGCCATCGATAGTGCCACGGCCAGATTTGACGTAACCGTGGATTTTCCAACACCACCTTTTCCGGAAGCAATGGCAATAATATTCTTCACGCCTGGCAACAAAGGGGTATTGTTGCGCATGGTCGTGACCGAAGAGGTCATGGTAATGTTAATGGCAACATCGTCACCCACTACTTTTTTCACAGCTTCCTCACAATCCTGCCTGATTTTTTCTTTTAACGGACACGCGGGTGTGGTTAAAACAACTGTAAAAGCAACACTTTTTTCGGATACTTCAACATCCTTTATCATGTTGAGGCTCACCAAATCACGTTTCAGATCAGGATCGTCAACTGTGCCGAGGGCTTTTAGTATATCTTCTTTTGAAAAACTCATTTTTTAGCGAATTGGCTGCAATTTAGGCGCATTTGATTCCTAAAACAAAACTTTGTAACGAACGGTTTTTCATGCATAGTAATTCCTAACGATTATCTTTGGGTCGCAATTCCGAATGATTTCAACAGCAACCATAGAAGAAGTAAAAAGCAGGGTCGACATCGTGGACGTGGTGGGTGATTTCGTGTCCTTAAAAAGGTCGGGTCAGAATTATAAAGCGTTGAGTCCCTTCACAAACGAGAAGACGGCTTCGTTTTATGTGGTTCCGTCCAAAGGGATTTTCAAGGACTTCAGCAGCGGAAAAGGTGGGGATGCGATCACTTTTGTGATGGAGCATGAAGGGCTGAGTTACACAGAGACCATCCGTTTTCTGGCAAAGAAATATGGTGTAGAAATTCAGGATGAAGCCGTTAGTGCCGAGCAATTGGCGCAGCAATCCGAGCGGGATGGCCTTTACATAGTCATGAATTATGCAAAAGAGTATTATCACGATCTTTTGTTCAACCATGAAGAAGGCCAAAGCATTGGATTGAGTTATTTCCACGAACGTGGTTTTCATGACCGCACCATCAAGGATTTTGAATTGGGCTATAGCTTAAATGAGTGGGACCACCTTACCAAATCAGCCCTTCAAAAAGGATTTAGTCAGTCGATTCTTGAAAAAGCCGGCCTCACGATTGTGAAGGAAGGTGGAAAAGTGTACGATCGCTTTCGCGGAAGGGTAATTTTTCCGGTACACAATCTGAGTGGAAAGATAATCGCGTTTGGTGCGCGCATTCTTACGAAAGAAAAAAATCAGCCCAAGTATATCAACTCCCCGGAAACGGATATTTATCACAAGAGCAATGTGCTGTATGGTTTATATCAGGCAAAGAATGCGATCCGCAGGGATGATGTGTGTTATTTGGTTGAAGGATATACCGATGTGATCTCCTTGCACCTTGCGGGTGTTGACAATGTAGTTTCTTCTTCAGGCACTGCCCTTACGGAAGAA
>JBGTGG010000048.1:0-3283 GCA_041746855.1 Cyclobacteriaceae bacterium | reverse complement strand
ACTATGTACTCAAGACTAATTTCCCTATTTTCGCCCCTTAGTTCTTAATAAAGCATTGAATATGAATTTTCAGAAGGTCAATAATATTGCAGGTTGGATACTATTTGCGGTTGCGTTAATCGTTTATTGGATGACCATGGAGCGGACTGCCAGTTACTGGGATTGCGGGGAGTTTATCTCTGTTTCCTACAAATTGGAAGTGCCCCATCCTCCGGGAGCCCCACTATTCCTTCTGATTGGACGAATGTTTTCTTTCTTGGCCTTTGGGGATGTAACCCAAGTTGCCTACTGGATCAACTTCTCAAGCGTTTTAGCTAGCGCTTTTTCCATCCTCTTTTTATTCTGGTCAATTGTATTGGTAGGAAGGAAAGTGATGGGCGTTTCTAAAATCTCCGAGTTGACAGACGATAAAATTTGGGTGCTGATGGGCGCAGGTGCTGTTGGTGCGTTAGCCTATACCTTCTCCGATTCATTTTGGTTCTCAGCAGTTGAGGCCGAGGTGTACGCCATGTCATCCTTTTTCACTGCCTTTGTTGTGTGGGCAATGTTGAAGTGGGATTTGATCGAAGATGAATCAAAAGCCAACCGTTGGTTGATCCTGATTTTCTACATGATGGGATTGTCGATTGGTGTCCACTTGTTGAACCTTGTTACCATTCCAGCCCTCGGATTGATCTACTATTTCAAAAAATACAAACCCACCACCTGGGGCATTATCGCGACCATGTTGGTTAGTCTATTCTTAATTGTTTTTATCAACGATATCATCATCCCAGGTTTACCGAGCATTGCCGGAAGTTTTGAAATTACCTTTGTCAATACACTGGGTCTTCCTTTCGGATCGGGTGTTATTGTTTTTGGATTGATGGTGATCACTGCGCTGGTTTTTGGAATTCGCTATTCTCAAAAGAAAAACAGCCCGATCCTCAACACCTTTCTGCTCTCCACAACCTTCATTTTGATTGGATATGCCTCCTATGCAGTAATTGTTATCCGTTCCAACTACAATCCGCCAATCGATGAAAATGACCCTTCTGACGTGATGAGCTTTGTAAAGTATTTGAAACGTGAGCAATACGGAAGCCGGCCTTTATTGTATGGCCAGTATTACAACGCACAATTAGTAGACATCAAAGAAGGTGCGCCTGTTTACATCAAAGGAAAAGACAAATACGAAATCAGTGATCGTAAAGTAGAATACATCTACGAAGCGGACAAACAAACAATCCTACCCCGCATCTGGAGCACTGACAACAATCACAAAAAAAGATATCGGCAATTAACCGGCCTCAAAGAAGGGGAAACCCCAACTTTCGTAGATAATATTAGCTATATGTTTTCGCATCAAATCGGCTGGATGTATGTGCGTTACTTCTTCTTCAATTTTGCCGGAAGGGAAAGCGATATACAGGATGCCGACTGGCTTGGGCCACGTCAATGGTTTGAAGATGTGCCGCAGGCTTTGGCCGATAACAAGGGGCGGAATAATTTTTTCATGGTCCCGTTTTTTCTAGGCATGATCGGACTGATCTATCAACTTATTAGAGACCCTAAAAACCTAGCCGTAATAGGATTGCTCTTTATTCTTACCGGGGTAGCATTGGTCGTTTACTTAAACTCACCACCTACCGAACCACGTGAACGCGATTACATCTATGCTGGATCGTATTATGCATTCTGCTTTTGGATTGGCTTTGCGGTAATTGCTATCGCAGATATACTGAAGCGTTTTACCAAAAATTTAAAAACTGCCGGGGTCATTGCCACTGTTATTTGCTTGTCTGCACCGGTACTCATGGCCAAAGACGGATGGGATGATCACAACCGCAACCACCGGTACTTCTCGGTTGATTCGGCCAATAATTATCTGGAATCTTGTGCGCCAAATGCAATCCTGTTTACAGGAGGTGATAACGATACATTCCCATTGTGGTACGCTCAGGAAGTAGAGGGTCTTCGTACGGATATGCGGGTAGTGGTATTGAGTTATTACAATACCGACTGGTATATAGCACAATCGATGCGGCAGCATTACACATCCGAGCCGCTTCCGTATACATTAACGCTTGAGAATTATAAGCAAGGTGGTCGCAACGATGCGTTGTATTATAGCGAATCGAATATTAAGAACATTGATCTGCGTCAATACCTTGATCTTCTCAAGAAAGATCATAAAGCATTGGTCCACCCGCAATATCAGACGACCAATATGGTGCCTTCCCGGGACTTGATTTTGTCGGTAGATGTTGAAAAAGTAAAATCGCTAAACATCGTTCCGGAAGGAATGGACAGTTTGATCGTTCCGTACATGCAACTGCGCCTAAAAGGCAATGTGCTGGAGAAAAAAGATCTGGCCATGCTGGATGTGTTGGCAACTGCAAATTGGGAACGTCCCATGTATGTGAACAATACTTCGCTTGCGCAATTCAATATTGATTTGTCACCGTATGTGGTGCAAGAAGGAAATGCGTACCGTATACTTCCTGTCTATAATCCAAATCCGCAAAGTGAATTGGTAAATACTGAAGTATCATTCCATAACATGACCGAAAAGTTCAAGTTCCGGGGGTTGGATGATCCGAGAGGATACTACAATCAGGATTATAGGAACTTTGTGTTGAATCATAGAAGCAGTTTCAATTCACTTGCTGAAGCATTGATTCAGGAAGAAAAAACTGAAAAAGCGCGCGAAACGATCTTGTTCGCCCTGAATAAAATGCCAGACATTACGGTGCCTTATGATTACACCACTTCGCGAAGTGTTGCCATTTTGTTTGAAGTAGGCGAAAAGGAAAAGGCAATTGAGATTTCCCAGATCATGGGTGATCGCGCCATTGAAATGATCGATTACCTGGTTGAGAAAGGTGAGCTTGATCAAACGTTCCAAATCAATATGGCCATACTGGGTGAGATTCAGAGAACACTTTATGAATATGGAGAGGCTGAGCTAGCCAAAAAATATGATGATGCGTACACCCGCATCTACGAACAAATGTCAGGAACACGGACACCAGGGCGATCAGACTTTTAAAGTAAAGACGCATGATGAAGCGTCTCAAACTTTACTCTAAAAAGAAAAGGCTACGAATTTGATTCGTAGCCTTTTTTATACTGCTGTCAGTCTGAGTTTATCGAAGACGGTTTCGACAGGCTCAACCTGACATCTCTACAAATGAATAACTTCATCATACGCAGCCGCTGCTGCTTCCATAATCGCTTCACTCATGGTAGGATGTGGGTGAACTGATTTGATAATCTCATGTCCGGTTGTTTCCAACTTGCG
>JBGTGG010000047.1:0-25590 GCA_041746855.1 Cyclobacteriaceae bacterium | reverse complement strand
CGAGAAAAAATTCTTCAATGAAAAAACAAATGATTATACGGTGTTCATTGCGTACGAAATAAAAAAGAACGCCATGCTTCGGTTTATGAAGAAGCAAGCTAAAGTAGACAAAACGGTGAATGAGCGTCAACGCGATTTGATCGAGAAAATAATTGACGAAGAACTGGAGAAGTTGGATGCGGAGGATGATGAAAGTTAATCACTAATACATCATTTTAATTGATATGAAAGCCCTACATCTACAGTAGGGCTTTTATATTTATTGGAAACCCTGCAACCTCAACTATGGATTGGGCGTCTTACCAAAGAAACCAACCCCTAATTATGAAAAAAGCAATACTTCTCTTCTCCTCTTTTTGTTTTTCATTTTTGGCGTATAGTCAGGATGGTAATTTTCACCTCGATCAAGTTTACAAGGTAAATAAGAACGGCACAATTGATTTGCGATCTTCTGATGCAAAAGTATTTATAGTCGGCTCAAATCGCTCAGATGTTCACATTAAAATTGATCGTAAGATCACTACCAAAGGAATGGTGTGGGGAGGAAAAGAGTTTTCAGTGGAAGTAGAAGAAACCAATGGAGACATTGTCATTCGCGAGCGAGAAAGTGGGGGCACCGTGAGCGTTGTGGGGTATTATAGAGAAGAATACCGGATTGATATTGAAGCTCCTATGGATATGAGTTTAGAAATAAAAGGTGATGACGGTGATTATTTTATAAAGAATATTAACGGAGCCATTGCACTTGATATGGATGATGCGGATGCAGAGTTGGTGGGGTGTAAGGGCGATCGTTTTAAGTTTTCGGTAGATGATGGAGATATCAAGATGGATCAGGCGAGAGGTCGCTTGGAAGTGCGAGCCGATGATGGAGATGTAGAAATCAGAAATGCTGCCTTTACTTTTATTGATGCCGATTTGGACGATGGGGATTTCATTGTAGAGACCTCGCTTGCTGATAATGGTGAGTATAATGTTAAAGCAGAGGATGGCTATGTTGCAATAAAAATCACCAATGGAGGAGGGGAATTTTATATTCGCCACGATGATGGCCGTGTGATCACGGAAGGTGATTTTGATAAGGTGGAACGCAGTGAAGATCGAACGCGGTTAAAAATAAATAATGGCACCGCGAAAGTTACCATTCGTGTAGATGATGGGCGTGTGCGATTAACCAAATAGATTTTTAAAAATAAAAAAAAGGTAGCCGGATTCGGCTACCTTTTTTGTTTTAAGTTTAATGCGATTAGTTAAAAGTCTACCGTTGGAGCAATATCTGATCCTGCACTTGATTGGAACGGTTCACGTGGGGTAAAATCTTCGTCACCACCAAAAAAATTAAGCGCCATTTTTTTGAAATAACCACGGATATACGAATTGTACCCTCTAACCGAATCGTTGAACCGTTGACGCGCCACATTGATCCTGTTCTCTGTTCCTTCTAACTGTGCTTGCAAATCCTGAAAATTTTCTGTCGAACGAATTTGTGGATAGGCCTCAAATGCCAAATTGATGGCCGTGTTTATTTCCCGGCCAGCAATCTCTAAATCTTCCGGTGTTTTGGCATTCACGATTCCGGCACGTGCTTGCGTTACTTTCACCAAAATTTCCTTTTCGTTTTCTGCAGCGCCTTTCACTGTCGCCACTAAATTCGGAACCAGGTCTGCCCTACGTTGATAGGTTGCCTGAACATCCGCCCAACTTGCATTTACTGTTTCTTGCTTTTCAATTGCGCTATCATAAACACCCGTTCCCCACATGAAAAATCCACCCACGAATAGAATAATGATCCCCACAATTCCTAAACCTGCTATTAATCCTTTGCTCATGTTAATGTGTTTTAATTAAACGAAGTTACGAAAGTTTAATACTTATTGTTCCATCTCCGCTTTCATTCTCACTGCGCTATCGGCAATACGAAGTTGCTGGATAAATTCATCAATTTCCCCGTTCATAACGGATGGAAGATTGTGTTGTGTATAACCAATCCGGTGATCTGTAACCCTACTCTGTGGGTAGTTATAGGTTCTGATCTTTTCAGAACGGTCACCGGACCGCACGATGGTTTTGCGGGATGCGCCTACTTCTGCTTCTTGTTTGGCCACGGCTTGCTCATACAGTTTTGCTTTTAGCATTTGAAAAGCAAGTTCTTTATTTGCCAATTGTGATCGCTCCACCTGGCAAACCACCACAATCCCTGAAGGTTTGTGTGTCATTTGTACTTTGGTTTCCACTTTGTTTACGTTCTGTCCGCCCGCACCACCCGAACGCGAAGTTTGCACCTCTATGTCGGCAGGGTTGATTTCAATATCGATATCTTCCACTTGCGGTAGCACGACCACTGAAGCAGCAGACGTGTGAACCCTTCCCTGGGTTTCCGTTTCAGGAACCCGTTGTACGCGATGTACCCCGGATTCAAATTTTAATAGTCCGTACACACTAGGACCTGAAACATTGCAGACAATTTCTTTGTATCCGCCTGCAGTAGCTTCTGTAAAGTCAACGACAATTAATTTTAATCCATGGGTTTCACAAAAGCGTTGGTACATGCGGAAAAGATCACCCGCGAAAATTCCGGCTTCATCGCCACCAGTTCCGGCACGAATTTCCAGCACCACATCTTTATCATCGTTAGGATCTTTCGGTATGAGCATTTCTTTTAATTCAGCCTCTACCGTTTCGAGTTGTGGTTCTAAATCCTCCAGTTCCATTTTTGCCAATTCACGGAGCTCGGCATCCTTTTCTTTTTCCAGGACTTCACGTGCTTGCCGTTTGTGTTCGAGGTGTTTTTTATACGTGTTGTATTTCTTCACCATCTTTTCCAACTCGCCATATTCCTTGCTCAGTTTTGAGAATTTTTTGGCGTCTTTGGCCAGCTCCGGCTGGATCAAAAGTTGCCCAATTTCTTCAAAACGGTGACTTATTTCTTCTAATTTCTGTATCATACTTAATGAAATGGGTCGCAAGTTACGGATTAGAATGTAACTTTGAGAATGCAAAAATACGGGTTATTTCTATTGTTAATAATGATGGGCTGCGGGGGTTCATTATCGGATGAACAACGAAAAGAATTGCGTGAGGGCCGGGCAAAGCAAGACGTGAAAAGAGTTACCGAAGCCGAAATTCTAGATCAGGCATTTTCAACGGGTAGAAAAATTGTGAATACCCTTGGGAAGGATTCATCGGCAATTCAAAAAATGGAAGGGCAGTACAATTCTGAAATTTATTATATCAAACCCGGGCAGAAGACTGCATTGGCAATTGAACAGCAACTAATCGAAGCGTACTTGATGAGTATTATTGATGTTGGAATGGCCGACAATGTTCAAAAAATTCCGGGGGATTCGATGATGTACACCTTTCCTGTTGCCGATACATTGGCGGATGGTGCGGTCTCCATTCAAGGTATGTGGAGTGTGCACATGGCGGTCAAAGATTTGATCCTTTCAATGGAGTGATTTCATTTATGTGAAAGGAAGCAAGTTTATTTTAAAGGCGAAGTTTCGCGTTCGTATTGGCATATCTTTACAAACATTAACCCACCTACATCATGAAAAGAATTTTACTCACTTCCTTTTTCGTTTTTAGTGTTGCTTTTGCTAGCATCGCGCAAAGCACATTAGACACTACCTTTGTTTCGAAAATAAAGGACGAAGGATTTAACCGTTCGCAAGTAATGGATATTCTGAGCATGCTCACCGATGTCCATGGGCCGCGTCTTTCGAATTCTCCGGGCTATAAAAATGCTGCTAACTATGCCAAAACCCAGTTGGAAAAATGGGGGTTGCAAAATGTTCATTATGATATGTGGGATGCTGACTTTGGAAGGGGTTGGTATTTAAAACGTTTCAGTTTACAAAATATGGAGCCGGTTTATTTCCCGGTGATTGCCTATCCAAAAGCGTGGTCGCCTGGTGTAAAAGGAACGGTGAAAGGGGAAGCTATTTATTTAGATGTAACCACTGAAGAGGATTTACAAAAGTATAAGGGCAAATTGAAAGGGAACATTGTGTTGTTCAGTTTGCCAACGCCCGTTAAGCCCGGCTTTGAGGCGGACGCAAGGAGGTTTGATGATTCCGAATTGTTGAACATGGCAAATGCAAGTAACCAAGAAGCCAATCGTGGAGCAAGGTTTCGCGGTGGATCGGAACCACAACGTCTCGCCTATTTGAAATGGGAATTTTGTAAGATGGAAGGAGCAGTTGCCGTGTTGGAGGCAAGCTCAAGTGCGAGGCTTGAAGATGGTACTGTGGTCGTAAGTGCTGCAACTATCCCCTATCATCCAGACGTTCCATTTGCTGATAGAGTGCGTGCACAAAGTGGCGATGCACCAAAAATTTTACCACAGGTAGTGGTGGCAGCAGAGCATTACAACAGAATGGTACGGCAAATCCAAAAAGGTATTCCTGTAAAATTGGAATTGACAATGGAGACTGTCTTCACACCAGTTGAAAAAGGATTCAATGTAATTGCAGAAATCCCGGGAACAGATTTGAAAGATGAAGTGGTGATGATTGGTGCCCACCTTGACTCGTGGCATGCCGGCACAGGCGCAACAGATAATGCCTCAGGATCAGCAGTAATGATGGAAGCCATCCGGATTTTGAAATCACTAGGGGAAAGCCCACGAAGGACGATTCGTATTGGCTTATGGGATGGTGAAGAACAAGGGTTGATCGGTTCGCGCAATTATGTGAAACGAATGTATGGGGAGTGGCTGGATAAATCGTTTCCAAATGATTCCCTTGAATTGAAACCTGCTGCTGAAAAATTCTCAGTCTATTTTAATATGGACAATGGAACAGGAAAGTATAGGGGCGTTTATTTACAAGGCAATGAAAATGTTCGCCCGATTTTCAGGGAATGGTTAGGCCCGTTTGAAAAATTAGGAGCCTCCACTTTGACATCGCGAAATACTTCAGGTACGGATCACCTTGCTTTTGATGCGATTGGATTACCGGGATTTCAGTTCATACAAGATCCTATCGAGTATTCAACAAGAACACATCATACCAGTATGGATGTTTTTGATAAAGCATTATCAGAAGATCTTCAGCACAACGCTGTCATGACCGCCACATTTGCTTGGCTGGCCGCGATGCGCGATGAGATGATACCGAGAAAGAATTAGATGATTTGAAAATTTGTTGATGTGATGATTGTTTATTTATATCAGGTTGATTTTGTTGGAACCCATAAGCAATCAGCAAATTAACTAATTGGTTTTGTAGCGCCAACAGGTCGTGAGATGATCTTTCACCAATCCACAGGCTTGCATGTGTGCATAGATAACCGTGCTGCCAACAAACTTAAAGCCACGTTTTATTAAGTCTTTGCTGAGTGCATCCGATTCTTTTGTGGTAGCAGGGACTTCGCTCAGGGATTTTCGTTTGTTGTTAATGGGTTTGCCACCGACAAATCCCCAGATGTATTGATCAAAAGTTCCAAATTCTTTTTGTACTTCAAGGAAGCGTTTTGCATTGTTTACTGTGGCATATACTTTTAGTCTGTTTCTAACGATGGAAGGGTCAAGTAGTAACTTTTCAAGTTTATTATCAGTAAAACGTGCTACTTTTTTTGGATCGAAATCGGCAAATGCTTTTCTGTACCCTTCCCTTTTCTTTAAAATAGTTGACCAGCTCAAGCCGGCCTGAGCCCCCTCCAGAATTAAAAATTCAAAATGGACATTGTCGTCATGAACAGGAATCCCCCATTCTTCATCATGGTATTTAATGTATTGATCAAACCCCAAACACCAGGCACACCGGTTCTTTTCTTTTTCCATAAATCGAATTTACATAAACGGATTCGTTTCAAAGTTGATTTTCTTATCTTCATGAAAATATTTTAGCCATGAAAATTACTTTTTCAATTGTTATCATGTTGGTTGCTTCGACTTTTGTTTTTTCTCAGAAAATTGATTTTGATAAAAAACTTAAAGAACTCAACATTGAATTAATCGCCCCAACAACTCCCGTTGCCAATTATGTAAAAGCCGTTCGGACAGGAAATCTTTTATTCCTTTCGGGTCATGGGCCAAGCAAAGCGGATGGAACCAGTATCAAAGGAAAAGTAGGTAAAGATTTGACGATTGAAGAAGGGTATGTTGCTGCACGGCAGACGGGTATTTCTATTCTATCAACTATCAAAAATGAAATAGGAGATTTAAATAGAGTAAAACGTATTGTTAAGGTTTTGGGGATGGTGAATTGTACGAGTGATTTTATGGATCAGCCTAAAGTCATCAATGGGTTTTCCGATTTGATGGTGGAAGTGTTTGGCGAAAAAGGAAAACACGCACGTTCAGCTGTGGGTATGAATTCGTTGCCCTCCAACATTGCGGTTGAGATAGAAATTGTAGTTGAACTGGAAGACTAGACGTTCATAGCGCGCTCAATATCTGCCATCAGATCGTTCACATCTTCAATCCCTACTGAGAAGCGTATCAGATTGTCCCTCACACCGATTGCTGCCCGCTCGTCTGCTGTCATTTTAGCGTGCGAAGTTTTCATCGGACTGCACATTGTTGATTCAACACCACCCAGACTGATTGCTCGTTTGATAAGGGTTGTATTGCTTAAAAATTTATCAACATCACTTTTCAATTCAAATGATAACATGCCACCGAAACCACCGGGCATCTGGGCTTTTGCAATCGCATGGCCCGGATGATTTTTCAATCCTGGATAATATACTTTTTCAACATTCGGATGATTGCCAAGCCATTCTGCAATTGCCAGAGCATTTACATTTTGTTGGTTTACTCGCAAGGCCATTGTTTTTAAACTTCTTTCCACCAGGTAACAAACATGGGGATCAAGCATTCCACCAAAGTGGATGGCGCTGTTCCAAATTTGCTCGATAAGTTTCGCTGAAGCTAAAGCAGCTCCACACGACAAATCACTATGCCCTCCGATGTATTTGGTTCCACTGTGAGTGACAATGTCAATTCCCAAATCAATAGGGTTTTGATTAATGGGAGATGCGAACGTATTATCAATGATGGTAATCAGCTTATGACGTTTTGCGATTTCAGCAACTGCTTTGATGTCGGTAATTTTCAGAGTTGGGTTTGAAGGTGTTTCGATGTAGATAAGTTTGGTTTCTTTTCGAATAGCCTTTTCAAAATTTTCAGGATTCGAACCATCTACCACAGAAAAATCAATATTGTATCGCGGAAGTTCAGTAGCGATTCCGTGATACGTGCCTCCGTACAAATCATTTTGGAAGATAGCATGGTCACCACTTTTCAACATCGCAAAAATACTGGTGAGGATAGCGGCCATCCCCGAGCCAAAGATTAATCCAGCTTCAGCGTTTTCCAAGGTCGCTAATTTTTGAGCCACTACTTTTTGATTCGGTGTATTGAAATACCGCGGGTATTGCGTGGCTATACCTTCGTAGTCGTAACCAGAGGATGGATAGATTGGTGTTACACTTCCTTTGAATTCAGAATCGTGATGAGCACCTGAATGAACACATTGCGTATTTTTTGAAGGCATAATTGTTTGATATTGCGCGAAAATTATTGCTATATTCAAACTTATAATTATCAAAACCAAAACAAGATGGCAACAAGAGAGAAATACACGTTCAACGGAAATGAAGGTGACAAGATTACAAAAGAAACCGCATTACGCTGGATCGAAAACTATCAGGCCGATCATCCCCGTAAGGTAAAGGCAGAATTTTTTGGCAGGGATTTAATTCAAAAACTTTTGAATGATAAACGCAGTAAGGGAATCCGTGTGTATTATGCCATCAATGACAAAGGCGGGCATGAATTGTTGTTGGTGGGTGCCGATGAGAATGGCAATAACCTATGGCCAAACGGGACTGAAAAGGATGGAGATGATGGAGGAATTGTTGTAGATGGAGGAGTGCCATGTCCTCCCTATTGCCCCGGTGAAGGATGAGCATAGAGAACCTTACAATTATTTCTAGAGTTGCAACGCTGTCAGCCTTTCTCGTTTTTCTAATTTTCTATACCCGAAAAAACTTATGGAAAAGCAAATTTCGATGGGTGGGAGTTTTACTTTTGGGCTCAGTTAGCTTTGATGTACTGTGCCAGATTTTGTTTGATAATAAGATCAATCCAAATATCGGGATAAACCTTTGGATTTTATTTGAAGCGATCTTTTACACGTTCTTTTGCTACGCTTATCTCAAGAATAAAAAAATTAAGATCACCGTTTTGATTTTGATTTCATTTTTTTTCGTTTTCGGATTATTTAATTTCTTTTTCCTGGAAGGCCCAACTACCCTTAACTCATACACCCGTTCTGTGGCAAGCGTTTTAATGGTGATCTTTTCTATTTATCTTTTTTTCCAATTACTGGTTGATTTGCCAACAGCTAAACTTACCAGATTTCCAATGTTTTGGGTTTCTGCAGCTGTGCTGTTATATTTCTCAGGAACTTTCGTATTGAATATCTCAATTGGCTATTTGGTCAACACCTTAAATAGTAATTT
Organism: Cyclobacteriaceae bacterium; assembly: GCA_041746855.1. GTDB lineage: Bacteria > Bacteroidota > Bacteroidia > Cytophagales > Cyclobacteriaceae > JBGTGG01. The sequence continues at coordinate 17,118 of JBGTGG010000047.1, read as the reverse complement.
AATTTTCTTTTGGATTTTTCTATTGGTATTAAACTTTGTAAAAAATATCCTGCTCGGTATCGGAAGCTATTATAAATTAAAATCAATCCCATCTGTTTAGGTGTGCTTGATTCTCTTTTGTATTTTTCACCGTGGATCCATCTTTATCTGAGTTTGCTATAATTTTCAGCATTGCAACAGCCATTATGGTAATGCTGGCAATCGCCATTATTACCTTCGTGATCTACTATCAAAAGCGGATTCTTCAGGAGAAGGTTAAGCAACAGGCCATAGAAGTAGATTATCAGCAAAAAATGATTCAGGCAACATTGAATTCTCAAGAAAATGAGAGAAAGCGTCTGGCAGCAGATCTGCACGACAGCATTGGTGCAATGTTGTCAGCCATTAAGTTGGGCTTATCTTCTGTTGCAAAAAAGGAAGGTATTTCTGCCGAAGCGATTTTGCCAACAAAAGAGATGCTGGATGAAACCATCAATTCTGTTCGATCGATTAGTCGGGATTTGATGCCAAGTACCTTAGAAAAATTCGGATTGAGTATGGCAGTGGAGGAGATTTGTCAGCGGTATGGTTCAACATCCGGAATTGCAATTCGGTTTTCAGAAAACGGAACACCTTTGGAGATCAATCCAGATTATCGGATTATGATTTTTAGAATTATACAGGAGTTGATCAATAATTCCTTAAAGCATGCGCAGGCAACAACCATTTATGCGCACCTTGAATGGGAAGACACGCTTACTTTTTTTGTAGCGGACAACGGCAAGGGCTTTGATCGTTCTACAACAAAGGAAGGACTGGGACTGTTTACAATTGAGAACCGAGCCCATTTGATCGGAGGAACCGTTGCGTACGAAAGTTCAACAGGTGGAAGTAAAATAAGTGTTAGTATCACAAAACAGTCGTGAAGAAAATCAAACTTTATATAGCGGATGACCATACACTGTTTCGCAAAGCAATGGTGACACTGATCAGCGGATTTGATTGCATTGAATCAGTAAAGGATGCCGAAAACGGAAAGGAACTGATAGCGTTGGTAAAACAAGATCCACCAGACTTGGTAATTGTAGATATGCAAATGCCCATTATGGATGGCGTGGAGGCTTGTGAGTATCTGATACCACGGTATCCCAACTTAAAAGTGATTATTCTATCAATGCATGATAGCGCCCAATATATTTTGCACATGATGGAAATTGGGGTTCATGCTTTTTTGTTAAAGAACACTGAGCCGGAAGAACTTGAAAAAGCGATTTGTTCGGTCACAGAAAAAGATTTTTATCACAATGACTTGGTTGCTTCTGTTTTACGAAAGAATGTGATTGATAAAAAATCAGCGATCAGACCAAAGTTTAATCCAGTAGAGCTTACAGAACGGGAGCGTGAAATTATGACACTTGTTTGCCGCGAAATGAGCAACAAAGAAATCGGTAGTAAGCTTGGACTCAGTGAACGAACAGTTGAGAACCACCGGTTTAGGTTGATGGAAAAGCTCAATCTAAAAAGTGTGGTGGGCCTGGTTCGGTTTGCCTATGAAAATGGATTTATCGACTAGAGTATTTCCACTCAATTATTAGAGTACTAGTACCTAATAGTCCTCTACGCTTTTTTACGTATTCAAATTTTAAAAAATGCGAAATTGGTTTAAAATCAAGCTTTTTGGTATTGCTTAAGGCCGAGAATTCATAATCTAAATCCCATCATCGGATTTCATCATCAATTCATTTAAGAGATTTGATAATAAGTAAGTAGATTAAAACTTACAGGTTTAGTGTTATGAAAATTCTAGTGGTTCACAGGCAGGCAGAGGTCGTAGAAATTATAAAGTCTGGACTGCCAAGCAATCAGCTGTTTATACGCTATTGCAACTCTGGCTTGGATGGGCTCCTTGCTGCCCGGGTTGAATCGTTTGACCTAATCATTTGCAGTACAGACCTGCCTGTGGTCACTGGTTTTGAAGTAGTACGAAACGTTAGAACCAATTCGGTTAACAAGAATGTGCCAGTATTTTTTTTAGTTGATGAGGAATTAACAGAGAAAATAACACAACTGGCTACTTCATTGAACGTTACCGGAACCCTTTATTGGAAGGATTTGGCCGATCAGATTGCCCCGATGATAAAGGAGCAAGTGGTGGTTCCTCCTGATATTTTGTGGGAAGATATTCTTGCAAGGACAGCATAAAAATTTTGGGGGAGTAAATCCCCTGTTGGCACACGAGAAAGCCCTCTCTACTAATTCAAATAGTTGGCTCTATTCTGAACTATGCCTTCCCTGCCCTTGAGGCACGGGAAGGTGGTAGTTTTTTATCATAAGCACCTTAAAAGTTACACCTGTGTTTTTAAATTGTTAAATCTGCTTAACAACTGAACATCAGTCGCTTAATTAGCGTTAATTACGTTGTATAACCACTACAATCATGTCAAAAACAATAAAAGGAGCCATACTGGATTCTTTGGATTGCCTCGACACTTTTCAGGCTGAAAAGGTTTTGACTTACATTAAGTCCATTGTCCCTTCCGGGAGCAATGTCCAAACCACCAAGAAAGAAGCACTGAAAGAAATTCGAAGAGCCATTCGAACGGATAAGGGTTTACGGTTAACGGTTTAAAACCGACATTTCGACCCTTAGTTTATAACTGCTTTTTAAAAGCAGGATGGTCATCATTACCCTTTTTTGTCCCCTATAAATACTTTACGTACGATTCCCATTTTTCCAATACATTCTGGAAATCTTCAGGGATTGGTGCTTCAAAATGTACCCACTCTTTGGTTTCAGGATGAATGAAGCCCAAGGTTCGGGCATGTAAAGCTTGCCTGGGAATCATCTTAAAACAATTGGCAACAAACTGCTTGTACTTTGTAAACACAGTTCCTTTCAATATTTCGTTGCCCCCGTATGTTGCATCATTGAAAATCGGGTGCCCGATATGTTTCATGTGTGCGCGTATTTGATGCGTCCTTCCCGTTTCCAGTTTACACTCGATGACAGCGATATAGCGATAGTCTTTTAAGACTTTGTAATGCGTGACAGCATGTCTTCCAAAATCGCCTTCTGGAAACGCAGCAGTGATCCGCCTGTCTTTCAGGCTTCGGCCGAGGTGTACGTCAATGGTTCCTGCTGGTGGTTCTGGTATGCCCCACACAATAGCTTGATACGTGCGCTCAATAGAATGATCAAAAAATTGTCTTGCGAGGTGGGTTAATGCTTTTTCTGTTTTGGCGATCACCAACAATCCGGAAGTGTCCTTGTCAATCCGGTGGACCAATCCGGGTCGTCCGTCATTTCCAGGCAGCTCAGGTAGATTTTGAAAATGGTAGGTCAATGCATTCACTAATGTTCCGCTCCAGTTTTGGTATGCTGGGTGTACCACCATCCCAGCTTGCTTATTAACAATCAACAGGCAATCATCTTCATAGATAATATCCAATGGAATATTTTCTGGCAACACTTCATTGTCACGCGGAGGTGTTGGCAGGGAAACAATTATTAAATCTGCCGGACGGATTTTATAGTTAGCCTTTACGGGATTGCCATTTACGCTGATAAAGCCTTCGGCAATTCCATTCTGGATTTTTGAGCGGGTGACATTTGGAAGCCGCGCCATCAAAAATTTATCGATTCGCAATAACGCTTGATTTTTATCAACGGTTATTCGATGATGTTCAAATAACTCATCATCCTCATCATCAAGAATATTTTCTTCTTCAGTGTTCATAGTATTCGATTGCGAAGATAGGAATAAGGAAAAGATATTGCTTGTTGAATGCATTTATGCTGCTTTATATTTTCTTTGTGACAATTATGAGATCACTATTCTTATTTGCAGTTCTTCTACCTGGTATTGTTACTTGCCAAAGTCGCAAAAGTTTTGACCATTCTGTATTTGAGTTGGGTGTAAGCAACGGGCTAATGAACAATCCTTTGCTAACGGAAGTATCGGGGCTTGCTTCGAGCATTGCCAATCCCGGAATGTTTTGGGTAAATAATGATAGTGGGGATGAGCCCCGTATTTATTTAATCGATAGCGCAGCCAACCTTATTGCAATTGTTCGGTTAGAAGGCGCTGAACATCGCGATTGGGAAGAAGTAGCCATTGGAAAAGGACCGGACCCTAACCTTAATTATGTTTATGTTGGAGAAATTGGTGACAATCTGGCCCAATATCCCACCAAGCATATTTATAGGATCGCGGATTTTAAAGTAAACAAGGGCAACCAGGTTCTTGACACATTGATCACCGCGGTTGATCATCTTGAAGTTAAACTTCCCGATGGCCAGCGGGATTCGGAAGCATTCGTGGTTGACCCTGTTTCCAACAACATCTTTCTTTTTTCAAAAAGGGAAAAGGAAATCAACCTGTATGAAATTGAGAATTGGCCAAGTGGGAATCAATTCACGGAAGCTAAATTTTTATTTAAACTTCCGTTTACACAGATCACAGCAGCGGATATTTCCTCCGATGGTTCAGAACTTCTTATCAAGAATTATGAAAATGTTTATTACTGGACCCGGGATATATCACAACCATTTTCATTCATCTTTGAAAGTTCTGCCAGGGTTTTACCGTACTCCCAAGAACCCCAGGGTGAAGCAATCGCCTTTGATTTTTATGGCAAAGGCTACTTTACAGTAAGTGAATATGCGAAAGGCAAAATACCGCATTTGATTTTTTATAAGCGAAAGGAAATCCAGCAAGATTAAATCACGCCTTGTGCTTTCATTGCATTCGCAACCTTTAAAAACCCGGCAATATTGGCACCTATCATGTAGTTTCCCGGATGGCCATATTCATTGGCGGCAGCCAGACAGGTGTCATGAATATTTTTCATGATGTCTTTTAATTTCGCGTCAACCTCTTCGCGTGTCCAATTCTGGCCCATATAATTTTGGGTCATTTCAAGTCCGGAGGTTGCAACACCACCCGCATTTGAAGCCTTTCCGGGAGAGTACATCACATTGTTTTCGATAACGATATTAATACCATCAATGGTGGTAGGCATGTTAGCGCCTTCGCCCAATAATTTGATTCCGTTCTTCACCAAATTAGTTGCGTCCTTTGCGTTGATTTCGTTTTGGGTTGCACACGGAAAAGCACAATCAGCTTTTATGTTCCAAATCGGATTATGCTCTTCATTTTTATCTTCTACATACTTTGCCTCTTTAAATTTATCGGCATACTCACTGATCCTTCCTCTCCGATTGTTTTTAAGGTCTTTGAGGAATTCCAATTTTTCTTGCGTTATCCCATTTGCATCATGAATGAATCCACCTGAGTCGGAAGCAGTAATGGGTAAACCCCCCAGTTGAATAATTTTTTCGATTGCATACTGTGCTACGTTACCGGATCCAGAAACCAAACAGGTTTTCCCTTTTATCGAATCCCCTTTTGTGTGCAACATGTTTTCGGCAAAGTAGATTAACCCGTATCCAGTTGCTTCGGTACGAATTAAACTTCCTCCCCAACCAATTCCTTTTCCTGTGAATACACCGGTAAATTCATTCTTGATTTTTTTATACGCGCCAAACATGTAGCCAATCTCCCTGCCCCCAACGCCAATATCACCGGCCGGAACGTCCAGTCGATGGCTGATGTGACGTGAAAGTTCACCCATAAACGCCTGGCAAAATTTCATGATTTCGTTGTCTGACTTTCCTTTCGGATCAAAATCAGAACCCCCCTTTCCTCCGCCCATCGGAATTCCGGTCAATGCATTTTTAAAAATTTGTTCGAAAGCCAGAAACTTTAAAATGCTGGGGGTCACGGAAGGATGGAATCGAATGCCGCCTTTATACGGACCGATGGCACTGTTCATTTGAACACGATAGCCTCTGTTGATCTGCACTTCACCTTTGTCATCCAACCAGGTTACACGAAAAGAAATCAACCGCTCGGGTTCCAGGATGCGGTCCAGGATTTTTAACCTTTTGAATTCCGGATGTTTATCAAGAACAGGCATTAGCGAACTGATTACTTCCTCAGCAGCCTGTAGAAATTCAGGTTCGTTAGGATTTCGTTGTTTAATGCGATCAAGGATTTCATTTTGTGCCATAGTTATGCAATTTGGAATACAATTTACGAGAAGTAATTTGACTGCAAACGATTTAGGAAATGTTTATGAATTGATTTATAAAAGGGGAGGATGTAAAAAACTTAAAACCTAAGTAACTTATCGGTCAATTGAATCAGAAGAAATGAAAACTAAAAAGATTGCCATCATTGGAGGGGGAAATTTAGGCTCCGCCATTGCAGAGGGGTTGATAAAAAGTGATTTTGTTGCTGCAACACAGATTACGATTACACGCAGGCATACGGAAGATCTGCAACCGCTGGCAAAGTTAGGAGCCACTGTTACCAGTGATAATGTATCAGCAATCCAAAATAGTGATATCATCATTGTTGCCGTTAAGCCTTACAATGTAAAGGAGATTCTGCTTGGGTTAAAGGCAGTATTTGATCCAAAAAAGCATCTAGTGATCAGCGTTGTGACCGGAGTTTTCTTAAAAGACCTGGAAGAAATCTTAGGAAATGAAATTCCAATTTTCAGGGCGATGCCAAACACGGCCATTGCTATTCAGGAATCGATAACCTGTTTGTGCCATCAACAAGCCAACGCAGATCAGGTCACCTATGTCACTTCCCTTTTTGAGCAATTGGGAATTGCGATAGCGATTGATGAAAAATTAATGGATGCCGCTACTGTTTTAGGTGCCTGTGGTATTGCCTATGCACTACGTTTTATTCGCGCAGCTACACAAGGAGGCATCGAAATAGGATTTGATGCAAAGACGGCAAGTTTAATAGCGGCACAAACGGTAAAAGGATCTGCTGAACTTTTGCTGAAAGGCAATCGTCATCCGGAAGCCGAGATTGATAAAGTAACGACACCTATGGGCTGTACAATAGCAGGACTTAACGAGATGGAACATCAGGGGTTTAGCAGTTCGCTGATTAAGGGTATTGTGGCTTCTTACGATAAGATTGTTGATTGATAGGTCTAAGATTTTTCAGGTTAGCTTTTAAGTTATTTTAATGGTTCGATGAAAATTGTTAAATCCATAACACGAAAAATAATTAAAGGTCAAATTTATTTTTACCTTTTTCTTCATGTTAATACTCAGTTGTTTGGACAAACAGGAAAAGAAGTAATCAATAGTTATCTGGAAACTGTCTCCAATGGTGATCCCTCAAAATGGTTACTGATTAAATCAGCTTATGCAACAAGTGTTGGTTATTTTGATGTGGCTTCCTTTCAGTCAAGTGTTAATTTGATGAACACGAACCCACCTATCTATAAAAAAATGTGGAAGGTTTGGCCAGACCATCAGCGGGAAGAGCTTTATAGCGATTCGCTATTCGCTGATATCACTAGCCTCTTTTATTTCCTGCCCAATAAACATGTCATATTGATTAAAGGTATGCCTGTTATTGAATCAAAGCCTAAGAAGAATGTTTGGTTTGAATTTTATCCAATTCGCATTCAACAATATGTGAAAGAAAGTACAGAAATTGAATTAAATGATTGGAAAGTAATACCTGGTAAGACTTATGAATTACTGGAAGTCAGAATAAAAACTAAAACAGATGAACATTTTTTATTGTTTAATCCCTCAACGTATCTATTAGAAGCAATTTACTTTCCACAAACAGATATCTATTGGGTACTTTCTGATTACAAGGAGTTTGATGGATACTTAATACCGGGTACGGTTAAAGAATTTAAGAGTAGACTACTCTATTCTACACTGACCTATACATCATTTTCAATCAATATTGATATTGATCCAAAATTATTTGTTCCTGCAAAATGAATATAAATCTTAAGATTATTTTTTCTTAAAGCTTCTTTTGAAGAAACCCCGCTGTATAACCTTTCTTTTCTTTCTTCATTTGCTCGGGTGTTCCCTCAAATACTAAATTTCCACCCAGCTTTTCACCACCTTCAGGCCCAAGGTCGATCACCCAATCGGCACATTTGATGATTTCCATATTGTGTTCGATAATGATTACGGTATGGCCCTCGTCCACCAATGCATTGATGGCTTTTAAAAGTTTTGCGATATCATGAAAGTGCAATCCGGTAGTAGGCTCATCGAAAATGAAAACCGTATGGTTGCTATCGGAAGAATTTTTACCAAGAAAGGAAGCAAGTTTTACGCGCTGCGCCTCACCGCCACTAAGCGAGTTTGAGGATTGTCCTAATTTTACATAGCCCAATCCGACATCGTTCAGTAGTGATATTTTATTGTGTATGGATTTATTGTCAGCAAAAAAATCAAGTGCTTCTTCCACCGTAAGGTCTAATACTTCCGCAATATTTTTATCCTTATAAACAACCTCCAGTACTTCCTGCTTAAAACGTTTGCCATGACAACTTTCGCAATTCAACAGGATGTCGGCCATGAATTGCATCTCCACTTTTATTTCGCCTTCGCCCTGGCAGGTTTCGCAACGCCCGCCATCCACATTAAAAGAGAAGTGGGAAGGTTTGTAACCCCGTTGTTTTGCAAGGGGTTGTTCAGAATATAATTGCCGGATGACATCATATGCTTTGATATAACTGATCGGATTTGATCGCGATGATTTTCCGATTGGATTTTGATCTACAAACTCCACAGCAGTTACCTGGCTGATATCACCCTCGAGTTTATCATATTTGCCCGGGGATTCCGATACCGTTCCGCTTAAGCGGCCTAATGCCGGATAGAGGATTTTTTTGATCAATGTGGATTTTCCGGATCCACTTACACCCGTCACAACCGTAAGCACCCCTAGCGGAAATTTTACGGTGAGGTTTTTAAGGTTGTTTTCCCGTGCACCGAAAACAGTAACAGAGTCCTTCCACTTCCTTCTTGTCGCTGGAATGCGGATTGACTCTTCACCATTTAAATATTTTGTTGTGTGTGAATTACCTTTTGTTTTAAGGTCCTTCATCGTACCCTGAAAAACCAGTTCACCACCATGCGATCCTGCATCTGGCCCGATGTCAATGAGTTGATCGGCTTCGCGCATGATTTCTTCTTCGTGCTCTACTACAATCACCGTGTTTCCTAAATCGCGAAGTGATTTTAGTACTTCAATCATTCGGGCGGTGTCCCGTGGGTGTAAGCCAATGCTGGGCTCGTCCATGATGTACATCGATCCCACCAAAGCGCTTCCTAACGAAGTAGCTAATTTGATCCGCTGATACTCACCTCCTGATAACGATGACGTGAGGCGGTTTAAAGTAAGATAACCAAGCCCTACTTTCACCAGGTATTCAATCCGTGTTTTGATCTCTGTAACAATTCGATCGGATACTTTTTGATCGAATTCATTGAGCTTTAATTTTTCAAAAAAGACGAGTACATCTTCGATTGGCCACAGTACTATATCAATAATGGAAGTATCCTTAATCTTCACATACGAAGCATCTTTTCGTAATCGTGTGCCACGGCAATCCGGGCAATTGGTTCTTCCGCGGTAGCGGGAAAGCATGACACGATATTGGATTTTATGCAATTTCGATTCCAGGTACTTGAAGAAGCTATCGATCCCTTCAAAATATTTGTTGCCTTTCCAAAGGATATCTTTTTCCTCATCCGTTAAATCACTGTACGGCCGATGTATAGGGAAATCGAATTTGATTCCATTCTTCAATAAAGGTGTTAGCCATTTGCTCATCGCTTCCGTACGCCATGGTGCTATAACCCCTTCAAAAACAGAAAGCGATTTGTCGGGCAAAACCAAATCTTCATCAATGCCCAATACTTTTCCAAAGCCTTCGCATGTGCGGCAAGCTCCGTATGGATTGTTAAAAGTGAAGAGATTGACGCTTGGTTCGGTAAATTTTATCCCATCCAATTCAAATCGATCGGAGAAGGTTTTCTTTTCTTTTTCATGATACACCACCGCATCACCATGCCCTTCAAAGAAGGCAGTTTGCACCGAGTCGCTCAGGCGAAAAGTCAGATCTTCATCATCGGGATTGGTAGAAGCCCGGTCAATCAAAATTTCGACTTCGCTTTCTTTTGCGAGTTTCTTTTTTGATGCGAGGTAATCTTCAATAAATACAGGTTCTCCATCTACCAGGATCCTCGCGAAACCTTTGCTCAATAATAATTTCAACTCGCCATCAAACTTCCGCTCTTTCAAAACTGTCAATGGACAGGCGATCATAATCCTGCTATTGGCCGGTAACGTATTGATGTACTCTACAACAGAGGTCACCGTATCACGCGTGACAAGTTTTTTACTTACCGGTGAATAGGTTTTTCCAATCCTGGCAAAAAACAGTTTCAGATAATCATAAATCTCGGTGCTGGTGCCTACTGTAGAACGCGGATTTCTGGTGTTTACCTTTTGTTCAATGGCAATGGCCGGGGAAACCCCACGAATGTAATCTACTTCCGGCTTCTCCATCCGACCCAAAAATTGGCGGGCGTAAGAACTCAAACTCTCCACATACATCCGCTGGCCTTCCGCAAAAAGTGTATCAAAAGCCAGCGAAGACTTGCCTGATCCCGAAAGGCCGGTGATCACGACCAGTTTATTCCTCGGGATGGCCACGCTGAGGTTTTTGAGGTTATTGACCCGGGCGCGTTTGATGATTATAAATTTCCTAGGGTCAAGGTCATCCAGGGAAATGTCGTTTTCAACGTAAGTGGAGGGCATGGGGAATTTGGGTGCTTAAAAAATAGAAACACCATCTGCGAGGATGGTGTTCAAAAGTAAAGAAATATCTACTGATTAATTATCAAAATCAGGATCGTAACTTGGATCAGTGTCTGCCTCATCACCATCCGCATCCGCGGCTTTATAGTCATCATCATCATTAAACTCGTCTTTTTCTTCTGATTCTATGTCGTACCCGCCCGCGCTGTTTTTGGTAGCCGTGACTTTAATCAGATAGGCCGTTTCTTCGGTTTCCAATGGAAACACAAAAATTGACTCGCGTTTGGCATTTTGAATTCTCGTAATGCTGTCTTCGTATCCATTGGGATACTGTTGTTTGATAAAGGCTTTTAGTTCGTCCGAAACGGTTTCAAGCGATTTAATAACCCGGTTTTTGTTTGCCATACTATTTTTTAAAGGAATCTTTTTAATTCGAGGACAATTAGGCAAAGAAATATTATTGAAGGCAACATTTTTTCAAATTATTTTTGTGCAGAACACAAAATTTTTTACCTTTTCGATCTCAAACAAATAAAAACTAGCCCACACACTATCGACAAACACCTCTACGTTACCTAAAAGAGAGATACATGAGGAAGAGCAGATGCAGTGACAGCCAATTGGTTGCGCTTTATCAGAATGGTGACGAGAAGGCTTTCGAAGAACTTCTTGGTCGACATAAGTCGAAAATCTATACAGCCATATATTTGATCGTGAAGGATCGGTATGTCGCAGAAGACTTATTGCAAGAAACGTTTATAAAAGCGATTCGCACCATTCAAGACGGAAGGTATAATGAAGAAGGAAAATTTGCGCCATGGATAGGACGGATTGCCCATAATTTGGCAATCGATCATTTCCGGAAGAACAAACGTCATCCGGAAATTATCCTGGAGGATGGAAGCCAGATTTTCAATACGCTAAATTTTGCCGATAACTCGATTGAGTCGAAGCAATTGGCAAAGGATGCCAAGGCGAAAATCAGAAGCCTCATACGGGAGTTGCCCGTTGAGCAAAAACATGTTTTGATAATGCGGCATTACCTGGATATGAGTTTCCAGGAAATTGCTGACCGAACTGGTGTATCCATCAACACGGCCTTGGGTCGGATGCGGTATGCCTTAATTAATTTGAGAAAGAAAATGATAAAAAACAGCGCCTATGACAAAGACCTTTACCCAGAACGATTTAATGCGGTATTTATACCACGAGACTCCGGAGAAGGAGGCTGAGGAAATCCGGAAAGCCCTTCTCAATGATCCTGATTTAAAAAGGAAGTACCTTCAATTGTGTGAAGGGAAATCAGAAATCGATCAGGTTCGTCTTGAGCCCTCTTCGAAATCACTGCTCGCCATCATGAGTTATGCGCGTAGTGCTGTAAAAGAAAAGCACTAGTACCCTTTCATTAAGAAAATGATCTCCACAATCTGGTGGAGATTAAGAATGTTATACATTCATTTCGGGCGAGTCCGTTACATTCGACTCGTTTCCTTTTATTTGCATCGTGCAAGTAGTAATCCTTCATCAACATTTTAATACACCATCCAGTGGAGGGGCAATCCGATCCTATTACCTCGCGAAAGCGCTGCTGGATGCCGGAAAAAAAGTCACAGTGATTACTGCACACAAGGGTTCTTTTTCCTGCCTCGAAGAAGAAGGAATTACTGTTTATTATCTGCCCGTTCCGTACGACAACAGGTTTGGGTTTTCTGCCCGTAGCTGGTCATTCCTCGTGTTTGTATTTGGAATTATAAAGCGACCCAGACTCTTTAAAAAAGCTGACATTGTTTACGCTATTTCTGTACCGCTCACCATTGGGCTGGCTGCTCTTTGGATAAAACGGTTTTATAAAATCCCATTTCTGTTTGAAGTTGGCGACTTATGGCCAGACGCTCCAATCCAACTGGGGTTTATTAAAAACCCAATATTTAAGAATTTGCTTCTTTGGTTTGAAAAGTTGGTGTACCGAAAGGCTGCAAAAGTAGTGGCGCTCTCAGAATCGATTAAGGAAGCCATTGAAAAAAAACAACCCGGTGTTTCTGTTTCTGTCATTCCCAACATGGCGGATGCAGATTTCTATTTCCCTGCCGAAAAGAATCCAGGACTCCTTCAACAATTAAATCCTGATGGAAAATTTGTGGTCTCCTATATTGGTTCTTTAGGCCTAGCGAATGGGTTAGAATATTTTGTTCGCTGTGCGCACAAAAGCCAACTACTGAATTTGCCTGTTCAATTTTTGCTCTGCGGTGATGGTGCTATGTTAGAAAGATTAAAAAATTTGGCAGCGGAGTTAAAACTTGCAAACCTTTCTTTTGTGGGATTTAAAAATAGGGAAGGTGTGAGGGAAATATTAAATATTACTGATGCGTGCTTTATATCCTATCAGCCTTTTCCCATTCTGGAAACCGGATCGCCCAACAAATACTTTGATGGGCTTGCAGCCGGAAAATTGATCGTGGTGAATTTTGGTGGCTGGATCAAAAAGGAAATTGAAGATCATGCCTGCGGGTTTTATGTTGATCCTAAAAACCCAGAAGAGTTTTGTAAAAAGATAAAACCGTTTCTTTCTGACAAATCTATGTTAGAAGAATATTCAGATGCTTCAAGAAAATTGGCGGAACAAAAGTATTCCCGAGCGGAATTGAGTAAAAAGTTTGTAGCGTTGTTTTAAAAAATTTTCACGCAAAGATCACAAAGTTTATCGCAGAGAACGCAAGAGAAAAAACATTAAATTGATTTTAGATTAGTGATTTGTCACCCTGAAGATCTTCGCGTGCTTGGCGCCTTCTTTTCGCACTTTGCGTGAAAAATTATTCAATCGTTTTCTCTGAAATTGCTCCAGTCGTTTTGTGCTTAATAATTATTTTTTTCGTTCCGAAGTGTGTCACTTCTTCTTTGATCAAAAAATAATCTGCATCATATTCTTGAAGATGATCATCTTTCGTTACCCCTTCTTTTCCTCTCCAAATATCCAGATTAACAGGTTCCCATTGTTTTGATTTTGCAGAGAGATAAGCAGCATCTAATATGGCATTTACTACATAGCCATCATAAAATGTTTCTTTTGGCTGTTCTCCTTTTTCAATTGCATCGAACATGTCCATGAACATATGGTTGTAACCAAGTTCATTCAGTTCATCACCCACCGGGAACAACCAACCTGAATTGCTTTCCGCTTTTTCGGAAACATAGTCGGCTCCTTTGCCGGAGGTGAACATTTCAAAACCGGTACGTAAAAAACTATTGATCCAGATCGTGCCTTCAGTTCCCATCACCTCATCGCGTAAGTCGAGGCCACCACGAAAAGTCCAGCTGACTTCAAACTGACCGATCGCGCCATTTTCATATTTCACAAGTCCAATGGCGTGGTCTTCTGCATCGATAGGTTTCACTTGTGTGTCGGCCCAGCACATTACCTCCATCGGTTTGATGTCTTTGCCAATGTACGATCGTGCAATTTCTACACAATGACAACCCAGATCAAGAATACAGCCACCACCCGCTTGTTCGATATCCCAGAACCAATCGCTGTGCGGACCGGGATGCGTCTCTCTGGATTTTGCCCAAAGAATTCTACCCAGTGAACCTTGACGAACGCTTTCTTCTGCTTTGATAAATTTCGGTGTGTAGACCAGATCTTCAAGATAGCCATGAAAAATCCCGGCCTTTTCTACAGCCTCCAACATGCGCTTTGCTTCTGCTGCATTTCTTCCTAATGGCTTCGTGCAGATCACCGCTTTCTTGTGTTTACAACATAACGCCACTGCCTCTTCATGCAGATTATTTGGCAGCGCAATACAAACGGTATCCACATCCGGATGGCTAATGGATTCTTCCATTTCCGTTGTGGTGTGTGCTACATCATAGTCTTCAGCAAATTTCCTGGTGCTCTCTACTTTACGCGAATAGATACTTACAATTTTGTCCTTACTTCTGTATCCTTGAATGGAATCGGCATAAAATCTTCCAATAAAACCCGAACCAAGCATTGAAATTTTTCGCATCACTTTTTAATGTTAACCAATTGAAGTTTATTCTTTTGTCGTTGAAGAAAATCGTAAAAAAATAAAAATTAAACAGTTACTTTCTTATCATCTTTAAACACAAGCATGAACATTAAGAAAATCACAAAGGCAAGTCCTGCAGGAGCAATCCAGATCGACTGCCAATTCAATCCTTCCGGTGAGGTATACATATCGGTAACATAACCGGCTACCCAAAAACCGATGAGCATGCCCACACCATACGTTGCTAAGGTAATCAACCCTTGCGCTGCTCCTTTAAATTTAACTCCTGCTTTCGCATCGGTGTAAATTTGTCCGGCAACAAAAAAGAAATCATAACAAATTCCGTGGAGGGCTATCCCCATGATTAACATCCAGGTACCACTTCCCGCATCACCAAAGGCAAACAATACATAGCGCAAAGCCCAGGCGAACATGCCGGCTAAGATTGTTTTCTTTACACCATAGCGCGAAAAGAAAAAGGGGATTAACAAAAGACATAACGCTTCCGACATTTGGCCGATCGACATCTTTGCTGTTGGATTCGCTACGCCAATATTTTGCAAAAACGGCTGGGCATTCTGATAGTAGAATGCTAGCGGAATACAAATAAGAATAGAGGAGATGAAGAAGACTAAAAAGTTTTTATCCTTTAGCAAACTCAATGCATTCAATCCCAAAATTTCACTGATACTACTTTTCTGAGAACGGTCTTGTGTAGGAGGTGTTTTGGGAAGGGTGAAGCTAAAGAGCCCCAGTACCAAAGAGGTTATTGATGCCATTAAGAACGTATTGCGTAAAGCGCCTGCTTTTGCTTGTTCGTCTGCATCCCAATGGAAGATATAACTAATCGCCAGTCCCGCAACAATCCAACCGATGGTGCCCCAAATGCGAATTTTAGCAAATTGTTTTTCCGGATTATCAATCTGACGAAATGAAACCGTATTCACTAGCGCCAGGGTCGGCATGTACAAAATCATGTAGACAAGTGCATAGGGAAAGAACAACGTGATGTCTGTGCTTTGATACATGAGATACATAAGAACCGCTCCTATAAGATGGAGCGCACCCAATATTTTTTCAGCATTAAAATACCGGTCAGCAATCAATCCAATAATAAAAGGCGCAATAATTGCACCGTACGATTGCGTTGAAAACACATTGGAAATCTGCAATCCGGTAGCACTCAAATTGAAATTAAGGTAGGAGCCCAACGTTACGAACCATGATCCCCAGATGAAAAATTGGAGGAACATCATTAAGGAAAGGCTGGGATAAATACGCGATGTCATAGGTCGAAATTAATAAGTTCGGTTTTTTCAGGACGTAATATAGAGAATATTCCTTTTGAGAATAGCAGGTAAACGGATCAAAGTAGGATGGAATTTCTTTCTTTAAAGGGAAAGGCTTATCAGTGCTGGCGCTCGATTAGCACATGAGTAAAATGTGAAAGCAATTTTTTCTTTTCATCGCGCACACGCACACCATCCAGTTGTTTGAATCCTTTCTTAAAAAAGGAATCGGCTTTCTTTTGTGTCAAGGTGTCAATTCCCAAATCATTGTACAGGGTTGTAACAGCACGTACTTTTTCTTTTTTTGATGAACGGTTTGCAGCCAGCCAAAAGTTGATTTCTTTTTTTTGTTTTACATTGGCTTTTTCCAATGCTTTGATGAGCAAATATGTTTTTTTGTTGGCGATAATATCACCGCCCACCTGCTTGCCTACTTTTTTTGCATCACCGTATACATCCAACAGGTCATCTTTTAATTGAAATCCGATGCCAATTGAAATGCCAAAATTTCTCAACGCTTTGCAATCTTCTTCGGGTGCATCCGCAAGGCGGGCTCCAAGCTCAAGACTAAAACCCAGCAACACAGCGGTTTTTTGCCGGATCATTAGTAGATAATCCTTTTCGGAAACGTTGCTCAGTTTTTCAAACTCCATGTCCCATTGTTGGCCCTCACAGACTTCAGCGGCACACGCATTGAAAATTTTAGTAACCGCTTGTGCCTTTGATGCTTCCAGCTTGTTGAACATTTCATACACCTTGACTAACATCACATCCCCGGAAAGGATAGCGGTATTTACATTCCATTTTTTATGAACCGTTGCCTTACCTCTGCGCAACGGGGCTTTGTCCATGATGTCGTCATGCATCAAGGTGAAATTGTGGAACGTCTCAACAGCGACAGCATACGGAATGATTTTCTTTACATCCCTTTTGTAAAGTGAATAGGCCAATACCGTAAGCAATGGCCGTAAGCGCTTGCCGCCTAAATTCATTAGGTAACGAATAGGCTCATATAATGAATCAGGCTTTTTTCCAAAAGCCTGATTTTTTATTTCCTTCTCGATGAGTGATTGAATCTCTTTTATTTCTGTCATGCAAATTCCAAATCAATAAGTCGCTTGTCGATATCCGTTTTCTTTACGCGCACCATTAATTTCCCGCCAAGGGTAA
>JBGTGG010000046.1:0-4102 GCA_041746855.1 Cyclobacteriaceae bacterium | reverse complement strand
CATGCTAAAATTCTTACCGAACAGAATACCAGGATTGATCATATCCCCTTCTGAATCGCCAACATAGCTTTCAGTGACACCTGAATCCTCATCATTGAAATCCTTGAATTTTAAAAATTCGGTAAACAACCCGACAAATATTTGATTTCGGAAATTTTCCTGGGGACCAAAATAATACCGCAACTCAGGAGTAAAACCGTAATTCACATTACCATCATACTCCTTGGATAGCATTTGATACTGTAAGTACTTATAATTTATTTGAAGCGATACCTGATCCGTGATCATTCGTTCGTAGCCACCCCCAATCGCAAACACTGTAGGTATGGGAAAAAAGAACGCAGTTCCCTTTACAACATTCTTTTGGGCTGCTGCTCCGAAGGAAATCCCCATTAAAAGAAAAATGATGACTATGTTTTTCATTGGAAATTAAAGTAAGCCTTGCATGCTGAATTTTAATAATCGCAACACATTTAAAAATATGTAAAGTAGTATCCATTTGAAAATTACCACGAAAGATTGTATTCTCCAAAAAAAAGCCCATCCCTTAAGTTAAGGAGTGGGCTTATGACTATTAAAAATTAATATCACTTCTTGATCGGCTCGTAATCTTTAAACGGTGAAAGGTTTATACCTTCCATCATCGTACGGTATTCTTTCCATGCACCGTCAAAGAAAGTATTCACTTTAGCAAGCGTTTCTGTTACCCGCTCTTCTGCTTGTTTATAAACTTGTCTGTCGGTTTCGTTTATCGGTGTTATGGGTGAACCAATATACCGTCTTGCTGTAAAAAGAAATGAATTGGTGGTAGGATCGGAGCTACGCGTCAGGCCTTGACGCTTATCCTCTTTCCCCACAATAAAATCCATAAGGGAATTGATGGAATCTTTAACAGCTTTTGTTTTCTCTTGTGCAGTTTTTAAGTCATCACGCTTTGCTTCTTTTATTTTCTTCTCAAATTCATCTGCCACCACCAATGACTCACGCAAACGCTTCATTGCATCACTGGTCAATTCCGTAAGCTTCTCTACATCTTTTGCCATTGCATACCGCGCCTGGCGAACAGCATCGCTCATCTCAATTCGCGGATCAGCTTTCACAACAATTGTGGTCGAATCTTTTTGATCACCAAAAGAAAGCCTAAGCGTGTATGTGCCCGGCAATACACTCATGCCCCTTGGCTCGAAACCACCGCGTCCTGGTCTTTCATTCCTAGAAGGTGAACTAACACCTTTCTCTGATAAATCCCACGTCATCCGCAACATTCCCGACTCTTCAGGTGCTTTCCGTTTTATCGTGCGGATTATTTCTCCTTTCGCATTCATTACTTCAAGTGTTAATGAATCAAATTTCGCAGTGGTTATTTTGTCATTTTTATTCTCCACTATTGGCACCGCATCACTTGATTTCTTTCCCTTCTTTTGATCAGCAGCCAGAGTTTCTGTTTTCTTTCCTTCCGGTTTATTGATCACATACGTAATCAATGCACCTGTCGGCCTGTTCTCCCCTTCAAACATTGCGTCTGCAAGAAAGCGTATTCCTTCCGGCTGAATGGTGGCTGCGAGATACGCATCCGGTGCCGGAAAAATATGCACAGTGCTATTCAACAACTGTCCGCCTTTCTGCGCTAACTCCCGCAACGGTCGAATGTCATCCAACACATAAAACGCGCGACCGAAAGTTGCGATCACCAAATCATGTTCACGCGGATGGATCACTAAATCCATCGTAGGAACTCCGGCAGGAAAACCGTTCGTCCAGCGTGTCCAGTTTTTTCCTTCATCAATGGAAACAAACAATCCGCTCTCGGTACCGAGGAACACTAATTTAGGTTCAATCGGATCTTGCACCAGGCCCAACGTGTATGCATTTTCCCCTACTTGTGCAGCAGTAACCAAGCTTTCCCATGTTTGGCCAAAATCGCGCGTGCGAAACAAATACGGTTTAAAATCAAACTGTCGGTAATTATTTACAATCACATAGGCCTCACCTGCTTTCTTTGCAGAAGCCCGGATCTGCGGAACCCATGCACCTTTTGGCATACCCGTGATTTTCGAAGTTACCTCTGTCCAATTCTTTCCACCATCTTTTGTCAATTGTACTTTCCCATCATCAGTGCCTACCCAAATCACATTGTTATCCACCGCACTGGGTTCAATTGCTAAAATGGTGGTGTGGTTTTCAGCACCGGTAGCATCAATGGTCAAGCCACCACTCTCCTGCTGTTTTTGTTTTGATGGGTCATTCGTTGTTAAATCAGGAGAGATTATTTGCCACGTATTTCCTTTGTCAGTGCTCTTGTGTACAAACTGGCTCCCGTAAAAAATGGTAGCACTATTTTTTGGATCTTGCGCGATTGCTGAATTCCAGTTGAAACGCAATTTAATCATCGGGTCAGGATGTGTGGGTTTTATGTTTTGAACATATCCGGTTTCGCGATCGTATCGTCCTACATTTCCTTGCTGCGACATGGCATAACCAAATCGGCTGTTGTCCGGATCGGCCATCATATCGAAGCCATCGCCAAACATCACTTCTTGCCAGTAGCTGTTGCGGATGCCACCATTTTTCCAAACATACGCTGGGCCAACCCACGAACCATTGTCTTGCATACCGCCATATACATTGTAGGGATGGTCCATATCCACTGCAACATGATACGGTTGCGCTACCGGAATATTTTCAACAAAGCGCCAGGTCTTTCCGCGATCATAAGAAATATTTAAACCCCCATCATTTCCTTCTACAATAAAACTCGGATCGGTAGGATGTATCCACCATGCATGGTGGTCGGGGTGCACGCCTGAATACGGAAGGAATTGATGAAAGGATTCTCCGCCATCTTCAGAAATATTGACAACCGAAAAGATAGAGTAAATCCTGTTTTCATTTAATGGATCAACATAAATCTCATAATAATAAAACGGACGGTTTCCGATTTCATCTTTATCATTTATTTTTCTCCACTTAAAACCACCATCAGTTGATTTGTACAATGCGTTTTTCTTTGCCTCTACTAATGCATAAATAATATCCGGATTACTTCTGGCAATCGCCAATCCCATCCGACCTAAGTCGCCTTCCGGCAAACCATCTTTGTCTGTTTTTTTCGTCCAGGTTTTACCGCCATCAAAGGTGATGAACATTCCTGATCCCGGACCACCGGAAGTAAAATCCCAAGGCGTTCTTCTGTGTTGCCACATAGACGCAATTAATTTATTCGGATTGGCAGGATCCATCACCAACTCAGCACACCCGGTTTTATTATCGACAAACAAACTCTTCTCCCATGTTTGGCCTCCATCGGTCGTTTTAAAAACACCTCGCTCCGGATGCTCTCCCCAAGGTGAACCAATGGCTCCAACATAAACAGTGTTCGGATTTTTTGGATCGATGATTATACGATGAATATTTCTGGTCTTTTCAAGCCCCATCAACGTCCAGGATTTACCGGCATCAAAACTGCGGTAAAGTCCGTATCCACCATTTAAACTATTTCGCGGATTGCCTTCACCGGTCCCAACCCAAATGACGGAAGGATTATCTTGTTGGATGGCAATCGCGCCAATAGAAAGCGTGGTCTCTTTATCAAAAATTGGTTCCCATGTAACACCTCCACTGGTGGATTTCCAAACGCCTCCGGAAGCAGCACCCGCATATATAATATCCGGATTGGAAATGACAACATCAATAGCCGTAATTCGACCACTCATGCCGGCAGGACCAATCGCCCGCGGCTTCATGCCTTTTAGTTTTTCCATGTCCAGCGTTTGAGCAAAGCCTGTGCTAGCAAAAAATATTAGCAGTAATGAAAGTAAAGATTGTAATGAACGCATCATAGGTTTCGGTTTAGTAAATAGTCTTGAGTAGATAGTCCTTAGCATTGAAATGATACTGGATACTAGATTCTGGATACGGGTGTCTAGCAAACAGCGACCAGGATCCAGCATCTAGTATCGAACATCAAGATACCGTACCTTAAAAAAAAATCAAGCTTTTTTAGGATAGATTGTGAATCTACTGTATAGGCGGTTTCAAATGAATTGTCCATCTTTAGTTTTGATAGAGGTTCCCTTGAAATCGATACGCTACGCCATTCCAA
>JBGTGG010000045.1:0-2931 GCA_041746855.1 Cyclobacteriaceae bacterium | reverse complement strand
ACATGGTGGCATTGGATGAACGGCAATGTTAGCAAAGATGGCATCACCAAAGACTTGACCGCTATGAAAGAGGTTGGCTTGGGTGGTGCCATAATGTTTAGTGTGGGTTTACAGCCTAAAGGTGAGATAAAATTTAATTCGGATAATTGGTGGGATCATATGCGATTTTCTATAACAGAGGCGGATAGATTAGGGCTGAAATTCGGCATATTCAATTCAGATGGCTGGGGGATGTCAGGAGGACCTTGGATACCCATTGAGCAATCAATGAAGAAATTGGTGTGGAGAGATACTATTGTTGATGGTGGAAAAACAGTGGAGCTTCAACTCTCTACCCCTGATCATAATATCATTTACAAAGATATCGCTGTGCTGGCGGTACCAATGCTGCCAAATGAAAAGCCCTTGAAAATTACCCAAGTTGAATCTGATATATCAGGAGTGGTTAGATCAATCGCTGACGGTGATTTAGAAAAAGGGGTGACTTTTACTGTGGGCTCTGAAGGTGTTCAATTTGTTTTTGATTTGGGCACTGTAAAAGAATTGAGGTCGGCCAAGGTTTATATAAAAGAAGCTGATCTCCATTCGGAAAGCCGATTGAGATTTTTTGTTTCTGATGATGGTAAGGATTTCAAAAGCATTGGCAATTATCTTCCTTTAAATTATAAGAATGAAGGTCATGTCAAATCAGCAACCTTTACTTTTGATGCTATAGAGAAGCGATTCATTAAAGCTGTATTTGAATTGGATGAAAACATTTTATCGAGAGGCACTATGAGCAGCAACATCTTATCCCTACCGGAAATAGAATTTTACCAGGCACCCCTGCTGACGCAGTGGGAAGCAAAAAGCGGCTTTTCCAAACGGATAAGGCATGATAAGCAACAGATTTTTATAAAAGAGCTTGCACACAAACCAAACGATATGGTAACACAGGATTGGGTAAACAAAAAAGATGAAGTAATCAATATAACCTCGAATTTAAACAGTGATGGAATTCTACAATGGATTGCACCCAAAGGCAAATGGCTGATAAAAAGGATAGGATATACCTCAACGCTTCGTACCAATGGACCTGCAACTGAAGAAGGCAGAGGCTACGAAAGCGACAAAATGAATGCAGATGCGACCCGAAAACATTTTGAAGGATATACTTTAAAGGTAATAGAAGAATCGCGGAAGTTAATTGGTAAACCAATTGATTTTGTACAGATGGAAAGCTGGGAGGCCGGTATTCAGAACTGGACCGATGGATTCGAAAAAGAATTTGCACAAAGAAGAGGCTACTCATTAATTCCCTGGTTACCGGTGATGACTGGAGGCAGGATTATTGAGTCTTATGATCATTCCGATAAGTTTTTGTGGGATGTACGAAAAACTATAGCAGAGATGATAAGTGAAAAGTACTGGGCCGTTATGCATCAGGTGGTGAAAGAACAAGGAGTAATTGTTTTGGGTGAAGGTTCTGGTATGCAGCATTATTTGTACGATCCCATCTTATATCATCAGCATACAGATGTGCCCATGGGTGAATTTTGGTCCAATGAGGGTACGCCTCGTGCCGACTGTAAGAATGCGGCATCAGTGGCCAATTCAATGGGTAAAACTGTAGTGGCGGCTGAGTCATTTACGGGTGCCGGGGAATTGTGGGGGAATACACCATTTCAATTAAAGAAGATTGGTGACGAGGCTTTCACGATGGGGGTTAATCAATTTGTGCTGCATACTTTTGTGCATCAACCTTACGATTTAGCGCCCGGTTTTACACTTGGCAGGTGGGGAAATCACTTCCAGCGGCACAATACATGGTTTTTTCACTCGAAGGCCTGGTTGAAATATTTAGCCCGCAACCAATACCTGCTGCAACAGGGTGCCTTGGTGACCGATATAGCTTATTTTACTGGAGAGGGCATCCCTAGTTATTTGGGGCTGCGAAATGAAATAAGTCCACCGATACCGGAAGGTTATGATTACGATGGAGTAAACCTGCCATTAGTGCAATCGATTCAAGTACTGAACAGCTTACTTACTTTGCCATCTGGTGGCAGTTATCACATGCTGGCAGTTCCGCAGTCGGAAATGAGTATTGCTTTACTGAAGGAGTTAAAGCGGTTGCTTGAAGGCGGTGCCACGATTATAGCCCCGAAACCTGTTAATGTGCCTGGTCTCAAAGATTATCAGGAATCATTTAAGCAAATGCAGCAAATGGCAGATGATATCTGGGGAGCCAACTATTCAGGGAAAGTGAACAAAACATATGGGAAAGGAAGGATCATCTGGCCAGCAGATATAGCAACAGTATTGCAGCAAAGGGGAATAAATCCTGACTTTACTTATAAAACAAGCACAAATGCTTCTATTCATTATGTTCATCGGTCGGCAAATGATGCGCACGTTTATTTTATAGCAAATGCTGAGGGCCAGCAGGTGAATGCCAATTGCACCTTTCGGGTAACAGGCATGGTTCCATATTTATTTGATGCCAATAGCGGAACACATAAACCCTTTCCGATATATGCAGATAATGGAGCAGATATCGAAATACCTATTCATTTGGCTGACTATGGGTCGGCTATGATCGTTTTTATGAATGAGAATCAAGAGATTCACCCGACAGAAATAAAAAATGCTGGTGACGAACTGATGATTAGAAAATTAGGTCAGGATTATTTTTTTACGTCCAAGCGGATTGGCAAGAGAACTATACATTATTCCGATGGTTCATCAAAAACCGTGAACTTAAAAACCAGCGCAATAGAAATTCCCCTAGCGATACCTTGGCAGGTAACTTTCAATCCTGTGTATGATGAGCCTAAAAAGATCACCTTCACAGACCTTAGGGACTGGACAGCATCTGATGACAGTTATATAAAATACTATTCCGGCTCAGCCACCTATACTACGAACTTTGATTATAATAGTAAGCCGGAT
>JBGTGG010000044.1:0-17698 GCA_041746855.1 Cyclobacteriaceae bacterium | reverse complement strand
GATGACTTTTTCAACTTCTGCTTTTTTTAATTCATGAAAACTATCAATCCATTCTGCATGGCTGTTGACATTGCATTTTTCCAACAAGGCTTCGAGTGCTTCTTTAGCGTCTGCATGGACCGCTACATCCGCAGGAATAATTTTATTGATTTCTGCTTTATCAATTTCGATGTGAATGACTTTAGCCTGCTTTGCGTATTTACTTACATTTCCTGTTACGCGATCATCAAAGCGCATCCCTACTGCAATCAATACATCACATTCATTCGTGTTTAGGTTTGGCGCATAGTTTCCATGCATACCCAAAAAACCAACGTAGTTGGGATGATCACTTGGAATCGAACCCAAACCAAGTAAGGTATTGGCAACGGGAATTCCTGTTTTTTCTGAAAAAGCGATTAACGCTTCCGAAGCTTCCGCGAGGATCACACCTTGACCTGCCAGTATGTACGGACGTTTAGCATTGTTGATCAATTCAGCAGCAGCCTCTACCTGACTGATTTGTAAAGTTGGGGTTGGCTTGTACGTACGAATGCTTTCACATTTTTCGTATTCAAAATCTTCCAGCAATTCGTTTTGTGCATTCTTGGTGATGTCAATCAACACAGGGCCAGGCCTTCCGGTCTTTGCTATATAAAAGGCTTTGGCTACCGCCTTGCCAATATCTTTCGCTTCCGTTACTTGAACGTTCCATTTGGTAACAGGGATGGTCGTATTCACCACATCAATTTCCTGAAAGGCATCGGTTCCCAACAAGTGCGCAAACACTTGTCCGGTGATACACACCAATGGTGTTGAGTCAATCAACGCATCGGCTAATCCTGTAACCAAATTGGTAGCGCCCGGACCGGATGTTGCAAACACGACACCCGTGCGGTTGGATACGCGTGCAAAACCTTGTGCCGCATGAATGGCACCTTGCTCGTGCCGCACTAAAATGTGATTGAGTTGATCGGCATATGAATACAGCGCATCATACACCGGCATGATCGCTCCTCCCGGGTAACCGAAAATTGTATCGACATCTTCCGCTATAAGTGACTCCAGTAAAATCTGAGATCCTGATAATTTTACTTTCGGCTGAGTATCTGTTTTAGTCTTCGTCAGTAACGCATCCATCGGTAGCTGTTTTTACGTGTTTAGCATATTTATAAAGTACTCCACTTTTGGCTTTCAGTTCGGGTTGTACCCAGCTTGCTTTACGCTGATCAAGTTGTTTTTCGTCCACCAAAAGCTTGAGTGTATTTTGTTGTGCATCAATTTCAATAAGATCATCGTCTTGAACGAGCGCCAATGTGCCGCCATCAAAAGCTTCGGGTGTGATGTGGCCCACCACAAATCCGTGGGTTCCTCCGGAAAATCTTCCATCCGTAATTAAGGCCACACTGCTACCGAGTCCGGCACCAATAATCATTGAAGTAGGCTTTAACATTTCGGGCATACCGGGTGCACCTTTCGGGCCGACATATCGAATGACGACTACGTCACCCGCTTTTACTTTTCCCGAACCAATCCCTTGGTTGAGTTCAACTTCGCTGTTGAATACGCGCGCGGGGCCTGTAAATTTTTCACCTTCCTTGCCTGTGATTTTTGCAACCGATCCTTTTTCAGAAATATTGCCAAAAAGTATTTGTAAATGGCCGGAAGCTTTGATTGGTTTTTCGATTGGACGAATGATTGTCTGTTCTTCAAAATTCAAATCCTTCGCCTCTTGTAAATTTTCTTTTATCGTTTTTCCGGTAACGGTAATACAGTCACCGTGTATGAATCCTTTTTCCAGAAGATATTTCAACACTGAAGGAACGCCGCCAATCTTGTGGAGATCTCCCATTAGGTATTTACCACTCGGTTTTAAATCCGCGATGAATGGTGTTTTGTCAGAGATGCGTTGGAAATCTTCAATCGTAACCGAAACACCCACCGCTTTTGCCATCGCGATTAAATGCAGTACTGCATTGGTTGAACCACCTAATGCCATCACAATTGTCAACGCATTTTCAAAAGCCTGCTTCGACATAATATCGCGTGGCTTGATATCTTTTTCAAGCAAAAGCTTGATCGCATTGCCTGCTTCTTTGCATTCAGCCGATTTCTCTTTACTCAATGCAGGATTGGAAGAAGAGTACGGAAGCGCCATTCCCAATGCTTCAATTGCGGAAGCCATTGTGTTGGCCGTATACATTCCGCCACAAGCACCCGCACCTGGACACGCATTTTGAATGATGCCTTTAAAATCTTCAGGCGTAATGTTGTTGGCGAGTTTTTCTCCGAATGCTTCGAAAGCCGAAACAATGTTCAGTTGTTTTCCTTTCCAATCGCCACCGGCAATGGTTCCACCATATACCATAATCGCGGGTCGGTTTAATCTTCCCATCGCGATTAAGGATCCCGGCATATTTTTATCGCAACCAACCACAGCGATAAGTCCATCGTAATATTGTGCACCACAAACTGTTTCTATCGAATCGGCAATCACTTCACGGCTTACCAGTGAATAGCGCATTCCATCAGTGCCGTTTGAGATTCCATCGCTTACACCAATCGTGTTGAAGATCAATCCAACGAGTTCATTGTTCCAGACAGATTCTTTCACTTCCTTAGCGAGATCATTCAGGTGCATGTTACAGGTGTTTCCTTCGAAGCCTGTGCTTACAATGCCAACCTGTGCTTTTTTAAGATCTTCTTCCGTCAACCCAATGCCATACAACATGGCTTGCGCTGCCGGCAATGATGGATCCTGCGTGATCGTCTTACTATATTTATTCAACTCCATTAATTAGATGATCACGTAACTGAAAGATTTTTCGAGGACTGCACATTTGTAGGCATCCTGGATAACCGCACCCAATGATTGGCTCCATTCTTTTGGAAAAGGTTTTGCGTCCAAGGATTCAATGCCAACAACTTCTGCGGCAGTTCCACACAAGAACGCACTGTCTGCATCATTCAAAGCATCGGGTGTAAAGAATTTTTCTACCACGGGAATATCCAACTCTTCGCAAATGTTGATTACAGTTTCGCGCGTAATTCCCGGAAGGATGTGACCGAGTGGAGGAGTATAGAGCACTCCATCTTTTTCATAGAAAAAATTTGCTCCCGGAGCTGTGGCAACATTTCCATTCATATCCAACAAAAGCGCTTCTCCATAGCCACGGTCTTTTGCTTCCGTAGTAGCCAATATCGAGTTTATGTAATGGCCACAAACTTTAGCTTCAATCTTTGTTGATTTAGGATTGGGGCGTTCGTACGATGAGATACAAACTTTCAATAATTTATCGCCATGGTATTTGCTCCATTCCCATGCGCAGATCATCAACGAAACATCCTTTGCGTGATCGAGTGCCATGTTCTGTCCGCAGAAAACAAGCGGACGGATGTATGCATTAGTCAGATTATTTTTTTCCAATACCTGGTAACTCAGTTGAACCAATTCTTCTACATCGTAATCGAACGGAATACCCACGAGCTCACAACTTTTTTTCAAGCGTAGAAAATGCTCAACGCCTTTAAAGATTTTTACACCATTAATGGTTTGGTATGCACGGATACCTTCGAAAACACCATAGCCGTAGTGTAGTGTTTGGCTATAGAGATCGGCATTCGATTCATTCGCTTTCACAAATTCCCCATCGAGAAAGATTACCGTTTTGTCATCGTAATACATAAAATTGAAACAATCGTTAGTTTGTTATAAAGTCTATAAAACAAAACCGCCCCGAGTATGTCGGGGCGGTTCGTGATTTCTTTAGTTGGTACGTGTCACAACAGCCCCGGTTTCATGAGAATGCTAATAATAATGACCAGACCAATGACAATAGCAGTGTTGAGCTTCACGAAGCTTTCAGGAAATACCGATGAGTTGGTGATGTTCAACATATTATTGTTTGCAGCTGCAAGATGGCAAAATTTATCGTCAGCATTCAACATTATTTCAATATTTTTTTATTGAACGATTGTTTGGAAGTGCTTACACCCGTTCGTTATATTTAGACAGTAGCACTAGACCTTAGACTAATAGGTTACAGGTTGCAAAAGTTACAAGTTGCAGGTTGCAGGTTTGATCAGTACTTTCAACCTGTAACCTGAAACTTGGAACATCTAGCAACTAACCAGATACTCCTCAATTCCATCCCGGATATCACTAAAAATCTTCGTCAGTGTTTCTTCATTTTCTTCCAACAGTGTAATTCTAAAACCCTGTAGGGTTGAACAGAATGATGATATTGGTACCACACAAATTCCTTTCGCGCCAAGCAAGTAATACACAAACCGTTTGTCAAACGCCATTGATTTGCTTGTCCATTCTTCAACTTTAGTACGGATAGCGGGATTTGCAATTTCCATTTTTTGGGAACCGTTCAATGTTCCTTCTTTGAAAATGATGGTGTTGTAGAATGCGCCAAATGTTTCGTTAAAATAGAGTTCCGGCACGGTACCTAGAATTTCTGAAATGAGTTTTGCACGCTTTCCGATTTTCTGGTTAGTCTCTTCCCGGTAAATGGTAAAGCGTGGATCACCTAAAATTTTTGGAATCGCCAACTGTGGAAGTTTAGTTGAGCATACTTCAATCATCTTCGCATTGTCAATGGCTTGGCAATAGCGGTTGAAGTCTTTGTCTTTATCTCTATTATAATACTCAATCCAACCACAGCGCGATCCCGGCCACGGTAATTCTTTTGATATCCCACGCATGGCAATGCCCGGTACATCTTCAATCACTTCTGCCAACGAATGCGCTTTGGCTCCATTGTAGGTGATGTTGATGTAGATTTCATCGCTGATCAAAAACAAGTTAAACTCGCGCGCGATCTCCACAATTCTTTTCAATGTCTCCAGGGGATACACCATTCCTGTAGGATTGTCGGGATTGATGATCAGGATACCGACAATATTCGGATTGTATTTTACTTTATTATAGAGATCATCCAAATCAGGAAACCAATTGTTGCTCGGGTCTAAGGTGTAGGTTAAAGGATCATGATTCGCGTGTGCAGCTTCTGCACTGGAGTGCGTTGAATAGGCAGGCGATGGACCGATTATCCGTGAAGTATGTGTTAGGTATTGATAGATTTTTGCTATGGCATCACCGAGTCCGTTGAAAAAGCAAATATCATCCGCTGTAATTTGCGCACCTCCTAATGCGTTGGTTCGGGCTGCTAAAAATTCGCGCGTTTCTAAAACACCTTTCGATGGGCAGTAGCTGAACGTATCATTTTGTAACATCAGATCAGATACAATCTTCTTGATCCATTCCGGTAAGGGGTGCAGTTTTTGAATTGGGTCACCGATATTTTCCCAATAAATAGGCTGACCAAGTTTTTTTATTTCTTCCGCTTTCTTAACGATTTCACGGATTTCATAACTTAATTCTTTGGCACCTTCACTTAATAATTTTTGACGCATGGAGGGTAGACGTTAGACATTAGACGCAAGATAGTAGACATTATTTATAAGACACAATGGATCAGGTTGCCAGTTTCCGGTAACCGGCAACCGGTAACTGATTACCTCCTATCTAACAACACAACGTTTTCCACGTGCATCGTATGCGGAAACATATCGACTGGTCTTACTTTCGTGATCATATAATCTTCCGCTAGTATTTTCAAATCGCGGGCTTGTGTGGCGGGATTACAACTAACATACACAATTTTTTGTGGAGCGGCTTTCAACAGCATCTTGCAAACGTCTTCGTGCATACCGGCTCGTGGTGGATCGGTAATGATCACATCGGGTTTTCCATGTTTGTTAAGAAAGGCATCATCCAACAAATCTTTAATATCGCCAGCAAAAAACTTCGTATTGGTAATATTATTTATTGTTGAATTCACTTTTGCGTCTTCGATTGCTTCGGATACATACTCCAGTCCGATTACTTCTTTACATTTTCCGGCTACGAAATTGGCAATGGTTCCTGTTCCGGTATATAAATCGTACACACGCTCGTTTCCATTGAGTTCAGCAAAATCGGCAGCAACTTTATAGAGTTCGTATGCCTGATCCGAATTGGTTTGGTAAAATGATTTTGCGCCTACGCGGAATTGTAAGTCGCGATTACCATCGCTGCTTTTCATCTGTTCGGTGATGTAGGGATAGCCTTTCCAACAAACGACTTCCTGATCCTGAAAGGTATCGTTGCGTTTTGTATTGACGATATAATTGAGTGAGGTGATTTGCGGAAATTCGTTTTCTAATCTTGAGAGGATTTGATCTACCCACCTCAGCGTATCATTGGCTACTTGCAAAATGATCATGATCTCCCCGGTGTTGGAAATGCGAAGCGTAAGCGTTCGAAGAAACCCGGTTTGCTTTCGTAAGTCGAAAAAGGGAATATTATTTTTTATGGCTTCATCCTTTACGGCTAATCGAATAGCATTGGACGGATCGGCTAACAAGTAGCATTCTTTCACATCAAAAACTTTGTCAAAGCTTTTGGGCATATGAAACCCGAGTCCCGGTTCCCCGAAAGGGACTTTTGCTTCCATTTCTTCCCAGGTAAGCCACCGTTGAAACGTGAAGGTAAAATCCAACCGATTGCGATAGTATTGTGTCTTAGCAGAGGGAAGGATGGGTTGGATCGGGGGAAGTGTTAATCCGCCAATGCGTTCGAGATTGTCGACAACCTGCTTTTGTTTGTAGAAAAGCTGGGTTTCGTAATTTAAATGCTGGAAAGAACAGCCACCACAGGTTCCATAGTGGCTGCAAAAGGGATGAACCCGTAACGCTGATTCGGTGTTGATTTTTACAATCTGACCCTCTAAAAAACTACTTTTTACTTTGGTGATCTTTACCTCCACGATATCGCCCGGTGCACCGCCCTTTAAAAAGAGCACTTTGCCGTCTATTTTGGCAATGCATTTACCTTCTGCCCCTACCGATTCGATGGTGATTCCGCTTAAAATTTCCCCTTTTTTCACGCGTTTATTTTCTTTGATTAAAGTCACATGGAATGGCCCAAATAATCATTTCGGCTGTTGGAAAGCAATTTTACATGGCCATTTCATAAAGGAGCCAAAATTAAGGAATTGTGGGGGTTTCTTACTGCATTCGGTTTTTCTATCTTTAAGGTTCAGACGTACGGTATGAGGAGAATTTTACTAGCATTCTTGTGTTTATTGGCATTGCCACTTTCGGCCTCACACATTGTAGGTGGGGAGTTTGAGATTGTATATCAAAGCAATTACAACTATCGTGTTAACCTGTTGCTTTACTTCGATCAGTTAAATGGAAGTCCTGGAGCACGGGATGTTAACATTACTGCTGCTATCTTTAGAAAGCGTGATAATGTATTCATGCGAACCGTTTCGTTTAGTGGTTACAGTATTGCACAAGTTAACTACACCCAACCCGAATGCTCCAACGGGGAAATTGTTACGCAGAAACTAACGTATACAACCACGTTGGTTTTATCACCTGAAATTTACAATGATCCGGAGGGATACTATATAGTATGGGAACGCTGTTGCAGAAACTATTCCATCACAAATATTTATAGTGATAACCCTGATGCGCCTGTGCCGGGTGGCGGATCTGCAGGTCAAACTTTTTACCTGGAGTTTCCTCCTGTTGTTATAAATGGCGAACAATTCATTAACTCATCTCCTCGTCTTTTTCCTCCTCTAAATGATTATGCTTGTCCGCGGAAAGCGTACTGGGTTGATTTTGCAGGAACAGATGACGATGGTGATTCACTGGTTTATTCTTTGGTAACTCCCCTGAGCACACATTCGGTTGCTGCCCTTCCACCCATTGCCCCGGGTCCGTATCCAACGATCAGGTGGAGAAGCCCATTTAACCTCAACAATATCGTTAACGGAATGCCCGATCTACAGATTAGTCCCGATGGCTTTTTAACAGTAACACCAACACTTCAGGGGCTCTTTGTTTTTGCGGTGAAATGTGAAGAGTTTAGGGATGGGGTGAAAATAGGAGAGGTACGAAGGGATTTTCAAATGTTGGTGGTGGATGTTTGCCCGCGGGCTGAACCTCCAAAAATTAAGGGAAAGAAATTAACGGATGCGAATTTTACCAATGACGAAAACATGACGGTCAGTTTCAGCAACACAGTAGCTGATGAAGATCGATGTATAAACGTTCAGGTATCTGATCCGGATGCTTCCAATCAGGATGACAATTTTCAGGAAAAAGTTAAGATTCGAATTATTCCATTAAACTTTAAGGGAGATGTTTCGGGGATGCTTCCACAAGTAACCACCGCCACGTTAATCCAAGGCAGTGTTGCAGATTTTCAAATTTGTTTTCCGGATTGTCCGCTAATACCTGGGCCTTATCAGATTGGTGTGATCGCTTATGATGATGCCTGTAGTTTGCCATTGTCGGATACCTTGCGTGTAACGGTCAATGTGCAACCACCAGCGAATGCACTACCACAATTTGTAACGCCCAATGTTACAGCGACCTTGAATGAAGGCGACAAAAGGATTTGGCCCATTGAGGTAACCGATGCGGATATGAATAACATGACCATGGCTTTGTTGGTAAATGGCTTTAGTCTCGCGGCTGTTGGGATGGAATTTAAAATTTTAGAAAATATTCCCGGGCGAATTAAAGCACAACTCGAATGGGATACACGATGTGATGTCTATGATTTTACGAAGCAGACTTTTTTCAATATCAAAGTGCTCGTGGAGGATGCGGACTATTGCAATATCCCGAATCCTGTATTCTCCGAATTCAAACTAACAGTTATCCTTCCGGGAAATGAGGATCCGATAATTACTACTGATTATACACCCTTGAGTGAGCGAAGGGTGGAAGGCATCGAAGTAAAAATATACGAATCGTTACAGTTTGATGTGGTGGGAAGCGATCCTGACAATGATTACCTTTTGTTAGGTGCAAAGGGAGTTGGTTTCAACATGGCCGACTATTCGGTTTCGTTCAATAATGTTGAGGGCAACGGTGTGATTTCTTCTCCTTTTAAATGGGATTTGTTTTGCGATAATGTTGACCTCACCAAGAAAGATGAATTTGAATTTGAGTTTATTGTGGTCGACAATGCAAACAAATGTCGTTTCTATAAGGCAGATACCGTTAACGTAAAAGTAAAAGTATTGCCACCCGACAATGCGAAGCCGTTGTTAACGATGGCGAATTTAAACCCTGATCTACAATTTGTAGATGGTGTGATGACTTGCTATGTCGGAGATCAGATTTCGCTTGGACTTTATGGTAATGATGTGAACAATATTCCGAATCAAGATCATTTGCGTCTGGAAATGATCAGGGCCGAAGGAACGGTACCGCCAAGAGGATTTGTATATGCCGATGCAATGGGGATTGGCAGTGTAGAGACTACTTTTAATTGGTTGCCCGATTGCAGCATTTTTGAAAACCAGGTATTTGAAAATGATTACCGATTTGAGTTCATATTATTGGACGACCGCTGTTACAGTCAAAAAGGGGATACGTTGGAAGTGAAATTTAAAATCAAAGATTACGACCATGAGATGTCGGAATTCCTGCCACCGAATTTCATTTCCCCAAATGGTGATGAAATCAACGATTACTTTGCAATGGTTCGGTACGATGAAGAATTAAAGGAATTGGTGAACATTCTGCCTGTTGATAATTGTACCGGTAGTTTTGTAAACATCCGGATTTATAACCGGTGGGGCCGCCCCGTGTTTGAGTCGGCCAATCGAGATTTCAAATGGTTCGCAGAGGGTGCTGCCACTGGAGTTTATTATTACACATTGCAGTACACCCATAAAGCATATAAAGGAAGCATTACGGTACGGTTCTGATATTATAGTTTAATGGGGAGCAGATGTTCTTGTTTGATATAAGCAGGCTCACCGTTCCAGATGATCTTCAACCAAACATCTTTTTTCCCAACAATTTCCACACGATGTCCTTCATCAACAATGGAGATCACAGAAGCTCCTGCAGAAGGGCCACTCATAATATACGTGTTGGGCATGGTGATTATTCCGGTATCGAGGCGTTCGCCAAAATTTAAATGGACAAAAAAACCAATCGCCAAAATGATGGCTGTAATAAAGAGTCCGATTACAGGTTCGTGCTTTCTAATCTTAAAGTAAAAAATCAGACTGATTAAAAAGATCATAATCGCCCCCAGGCCAAGGGTAATGGATTCACGATGATCTTTGTAGATCATCAGTACACGATCGAGGTCGGTAGCTTTATAGCCTTCGAGGTTGTTTTTCTGTGCAAGTTCTTCCATTTTTTGAACAGCGGCTTTATCATTGGTGATAAGGTGATAAAGGTTGAGGTAGTATAAAGCACTGCCGGATTGATTAAGGCCTTCCTGGATATACGCCATTTTCAACAACATGGCAGGACTATATTCTTTATTGGAGAGAATGGCTTCGTATTGTTCAAAAGCCTGTACATATCGCCTATTTTCAAAAAGTGAATCAGCTTGCTGTAGACGAAAAGAGGAAACTTGTGCAATTCCTTCACCCCCGGTGAAAAGGATTGTGAATAAGATGGTAAATTTTAAAATTCGGTTTTGCATATTTTTTAGATCGTGTTACCTTTGCGACCTCAATTACGGAAAACCCCGTAAAAGAGGCAAAGATAAAAGATTCCGTAGCTCAGCTGGTAGAGCATAACACTTTTAATGTTAGGGTCCTGGGTTCGAGCCCCAGCGGGATCACCACCTAGTGATCAACTAGAATCAAAACCGCTTAGATCAAATGTCTAAGCGGTTTTTTGTTTTTAGGACTCTCATCTAAACACAAAGAAAATCAAGTGCAACGTGAGCAATTCGGTTAGCAGACGGCAACCGATATCTTGCTAACCGAATGAACTGTATTTAATTGTCAATCAATTATTTACAGCCATCAAATACCTACAAAGGAATGCAAATGAAATGCATAAATGGTATGTAACTCGGTTAGCATATGAAACATCTACAAACACTATCAATTCTTATCTGGGCATATCGCAGAAAATCAAGCGATACGAAGGCAACACTCTATGCGCGTGTCACTATAAATGGAGTCCGTGCAGAGATTTCGTTGAGCAGGAGGATCAACACCCAACTTTGGGATGAAACAAATTCCATGATGAAAGGTGATAGCGATGAAGCCCGTGAGGTGAACGAATCACTGGAGATTTTACGTGGTGAACTTCGGCAATGCTATTACGAATTGAGAAGTGAAAAAAAAGAGATTACCGCTGAAGCTGTCAAAGTAAGGTACCTGGGTGTTGAAGAAGAATACAAAACGTTGATGGATGTATTCACTTTGCATAACAATGAAATGAGAGGTTTGATTGGCAAGGGTATGTCAAACGGAACCTATAAGCGATACAAGGTGACACAGGGAAAGCTTCTACGGTTCATGAAGGACACCTACAACAAATCCGATATCCAACTACGCGATCTACGCTACAAGTTTGTTACCGACTTTGAGTATTATCTTAAAACAACGGATAACATCGCCCACAATACCGCTATCCAATATGTCAAGAAGCTCAAAAAAATTATTGGTGTTGCAATCAAAAATGAGTGGCTGGACAAAAATCCTTTTCTTGGATTCAAGTGCATTATTAAAGAAACTGATCGAAATGTGTTGACAGATGAAGAGATTCAATTGCTGATCAATAAGACTTTTCCATCCAAAAGGCTTGAACAAATCCGGGACGTGTTTATTTTCAGTTGTTACACTGGGTATGCATACGCAGAAACAAAAGCGTTGACCCCTGGACATATTGAAAAAGGAATTGATGGTGAAATGTGGGTAACCATTAATCGAAGTAAGACCAATGGACGATCTAAGGTGATGTTATTACCTGTGGCGATTGAACTAATTGAAAAATATCGCAATCATCCTGAGTGTGTTTGGAGAGGGGCACTATTCCCGGTTAAAAGCAACCAGAAATACAATGACTATCTCAAGGAGGTTGCTTCTCTATGTGGAATACAAAAAGAATTAACAACCCATATTGCCCGACATACTTTTGCTACGACCGTAACGCTTGCCAACGATGTTCCTATTGAATCGGTGAGTGCCATGCTGGGGCACAGAAGCATTCGGACAACCCAGATATATGCGAAAGTTGTTCAAAAGAAATTGAGCAACAACATGCGGGAGCTTAGAAGCAAATTGACAGGAAATCATCCGACTGAAAAACTTGTGCAAGGTGAATGATAGGATCTTTTTAAAGCTCAACCATTTTTTTTGGAAACCTTCCTCGACTGGGTTACACAAGGACACACTCTGATTTCAGGACACTAGTTGTCACCCAAATTGATCAACTTGATGAAGTTCTTCTTAAAACATCAATTATCTTTAGTAAAGGAGATTTTATCCTAACTCTATATAATGAAGTCAAAATATAGCATTGAAACAGTACGAGACCAAGAAGGTAAATTCTGGGAAGCAAGTGAAATCCTAAGTAAGCCATCAAATGAAATAAATCGCATTCGAACTGAATGCTTTGAAGCTCGTCAACAAGGAAATCTGCCCCCGTTTGTTTGTGGATTTTGCTTTAAGCCAGTGTGGCTTCCTGCAACTATCACAAGGGAGCATCATTTTAAACACTTTAGCTATCAGGGTATTGAAAAATGTATTTATTATTCTGGTGAGCAAGTTTCAATAGAGTACCTAAATGCCAGGAAATATAATGGCGCGAAAGAAGGACGTAAACACATTGAATTCAAAGAACTTATTCTAAGGTGTCTCAATTTGAATCAATCAATTTCAGACCTCCAAAGTGAGGCTGTTATATCATTACCTAAGTTTGAAAATAAAGACTTCAGAAGAGAGTGGAGAAAACCCGATATAAATGGAAAGTTCAATAACATTCACTTTGCTCTTGAGTTGCAGTTTTCTACCACTTGGTTGAAAGAAATTGTTGGTCGAACTCTTTTTTACCGAAAGCTCGGATATTTTTTAATTTGGGTATTTGATAAATTTAATCCTGTATATGCTGATCGAGAGGTTGCATACAGTGATGTATTTTGTAACAACAACGAAAACGCTTTTGTTTTTGATGAAGAGTGTTATCGGCTTTCAACGGAGAGAAACGATTTGGTACTAAAATGTTATTACAGCCAATATGTTCGTAATGGATTTTCCATCAGTAGTGAAATTATACTGCAGGTAATCACATTTAGTGACTTAACCTTCAATCCCAACCAAAAAATGGTGTATTACTTTGATAGCTTGGGAGATAAAAGAAGACTAGAAATTGAAATTAATAGGGAAGAAAATCAACTAGCAGAAGAGTCCAAACGTCAACTAGAGGAATATCAAAGGGCTGAATGGAATAAGGAGATTGATATCCAGATTAATGGTATTCAGTCTTCCCTGGAGAATCAAGAAAATAAACTAGCACGGATCAAGGAAGAAAAAGAGAAAGCTAAAGCAGCTTTGGAAACAATTCGAAATAAGAAATTAGATTTCCCCAAAGCAGCAAGTAAAGTTCTGTATGCACTTCAAAATAATGAAAGTATTCCGAATCAAATTAGCGGTTTAATTAATGAAACTAAAATCAAACGTTTTTCTGAACAAATTAAATATGTTCAAAGCCAAATTGAGAATGGGAAGAAAAGTCGAGCCTACCTTGAAAAGGTGTTGGCGTCCTTAAAGGTAGAATCAAGAAAAAAATTACAGGGAGTAGATTTTGTAGTCATACCAAGGGAAAAACTAATATTCGATGAATTTTATCAATCAATTTATAGTGTTCGAAGAATTGAGATTGAAACCACGGTAGTAAAGCCAGATCCTAAGAAAATATCTTATCTTCAGATAAGTCCGACCGCGATAAAAAATAATGAGTTGGTTTTTCTTATGACGAAAGTTGGTTTTGAGCAGAATCGAAAAGAGCTTTTGACAAGGATTGAATCCATCAATATAAATCTTAATCTTGATGAAATTCTCAATGATATTGAAAATGAAATGATAAGGACAGTAGAGAGTGAACTTAATAAAAGCGAAACGAATCTAGAACGACTGCTCAATAGCTTCAAGGAGAACAAAGAAGCCCTTTTATCTTTAAATGAAGAACTTGTGTGTCTTTTGGATAGAAAACGTTTATATAATTCCGAAGTAATTTTCTAGTTGTAAGATCAATCATGAATTCTTCTGAAAGTTTTGTTGCGCGGCTTTGTAAACAATCATTCCTGCCATTCTGGAGCTTTCCAAACCCAATTGGAAAGAATAGAAAGGAATTATGTGATGTTCTTATCGTTTGCGATGATCATGTTATTATTATTTCTGTAAAGGACATCTCCGTTTCAAACCATCAGAATGAATTTATCCAATACGAACGTTGGATAAATAGAGCAATCAATAGTTCTGTAGATCAGATCTATGGAGCCGAAAGATTCTTGGGGTCAGTAAATGAAGTACTAGCAAACGACTATAAGACAAAAATTAAATTGCCGCATAAGTCAAGACGAAAAATCTATCGTGTTGCGATTGCATTTGGTTCCAAACCAACATTTCCCCTTCCACATGGAAACTTCGATAAAGGATTTGTACATGTATTTGATGAGAAGTCTACATTGATTGTCTTGAATGAATTGGATACTATTAGCGATTTTACCGACTATCTATTTGCGAAGGAGGAATTCTTTAAAACTCATTTTATCGGTATTCCATCAGAACCAGATTTTTTAGCCATCTATTTACAAACAGCCTTAAAATTTGATGTAGATGTTAATACTATAGTATGTGGAGATAATGAATGGGGAGAATATATTAAAAGTGCGGAATACAAAAGTTGGAGAAATGGCTTAAAGCCAAGTTATGTGTGGGATGAACTTGTTGAAACAATCCATAAAACTCACGTAAGAGAAAATACACCTGAAAAAAAAGTCCATGAAATGGAGGAGGCGATGCGCTACATTAATTTGGAGCCTCGCATAAATCGAATCGAACTTGGGAGCTTACTTTTAGATGCAATTGCAAAAAAGGTAAGCCGTAGAATGATTAAGCCCCTGGGAGGAACGAGGCATACATATGTATTTATTCCATTGACGAAGAAGAACTGGCAGGCCAAAGAAAGTGAATTGAAACTTTGTTGTGCAATTGCTCGAGTCGAGAACCCGAATGTTGAATCAATAATAGGGATTGCCATTGGAAGAGCTCCTAATCATGAAATGATTTTTGATCTATGTTATTTGCACCTTCCTGAAATTAATGATGAATTTATTCGGAGAACCAGAATTGTACAACAAGAGCTGGGTTATTTCAGAAATCCGGTGATTTCTCAAAGTAAAGATTTCAGGTAAGAGCTCCCAACTTTTTTCAACACCAAAGTTCGGGTTTGTTCCGGCACACTGCCAAGAGACTTCGGCATAAACCCGCTTGCCACATCCACATTCCATTTATTCCGATTCCTCTTGGCTTGACGCACTTCCTTCCCGCGAATCAGTACCGGCAAAACCCGGATCGTGAGCATTGAAAAAATGTTCAACTAAAATCTATTGCCATGAGAAACTACATTCATTTGATGCAAACAACTCCCAATCAGGAATCTTGTTCACAAGTTGGAAGTGACGACTATCTGCGAAATGCAAAGATCGAAGCACACGTCTACATTGATCAGCTAAAGCGAACCTTTGCCCCCTAATCCAACCGGATCTCATTTTAAACTAGTACGATGTTCGCATGAGTTTGGTACCTACCTGGATATTCGGTTCCTGTATGATGATGAAGATCAATCCCATGTTAAGTATGCTATAGATATTGAACAGGGATGTGAGTTATGGGATGAGAAAGCAATACAGGAATTAAAAGTTCTGGGCTATAAGACCAACGGTGAAGCTAGTAAGTGTGGTAAAATGGGGAAGAGATAAAGTCCTTTTCCAGATTTTTGGCTTCAAACCTTACACTGATTTCCATTTTACAGCAGTAATTCCTAAATTATGCAAGCAGCAGAGCCCAATTTTGTTCGTGTAAGTTAATTGTTAGTAATATAGTTCAATGGCGTATTGTCAATAGCCTTGGACAGGTTTAAATAAAGTAATTAATGGATGCCTGCTGTTATCGATAATGAGCGATTCAGAAAATTATTACGTTCTTATCCCGTAAGAGCAGTAGAACTATTGTATGACTTGTACGCTAAAAGTCTTTGCAGCATAGCCAGAAGTTTAACGCATGATCAGGATGCTTCAGAGGATATTGTCCAAGATGCATTTCTACATGTTTGGACAAACAGGGAAGAATTGAGTGAACATCACGAGCGGTCAATTGAATACTATCTTGTCAGGGTGGTCAGAAACAAATCAATTTCCTACTACAAAAAGAAAAAGCAACAAAATATTGAGTATGAACGACTGCTGAGTAGTCAACACAATTCGAACGAGAGTCCTCTTGAGACTGATATAATTCATACTGAATTAATCAGGCAGATCAGGGATGTGATTGCAAGTTTCCCCAGAACAGAGCGAGAATGCCTTTTATTGAAAATCGACAAGGCCATGACCCCTGACCAGATTGCTCAACATCAAAATGTCACTAAAAAAGCTGTTGAAAGGAGTCTGACCAGTGCCCATAAACGGTTGAGGAAGTGGTTTAACAAATAAAATATTTACAGGCCAACATAGGGAGTATTGAATGTTTTGAGAGTATAGAATTAGATAGTACAACGTGAATTGAGCATGGACCCTACCAAATTGATTTATACTGTCCTTTCAGGAAAGGCTACAAAGGAAGAAATCTTTGCGCTTGATATATGGATTTCGCTTAGTGAAGAGAACCGCAATGAGTTCAACGATATTAAACTTCTCCATGAAGCTTCGGTAAAAGACGTGGAAGATAACAATGACCAATTCTATGATGGCCTACTTAAGATTAAGCAGTTAATCCACAACAAGAGTAAAAGACGAAGAAAAAGGAAGATTGTATTGCTTTCGACTATGGCGATCCTTCTTCTGTTTATTTTTTTCTTGTTTCTTCAATACAAAACCGGAGAGAAAAAACAGCGCCTTCTGAAATTTGACAACGCTTCACTGGAATCCGTTATCGATGTTGTGGAGAAAGAATATCAGGTTCAAGTAGAAGTAGCTCCAAATGCAATTCAATCATGCAGGTTTACCGGATCATTTTATAAAGCCTCTGCAAATGATATTGTAATGGTAATCGCCCTAAGCGCTAATCTGAAATACGAAGTTGTCGGTGATGGTAAATTTAGAATGATGGGAGACGGATGTTCGCGATAGCTTACTGTTGAAATATTTCATAGGAATACTATAGTTCTCTTGCCACTGAAGTCTCAAAAGACCCATGCACCCGAATGTTAAATATGAACTGCAAGAACTCGAAAGACTGATCGCCTCAACGGAGACTAGCTCAGGCAAATCTGTCTTAGTGGATACTGCCTGGAAAGAACAAGTGCGGATCGAGGTGGATCGAATTAAACAGACCCTTATATATGAAGTTTTCAATTTTGAAGATGAACGTCATCTTGAGCGCTACATTCAATATCATCAACAGGCACTTATCCGGTTAATGGATCGGTTAGATATAGTATTGCAAGTAGATGAATTGAAGACATCAGAATATTTTCAAGTCATCTATCAAGCACTTGAGGAACTGCTCGATTTTATAGAACGTCACTTTACTAAATATTTTGATCAGGATGCAAAGGCTCCGGAAGGATACCTGGCCTTAGCCCGTAAGGATGCTAGGGCTAACATTAAAAAGCTACAGAAAACCCTTGCGTTAAAAAACGTGGATGAACGCAT
Organism: Cyclobacteriaceae bacterium; assembly: GCA_041746855.1. Lineage (GTDB taxonomy): Bacteria > Bacteroidota > Bacteroidia > Cytophagales > Cyclobacteriaceae > JBGTGG01. Next base: position 12 of record JBGTGG010000044.1, on the reverse strand, counting down.
CATTCAACTCAT
>JBGTGG010000043.1:0-20800 GCA_041746855.1 Cyclobacteriaceae bacterium | reverse complement strand
GGAGAATATTTTTCCTGGTATGGAAGCAAGCTACAATATGCACCCGACTATTTTCAAAAGTTGATTGCAGAACTTAAGTGATTGTAAATCCGAACCCCCGTATATCGTCCCAAAAAGTAGGGTAGGATTTTCGCACAACTTTAGGATCATGGATTTCGATATCCATAAGTGTGGCTAAAGGCGCAAAAGCCATCGCCATGCGATGATCTTCATAGGTTTCAAATGATTGTTTTGCCGGAAGTGATGTCGATGGAATCAGTTTCCATACACTTTCCGATTCAATCAGGTCACCACCAATTTTTCTCAATTCAATTTGCAATGCCTTTATCCTATCCGTTTCTTTTATGCGCAGACTTTCCAATCCAGTAAAGGTTCCTTCAATCCCTTTTGCCGCACACACTACTGCAACGGTCTGCGCCAGATCAGGACAATGGGTAAAATCCCAGGAAAAATTATTGACATGTTGCTGCTTCGTCAACAGGAGATTCTCACTTTTCCAGGCTGCGCTCACGCCCAGTTTATGCATAATATCAATGATGGCCTGGTCTCCTTGTAGTGAATCATTGAATAGTCTGGGAAGGATAATGGATGCTTCGTTGGCGAGTGCTGTAAATGCAAACCAATAGCTGGCATTCGACCAGTCTGATTCTATGGTTAGGGAAGCAGAAGTGTAATTTTGCGGGGCAATTTTAATCACGTCATCATACAGTTGCATTTTGGCTCCAAAAGTCTGCATTAAGCCCGCAGTCATTTTAATGTATGGCCAACTACCTACTTTCCCTAAAAGCTTCATGGATAAACCATCCGGCAGTGTTGGCGCAATCATCATCAATGCTGAAATAAACTGGCTGCTCACATCCCCTTTGATCTCAATAGCGGAAGCATCTTGTTTTGAAAAACCTATTATTTCATGTGATGGATAGCCGTCTTTTTCCAGATAAGTAATTTCCGCACCGATCTTTCTCAATGCATCAACCAGAATACCAATTGGCCGTTGTTTCATTCGTGGCGTACCGGTGAGTATTTTGGATTGGTTGGTAGCAGCAAAGTAAGCTGTTAAAAACCGCATGGTGGTACCCGCATCCTCAACATCGATAATTTTTTCGGTAGCCGCGACCAGTCGCTGCATCAATTGCGTGTCATTTGCATTCGAAAGATTTTTCAACGTTGATTGGCCTTTTGCCAAAGCCGCTAAGATCAATGCACGATTACTAAGGCTTTTGGAAGCAGGAAGCAATACGGCAGTGCCGTTTACAACTGTTCGTTGGGAAATGTGAAGGGAGTCGTTCAATTTTTTTGTCGGCAAATTACAGTATCGAAAATATTTTTCTTAACAGTTGTGAAACAATTGTGATAAAATTCCAGTTATTTCGAATATGAATACAACAAAGAAAATAGCAATCGGACTGGGTATAGCCTCAGGTGCTTTGTTGGCTGCTTGGTTCTTTACGGGAAACAGATCTCAACGAACCAAGAAAATCCTCTCTGACAAAACATTGGGATTAAAGAAACGCCTTCGTAGCAAGAAACGTCAGGAAGAATCTGAAATGCATTATGTTTAAATGCTCAGATAATACTGAAGCGATTTTTCCACCTCATCAAGACTGATTTCGCAGTCTGTTTTAGCATCCCCGATTTTAATTGGCAGGATGCAAAGAATTTTATTGTCCTGATTTTTTTTGTCTTGTAATGTCAACCCGGTAATCAGGGATATTTCTTCTTCTGCAATCACTACTTTTCCGTAGGTCCCAATTATTAGGTTTTGAATTTCATCAAATTCTTTTTGTGAAAGCAGACCCTTCTCAACAGCAATCCAGGATTCCGCGATCATTCCAATGGCAATTGCTTCCCCGTGTAAAATCTTTTTCTTTTTCAAAAAATGGCTTTCCACAGCATGACCGATTGTATGCCCCAAGTTCAAAAGTTTTCGAACCCCCTTCTCCTTGGGATCTTCGGCCGTGATAGTTGCTTTAATGGACACATTTCGGAAAACCAATTTTTCCCAATCCTGATTTTCGAGTGCTTTTGAATTAAGTTCTTCCCACATATCAGCATCGCGAATCAACGCATGTTTTATAACCTCAGCATATCCGGAGCGCAGCTCGCGTGCAGGAAGCGTTTTCAGAAACCCAACATCCACAACAGTGGAAACAGGTTCTTGAAAAACCCCGATATGGTTTTTATAATGATTAAAATCGATTCCCAGTTTTCCGCCTATACTGGCATCAACCTGCGAAAGTAGGGTGGTAGGCACCAGTATAAAATCGATCCCCCGCTTATAGGTTGCGGCACAGAAACCCCCCATATCACCCAATACACCACCGCCTACAATTATAAGTAAAGAATGCCGGTCCATTTCATGGGTAGTCATGGCCTCCCAAATAGCTTCGCAAGAATGCAATGTTTTGTTCTCTTCCCCACTAGTCATTTCGACCAGATGATGAAAAGGAAGGTGTGATTGAATCCTCGGATAACACGACAGCCTTGTATTTTCATCCACCAACACTGCGATTTTCTTATACTTATCGTTGATAAGTGTGGCGATTTCTTGTCCTGGGTTTTGTGAGAAGCGGATGTTTTCGGGAAGCATTTTTTTACTATTTCGGGGTGAAATTAAGTAAAATCACAAAATAGCCTTCTGTGAAAAATTTATTTCCAACCACACGTCAATCCGTATATTTGCCCTGCACAACAATTTATGGAAAAGAAGCCTATTATCTCCTTTGAAGACACTGCCGTTGCATTTTCCTACAAAACTACTGCAGAATTAAAAAAGGCCAATTTCATTTTCAGTATGGTCAATAATCCCTGGGTTTCCGCTGTTGCGGTAAGCTTGGTGAAAACGGCTTTAAAAATGCGATTACCCATAGAAGGGATTATCCGGAAAACCGTATTTGACCATTTTTGTGGAGGCGTGGATATTAATGACACCGAAACTACGGTTTCGAAAATGGCCGGATTTTCTGTAGATGCCATTTTGGATTATTCTGTGGAAGGAGAGCATTCAGAAGCTGGGTTTGACCATACCCAACAAGAAGTTATTCGCACAATTGAGCGCGCCAAAAATTCAGAAAGCATCCCCTTTTGTGTCTTTAAAATGACAGGCATTGCGGATATTAAGCTATTGGAGCTAATCCAAAACCGCGCCTCCCTCACACTGGATGAACAAAGCGCCTACACTAAAGTAACTAAACGAGTTGATGAAATTTGCAGACGTGCCTATGAAGCGGATGTCCCCATTTTAATTGATGCCGAGGAAAGCTGGATTCAACGCACCATCGATGAATTGGCGAATGCAATGATTGTAAAGTATAATAAGAATAAGGCAATTGTTTACAACACCTATCAGATGTATTGCAAATCTTCCTATGAGAATTTGAACCATGCTATCGAGGAGGCCAATAAGAAGGGGCATTTTCTTGGTGCTAAATTGGTGCGTGGTGCGTACATGGAAAAGGAGCGTGACAGGGCCGAGCAGAATGGATATAAAAGCCCTATTCATAGAGATAAATCAGGCACCGACCGGGCTTTTAATGATGCACTTACGCTTTGTGTTGAAAACATCGATCGGGTTTCTGTAATGTGCGGATCGCACAACGAATACAGCAACCAATTGCTGGTAGAGTTGATGGCGAAGTATGCAATTCCATGCAATGACAAACACATTTGGTTTGCCCAGTTATTTGGAATGAGCGATAATATTTCCTTTAATCTGGCCAAGCAGCAATTCAATGTTGTAAAGTATTTGCCCTATGGGCCCGTTAAATCCGTGATGCCGTATTTGATTAGACGCGCGGAAGAGAATACCTCTGTGGCCGGACAAAGCAGCCGCGAGTTGACATTGATCCGCAAAGAACTGAAGCGTAGAAGAACCCGATCTTGATTTTTTACCTGCTTATTTTACCCTATTTTTGCTGCCGTAATTTTATAAGAAGGCCATGCATTTAAGCGAGCAAGAGCAAATCCGCAGGAAAAGTAAAGAAGAACTTGAAAATTTGGGCATCAATCCCTATCCCGCGGCATTGTTTAAAATCAATGTTTCTGCCGCCAATATCCACGAGCATTACGAACGGAACAAAACCGAGTATAAAGACATCTCCATTGCGGGTCGGATTATGAGCCGCAGGATCATGGGCAATGCTTCTTTTGCTGAATTGCAAGATGAGACCGGACGCATTCAAATTTATATCCGTAGGGATGACATCTGCCCAACAGAAGACAAAACACTTTACAATACTGTATTTAAGAAACACATCGATATTGGGGATATTGTTGGTGTGAGAGGATACGTATTCACCACACAAACCGGTGAAATATCAATTCATGTTACAGAGTTTTCCCTGCTCTCAAAATCCTTACGACCGCTACCGATTGTAAAGGAAACGGAAGATGAACACGGAAATATTGTTAAGCACGATGCCTTTAGCGATCCCGAGCAAAGGTATAGAATGCGCTATGTCGATTTGATTGTGAACCCCGAAGTGCGCGAAACATTTATCAAGCGTACTCGCCTGGTAAACTCCATGCGTGAATACCTGAACAACAAAAGTTACCTGGAAGTAGAAACACCTATTCTTCAGCCCTTATATGGTGGAGCTGCAGCGCGTCCATTCAAAACCCATCACAACACACTCGATATGACGCTCTATTTGCGAATTGCAAATGAGTTGTACTTAAAGCGTTTGATTGTGGGTGGTTTCACGGGTGTTTACGAGTTCTCAAAAGATTTCCGTAATGAAGGAATGTCGAGATTTCACAACCCTGAATTTACACAGGTTGAATTGTATGTGGCATACAAAGATTACAATTGGATGATGGACCTTGTGGAGGAGATGATTGAAAAAGTAGCACTTGATCTGCATGGAGAAACAGCGGTTCAAGTTGGTGAACATGTTATTGATTTCAAACGTCCGTGGAAACGCTACACCATGTTTGAAGCGATTCAACATTTTACCGGTATTGATATTTCTGAAATGGATGAAGCCGCACTTCGCCAAACATGCCGCGATTTAAAAGTGGGTGTTGACGACTCGATGGGAAAGGGAAAATTGATCGATGAAATTTTTGGTGAGAAGTGTGAGGGAAAATTAATCCAACCTACATTTATTACCGACTATCCGGTGGAGATGTCACCGCTTGCCAAAAAGCATCGCAGCAAAGAAGGATTAGTGGAACGTTTTGAAGCCATTTGTAATGGCAAGGAAATTTGTAATGCATTCTCTGAATTAAACGATCCAATCGATCAACGCAAGCGTTTTGAAGAACAACTTGAACTAGGCAAACGTGGTGATGAAGAAGCCATGACGTTAGATGAAGACTTCTTACGGGCACTTGAATTTGGTATGCCGCCAACAGCCGGCCTAGGCATTGGAATTGATCGTCTTTCAATGATCATGACCAACTCGCCATCCATTCAGGATGTATTATTCTTCCCACAGATGAAACCTGAAAAGCGAAATGTTGCGGTGTTGGATTATGCTGCATTGGGAATCCGTGAAGACTTAATTCCTGTTTTTCAAAAGTTAGGGATCACCACCAAAGAACAATTGAAAGAAGCGAAAGCCACTAAACTTTTCAATGATGTTTGTGGAACCCGCAAAAAAATGAAATTGGAAGATGTGAAAAACCCAACACTGGAAGAAGTGGAAGGTTGGTTAAATTCCCTTTAGCCTCCAAAATTATAGGTTGTCGAAGAAAGGCTTTCTTCGTTCAAATTTTAAATCCTGAAGCAACGAGGATTTTACCGCAATGGTAAAATTTAACGATTGGAACCTACCGAAAGGAACCCAATTGACGCGCATCGTCCAACAATGCAAATCACGACTTATTCCTATATCGGTTTGTGTGATTTCTTTGCTTTCAAAATGATAGCCTGTATTGAAGGTCACTTTCCATTTTTCAGAAAGCGACATATCCCCCGACATTTGAAGCGACTGTGTGATCCTTGGATCTTGGTTTAGTGGGTGCGAATAACTAAGGCTATAATTGACACGCAGGTTCCAGGGGATTTCAAAATCAACATACGCATCAGGGTTGTTCAATAAAAATTGTTTGTCTTGTTCGGGTAAATTTGATTGTGAAATTTTCTCCCTACTTTCCTGATCTGTATCTCTTCCTTTCGGGTTAAGGTTTGTTCCCATTGCCATTGTGGCGGTCGTAATCCTTCCTGGACTTCCTCCTTTCCATGCCAATGAATTGATCCTTCTTTCTGTTGAAGTTCCGTCTTCCCCTACCGAGGTGAGATATGTATATGGATCTAATGAGGCTGAAAGGTTTACATTCACTAATCCATTCTTAATATTTGTATTGGCTGAAATACTAAGCGGGGCCAGGTTAAAAGAGTCGGCAACGATATTGTAACTGGAGCTTATCGACAAGTTGTTGATCAGCATTACCTTTCTTGCAACGGTATCTTTTTCTGATTTTATTTTTGCCTCTAAGTTGTTGCCAAGACTAAACCCGATCGCTCCACTCTTTCCGGTTGTGGAAGGGCCGTAGACAAATCCTTGATGTCGTGCTCTATAAAATGTTCTAACGGTATCCTGGAATTCCTGAAAATAGTTTTCGTTTTTGGTGAAATCGGGCGTCACACCAAAAGAAATATTTGGGTTCATAATATGGCGGATCGCCTGGATATTGCCCTTCTTTAAGTAATACATTCCGTATATCCTCGTATTGAGCGAGGCACTTACATTATAGTTGGCAATTCGATTGAATCCCTGAATCGTATCGGCCACCAGGGTTTGCTTGCCATTAACAGTTGTATATCTCCAATCCAGCTTTTCGAAATACCATTTTTCTTCATATGCGAAGGAAGGTGAAAGTGTAAAAAATTTCAGGAACTTGGTGGAGTAAGAGAGTGGTATATTATGACGGATCCCTTTCCTCCCGTTTTTAAAGAAGGTGCCGAAATTATCGAGTGAGAAATCGGCAATGCTGTCCCTCGGTGCATTGGAAGGAATGCGTCCAAGGTTGTTGGTAATCTGGTTGGAACCATCCATTTTGTAGCCGATGGAAAAATTATCGAGAGCGGTAGGTTGACCATCCCTGCGTTGGAAAGGATAAATGTTGATCATGTTCACGCTGACTTTTGGAAGGGAAAGATCCACTTGTCCAGTTGTTAAATCCTGGTTGTGTGTCATGTTTAACCCAATGTTGAAAGGAGTTCCTGTAAAGCGTTTGCTGTACGAAACATTGGAGCTCAATTTTGCGGTGATGTTATTAAAATTACTGGAGTTGGTTTGATCGGTGTAGCCATAGATCAAATTGTTGTTTTGGTTAAACGTACTTGTTGCGGCATTTACAGATGCTGAAAAACGGCCAGTGCCTTTTGTTTGCGGGGTGTGGGTCCAGGCAATCCGATAATCATTGGTATAGGTTGTGTTTTCTATTTGGTCGCTGTTGTTGTTTTTTGAAAAGCTCAAATTAAACCCTCCGGTATATTTGTAGCGTTTTGAGTAATTGGAGTTGGCGTAGAAAGCATACGCTCCTTTTGAGTACACATCAGCGGTAAGCGCAAGTTTTACATATTCACTAAAGTCAAAGAAGTATCCTCCCCCGCGAATGTTAAACCCGCGCCTTCTTTCTTCCCCAAAGGATGGGAACAGAATTCCTGACTTGCTTTTTCGGGGCATGGGGAACATACCGAAGGCAAACCCTAAGGGAAGGGGGATGTCATTCAGTTCAAAATAAAAAGGACCCGAAACAATTTTGTCGTTGGGTATTGCTTTTGTTTTTGTGGAGCGTATCCGGAAATGTGGGTGTTCAAGATTACAGGTAGTGTAGGTGTTGCGAATGCTAAAGATTTCGTCTTTTTCATTTTTGAAAACAGTTTCACCATGGATAAACCCCTCTCCTTGGGTGGTTACTACTTCTGTGATTCGCGCACGCCCGGTTTTAAAATTGTAGATTATATCCTTTGTTTCGTACACCTCTTGCCCATTCTTAAAAATAGGGTACCCAATGCGTTGCCCCAGAGAATCGCGAACACCGTGGGCTGTAAGTGTATTTTTAGCGTAATCAATTACAATTTCTTCCGCATCCAATTCAATTTCCCCGTAAATAATTTTAGCGTTTCCGTAAAGCGTAATTTGTTTTCCGTCAATACTGGTGAAGATCGAGTCTCTGGCCGAATAATTGATTGTGGTTTCGATGTCACTCTTTTTTTGTGGAAGGGCAACACTGTCTTTTGGAATGGTATCTTGCGCCAGCGGGTTGGCTACAGGGATGGTATCGGTGGCAACCGGAAGGACATCCTTAGGCGTTGAAAGTCGTTCCTGTGCGTGTGTCCCCAATGAAACAAAGAGAAATAGGCTTAGAAAAATGAAAGATAACCGCACAAATATGGAATTGAATCCTTGTTTTTTAGCTTCTAGTGAAAAATTCACACATTTGCGTAAAGTTATTCCAAATACTTTTAACATTTAGCGTGCTGTGATGAATATCAAATTTTATGTTTTCTCGTTAGCAATAACCCTGCTAAACTTCGCTGCATTCCCCCAAAAAAATGATCATCGGGTGAAAGTGGTGGTTATTGATGCCGGCCATGGAGGCAAACACCCGGGCACTATGAGCAAAACCACTAAGGAAAAAGATATTACCCTCAAGGTGGCACTCAAAGTAGGTGCGTTTATCGAGGAGAATATACCGGATGTGAAAGTCGTCTATACCCGTAAAACAGATGTATTTATAGGATTAGATGAACGGGCCAAAATTGCAAATGATATCCATGCAGATGCTTTTATCAGTATACACGCCAACTCCTTGCCCACCAATGTATCGCGAGAAAGGCGCAACCAAATTTATGGTACGGAAACGTATGTAATGGGTCTTCATGTTAGTGACGCCAATTTTGAAGTCGCCAAGCGGGAGAACTCAGTCATATTGGTGGAAGAAAACTATCAGGAAAAATATGCGGGATTTGACCCCACTTCACCAGAGTCTTATATTTTATTTAGCTTGGAACAATCTGCCCACCTGGAGGCAAGCCTTTCGTTGGCGAGTAAAATTGAAAACCAGTTTGGCACCCGGGCAGGAAGAAAGAGCAGAGGCGTAAAACAGGCTGGCTTTATCGTTCTTTATAAGACCGCCATGCCTAGTGTTTTGGTTGAAATCGGCTATATTTCTAATGAAAAAGAGGAAAAAGAACTGAATGACGAAAAAGTTCAAGACTATATTGCTTCCGCAATATACCGGGCTTTTAAAGAGTACAAGCAGGAAGTGGAATCTATTAATTGATAGAATCTATTTATCTTAATACGGTTATTATTAAAAGCCTTTTTATGTTTACCAGCGATAAGATTAAATTGCATTCGGGTATTCTGCGGTACAATACTCAAAAAAATCAAAATTCATGAGGTTTTCTAAAGAAGTAAAGGTTGGGATTTTTATGGTAACCGGCATCGTGCTGTTGTACTTTGGTTTTAATTTTTTGAAAGGGGTCGATTTCTTTTCCTCACACCATAAGTACTACGCAGTATTTGACAATGTCGATAAACTCACACCTTCCAATCAAATATTTTTAAGTGGCCTGGCTGTTGGGCGAGTGAGTGACATCCGGATTCTACAAAACAAACGAAACAAAGTATTGGTTGAACTTGAAATTTCATCGGAGGTAAAAATCGATCGAAAATCTACGGTTATCCTAAGTGGGGATTTGTTAGGGACAAAGTACTTGTTGTTGGATATCGGGGTAATTATTGATCCACTTCCACCCGGAGATACCATTAATGCGCAATTAGATAAGGGGATTGCCGATTTATTGGCGGAAAACGCAGTACCGGTGGCCGCTAATTTGCAATCCACCTTACGTAAACTCAATATTGTTTTAGATAACCTGGCCAGCAATACGGGCAAGCTTGATACCATCTTACTCGATTTTCAAGGAACCCCCATTCAAATAAAGGGTATGCTCAGAAATATAAATGGAAAATTAAGTGAAGTAACGGATGAAATTGGGGGAGTAACCAGAAACCTAAATGGCAAACTAGATCAGTTGGAACCAACACTCGCCAATTTTAAAGTGTTGTCTGATTCGTTAAAACAAATTGAAATTAACGGTACACTAAAGAAAGTACAGGGTACACTTGCCAGGTTGAATGAAACACTGGGCAAGCTGAATTCGAAAGACAACACAGCGGGCAAGTTGATGAACGATGATGAATTGTATAATAATTTGAATGCACTATTGCTAAGCATGGATTCATTGGCCAATCATCTTAATTCAAATCCAAAACATTTTTTTGGTCCATTAGGCCAAAGCAGGAAGAAGATTGAAAGAGATCTTGAAAAGCAAAAGAAAGATAACTAAGACCGCAGCTAGTGGAGGTGAAAAAAGATTTAGCGTTCAATAAGAATGAAGATCAAATTAAGCAACTGATCTTTCGTCTCGAATCGAAGGAAAAGAAAACAAAGTTGGGTGGCGGAGAAAAGAAAATCGAATCCCAACATCAAAAAGGAAAGTTAACCGCCCGCGAACGAATCGCATATCTCACCGATAAAAATTCAGGGTTTTTAGAAATAGGCCTCTTTGTTGGGGAGGGCATGTATGCCGAACATGGTGGCTGCCCATCCGGTGGCGTGGTAACGGGTATTGGCTATATCAAAGGACGGCAATGCATGATAGTGGCAAACGATGCCACGGTAAAAGCCGGAGCCTGGTTTCCAATTACCGCCAAGAAAAATTTACGCGCACAGGAGATTGCGATGGAGAATCGCTTGCCCGTTGTTTACCTCGTAGATAGTGCGGGTGTTTTCCTACCGATGCAAGACGAAATTTTTCCCGACAAAGAACATTTTGGACGACAGTTTCGGAACAACGCAAAGATGTCATCCATGGGCATTATTCAAATTGCGGCCATTATGGGAAGTTGCGTGGCGGGTGGAGCATATTTGCCAATCATGTCAGATGAGGCCATGATCGTGGATAAAACCGGATCGATATTTCTTGCTGGATCCTATTTAGTTAAAGCCGCTGTTGGCGAAATCATCGATAATGAAACACTAGGAGGAGCAACAACACATTGCGAAATCTCTGGTGTAACTGATAATAAGTTTCCAAACGATGAAGCATGTCTCGATTACATCCGTTCGTTGTTTGATAAATTTGGATCAGCAGAGGTTGCTGGTTTTGATCGTGCTAAAGCGGCACCTCCAACATTGAAGCCTGAAGAAATTCTCGGCATACTTCCGGTAGATCGCGCGAAGCCTTATGATACATTAGATATCATTAAACGCCTTATCGACAATTCTGAATTTGATGAGTACAAAGCACTCTATGGCAAAACATTAATTTGTGGAACGGCACGTATTGATGGCTGGGCCATTGGTATCATTGCCAATCAACGCAAGATTGTAAAGACCAAGAAAGGTGAGATGCGGATGGGTGGCGTTATTTATTCCGATTCAGCCGATAAGGCAGCACGGTTTATTATGAATTGCAACCAACGTAAAATCCCGTTGCTGTTTATTCAGGATGTAAGTGGTTTTATGGTTGGCAGCCAGGCCGAACATGGTGGCATCATTAAAGATGGCGCGAAGATGGTAAACACGATGGCCAACTCAACGGTCCCGAAGTTTACAATCATTATTGGCAACAGCTATGGTGCGGGTAATTATGCGATGTGTGGAAAAGCGTACGATCCCCGCTTAATATTCGCCTGGCCGACAGCGCAAATTGCTGTGATGTCGGGGAACTCCGCGGCCCAAACATTATTGCAAATAAAAGTACAAACGTTAAAGGCGCAAGGTAAAACGCTCAGTGCGGAAGACGAAGTGGAATTGTTAAAAGAAATTACGGATCGTTACAACGAACAGTTAAGTCCGTATTACGCGGCAGCACGGTTGTGGGTAGACGGAATTATCAGTCCGATGGAAACACGTAAAGCAATTTCGATGGGGATTGAAGCTGCAAACCATGCACCGGTTGAAAAATTTAATGTTGGCGTAATTCAAACCTGATGAACAATAGTGAAATCAAAGCGCTGGTCTCCCTGCTCGATGATGAAGATGAACAGATCATCACGCATGTAGAACAAAAAATCCTCTCGTTGGGTACCGGCATTATTCCAATACTAGAAGTAGAGTGGGAATCCAGTTTTAATCCGTTGGTTCAATATCGCATAGAAGAGTTGGTGCACACGCTGCAATACCAATTGTTGAAAGAGCGCTTAACAGAATGGTACAATACAAAAGACCACGACCTGTTAACAGGGATGTGGTTGGCGGCCACCTATCAATATCCGGATTTGGAATTGTTGAAATTGCGGCAAGACCTCGAGCAGATTTATTATGAAACGTGGCTGGAGTTTAAGCCCGACTTGTTTCAGTTTGATCAGATCAAATTAATTAACAGCGTATTTTTTAACAAACTGAAGTTTGGCGCCAACACCAAGAATTTTCATTCACCTGGTAATTCGTTGATCAATGTTGTGTTGGAAACGAAAAAAGGGAATCCGATTTCGCTGGGTGTGATTTATATGCTGGTAGCGCAGAAGCTTAAGCTTCCGGTATATGGTGTAAACCTTCCCAACCTTTTCATCCTGATTTACAAAGACGAAAAGCAAACCCCGTTTTATATCAACACGTTCAACCGTGGGTTGATTTTTTCGCGACAGGATATTGAGAACTACGTTGGCGAGCTCCACCTTAACCCCCAAAAATCTTTCTTTGAACCGTGCTCCAACCTTGAAATTATCCGCAGGGTTTTCAGAAACCTGATTACCGCCTTCGATAAAATTGGAGATCATGCAAAAGCCGAGGAGGTAAAAGAGCTGTTGTTGATTATCGCGGATATTAGTGAGTTGGGGGTTTGATCAATTTTACGATTCTATAAAACGGTAATTTTCGTTTATTTCGAATAATTTACTTTTTTAAGTATTTGATTATTAATTAATTGACATCTAATATAAAAAGTACCTTAGAACTAAATTTTCGTTTATTTCGTTTATTTACTTAGTTTTAAGTAAACCTTAATCAGTTATGAATTCAATCGATGATATAAAAAAACCTTCAAAGGAAGAACAACAAGTTGCATTGGAATCGTATAATGCATTAGATGCTGTACTTAAGCAGCTTTCATCTAAAAATCCTGAGATAGAAATTGATGAAACAGGAGAACGCATAAAGATACCGATACATGCCTTACGACTTTTATCTAAAATCTTACAGGTAACAGCTCAAGGAAAACCAATATCAATAGTGCCGTTAGCGATGGAAGTTACGACTCAATCCGCAGCAGATTTTCTGGGTTGTTCAAGACCTCATTTGGTTAAATTACTCGAAGAGGGAATAATACCCTTTACAAATGTTGGTAGACATAGAAGGGTGAAATTTGAAGACTTACAGAAATATAAAAAAGCCATGAAGGCTTCACAAAAGAAATTATTAATTGAAATGATGAAGCAAGACGAAGAGCATAATATGTATGATTCATAGTACCCGTTTTACTTGTGTTCTTGATACATGCGTAATCTACCCCATTGATATTCGGGATTTGTTACTTTGGTTTGCTCATTTTGATTTGTATCGACCAAAGTGGAGTCAGACTATATTTGATGAATTGTTAAAAGTGATGATTGAAAAGGGGATGTCAGATGAAAAGGCAAAGAAGCAAATTGAGCGAATAAATGCAGCTTTTCCAGATGCTATGGTTAATAACTACGAAGAACTTATTAAGACATTATCCCTACCAGATCAAAAGGATTGCCATGTGTTAGCAGCTGCAATTAAATCCGATGCAAATCTTATTGTCACAAACAATTTGAAAGATTTTGATGACGATTATTTATCAAAATTTGGTTTGTGTGCTAAAAGTGTAGATGATTTTATTACCGATACGGTTGACTTGAATCCAAAATTGGCAAAAGAAGCATTTATGACAATGGTTGCGCACCGAACGAATCCAAGCCTTGATGAGTATGAGGTGTTGGATATATTGCGGAATAGGGGATTAATAAACTCGGCAAATTATTTGCATTCACTTATTTGATTCTGTACGTAGCCCTGTGTAATTCCATTTACACTCCACTCCTGGCTACTACTTCCCCCTTATCGCACACCCCACCGGACGAACTTCTTTTTCTGCAATCGCACTTCCATTCAACATTGCTTCAATTGCATTTTTTAAATGCTGCTCTTTCACCTGTGCTTCTACTTGCGGATTGTCATCAATAGCACCTTCGTAAAAAATATTCCATTTTCCGCCTTCGTTTTTTAGCACGAAAGCACTCGGACTTTTTTCAGCACCCAAACTTGCCATCGCAAGTTGATCTTTATCGGCCAAATACGGAACGGAAAAATTTTGGGCCTTCCCGTATGTGCTCATTTGCTCGGTCGTTTCTTTCGGATGTGCATTGATCAGCAACACGGGTGTTTTTGAATTGTATGCATTGATCAACGCATTGATCCTCCCGGTATAATAACTATCGTACGGACAAGACTGCCCAACAAAAATTACCACCACACCTTTGCTGTTTTTATAGTCGGCCAACGAAACCGTTTTTCCATTCATGACATTCGTCAAGGTGAAATCCGTTACCTGTGCCGATACATTAAACGCTAAAACGGTAAACAATACGATGATTAGGTTTCTCATTTTCTTTATTGGTTAAACACAACAACAAAATCCTTGAATATTTTGTACCTCAAAGGTATGGTTGTCTCCGTGTTCATGACAATTATTCTGCCAGTAATATTTCCCTCCTTTTTGAGCTGGAAAGGGCTTATTATTAAGTTTTCTGCAAAGATCAAGTCTTTTTTACCATACACTTTGATCAATGCCTCTTTGGCGCACCAATACACACAATGCTTGGTCAGGTTGTCTCCGGCATCAGCCAGTTCGTCCTTGGCCAATATGCGTGGCGCGATCCGCAATAGTTTTTCCTTTGGTTGTTCCAGGTCAATTCCCACCGTTTTTTCCGAATCGATAACCGCAGCCACATAGGGGTACGAATGACTGAGTGAAATATGATGCGGTAGATTTTTCAGAAAGGGTTTTCCGTATTCATCCTTGACAATGCCATTGAATTGAAGATCCATTGATTGCAAAAGTTCACGGATCAACAATCTTCCCGCCAGCCATTCCAATCGTTTGTTCAGGTGTGTGAATGTATCCGGAACCGGATAAAGATTTCCAAGTTGTTCCTGAAGTGCTTTTTCATCTTCTTGGATTAACCACAATCCCCACGATCGGTTTGTATCACGTACTATTTTTTCAACTGGCATTGGTTAAATCGTTGTTAATGTTCCAATTTTGCTAAAATTTTTCAATAGTTGTGCAATACGTGCACATTCGCTTGGTTAAGGTACTATGGCAACTCCACAAGTCACAAAGCTACATACACTTTTAGGACATAACGACTGTGTATATACACTGCAAGCTGCGGATGTGCCCGGCAAGTTTTTCTCCGGTGCGGGTGACGGTATGGTTGTTTTATGGGATTTGAATAATCCCACAGAAGGAAAACTTGTTGCTAAACTTCAAAATTCGGTTTACGCACTTCATCATCATCCCGAAACTCATCAGCTGATTATTGGCCATAACTATGAAGGCATTCATGTTATCGATTGGAAGAACAAGGTCGAAACAGGTTCGCTGAAATTCACCACGGCTGCCATATTTGATATTACTTCTTTTTTGGATTTCATTTTTGTGGCCACTGCCGATGGTACAGTCTATGCAATCAACAACGAACGGCTCAGCATTGTCAACTCAACAAAACGATCGGATAAAAGCGCACGAACACTGGCGGTGAATCCTGGAAGAATGGAACTGGCAGTTGGGTATAGCGACAACTGGATTCGTGTTTTTGATATTGAAACACTGGAATTGAAATACGAATGGAATGCCCACGATAATTCGGTATTCTCGGTACGGTATTCCCCCGATTATAAATTCTTGTTGAGTACCTCGCGCGATGCACGCCTGAAAGCCTGGAATGTAGGCGCCCGATATGCGCAACAAACTGAGGTTGTGGCGCATATGTATGCTATTAATCACCTTGATTTTAGCCCGGATGGCAAACATTTTGTAACTTGTAGCATGGATAAGTCCATAAAGGTTTGGGATGCGGAAAGATTTCAACTTTTAAAAGTAATCGACAAATCCAGGCATGCCGGCCATGGAACTTCCGTGAACAAACTACTTTGGACCAATTTTAGTGATCAACTGGTGAGTGCCAGCGATGATCGAACGATATCAATTTGGAATATCATTTTTTAAACTTTAGAAACAATGCGTGTAACACCTCTTGAAATCCGACAAAAAAGTTTCGAGAAACATTTTCGAGGCTATGATACAGAAGAAGTAAATGCTTTTCTTTTAACGCTCTCACAGGAATGGGAGCGGATACAAGATGAAAATAAGGAACTCCGAATTAAGATGGATGCCTCTGAACGTGAGGTTGCCAAACTTCGCGAGGTTGAAAGCTCACTTTATAAAACACTAAAGACAGCCGAAGACACCGGTGCGAATATAATCGAGCAGGCTCGCCAGACAGCTACTCTTCATTTGAAAGAGTCGCAGTTTAAAGCGGATGGCATGATCAGCGAGGCGAAGATAAAAGCACGGAATACGATTGAAGAATCGGAAGCACGTGCACGCCACATTCTTGCTGAAATGGAAGACCGGTTGAAATCACTTGTGGATAATTACAAACGACTTGAAACTACGCGTGATGAAATGTTGTCTGAGTTGAAGAGAATGGCCTCTGAGGTGATGGAAAAAGTTGATCGTGCAAAACTTGCAGCTAAGGAATTTAATGCAGACGCGCACTTAAATGTTGCAAAACATGAAGTCAGGAAGACCATCTTTCCAAATGTGGAATACAACAAACCGGAAGAAGAGGCCACACCTACTATGGAAGTAAAGCCCCATGAACCTGTCGAAGAAAAAGAACCTACACACGTAATCGCCCATCGCGAATTTGAAGTTCAGGTTTCCGAGAAAAAAGTTGTTAAATCTTTTTTTGATGAAATTGGATGACCGGAAGGGTATCGCTTGAAGGCCTGGAGTTTCATGCCTTCCACGGGGTGTATGCCCATGAACGTGAATCTGGAAATAAGTTCGAAGTAGACATCCACGTGGATACGGATTTTTCTGCTGGCGCCCGGCAAGATGATATTCACGGAACCGTTGACTATGAAATCCTGTATCGTATTGTAAAAGACGAGATGGAGCAACCCTCTAAGTTGTTGGAAACAGTAGCGGAAAAAATTGTTGAAGATGTGTTTCGTGAATTACCTGCGGTCTTGTTTGTTGAACTGAAGATTTCAAAACTCAATCCACCTATCGGGGGTAAATGTGAACGGGCTTCTGTAAAAGTTAGTAAGAGCCGTTAACTAAAAGATTAACCGCAAAGGCGCGAAGACGCTAAGAGTTATCTTTAGTGAGTATGCCTTCCAGTATCTTCTAATTAGAAATCTTTAATATGGACCTTCAAATCAAAAAAAATTAAAAACAAGCTTTGCGTCTTCGCGCCTTTGCGGTATCACTTTTTCGTATCCACAAACGTAAACCCGCGGGCATCTGCACCTTCATAGAAATCAACTTCTTTTCCGATCACATACATCGTATGCTTTTTATCGACATAGACCGGAATGTCATTGATCAGATATTCAATGTCAGAATCTTTTTTCTTGTCGAAGCCAATCATCATGGCGGCACCACCACAACCACCACCACGGATCCCTACGCGCAAACCGTAATCGGAAGGGATATTTTTCGTATCCATTATTTTCCGGATTTCGAGTACCGCTTTTTCGGAAATGGTAACGGGTTGAATTTTATCAAACATCTTACACCGAGTGTCGTTTAGTCTTGCAAAATTATCTAAATTTCCATCACAATTGATCTTATTTCTCTATGGATGCAGTAATCGAATTTATTAAAATACTTGTTCCCGCCTCAATCGTACTCTATGCGGTTTTTTTGATGGTTCGGTCTTTTATCAACAAGGAAATTGAAATGAAAAGATTGGAAGTTCGTGCGCGCAGTATTGAAACGGTATTGCCGAACCGGTTGCAAGCATACGAGCGGATGGCGCTTTTTTTGGAGCGTGTTACACCACAAAATTTATTGGTGCGGTTAAACACAGCACAAATGCCAGCTCGCGATTTCCATCAAATGTTGTTGAGTGAAATCCGGAACGAATACAATCACAATGTTTCGCAACAAGTATACATGTCGGAGGAGGTCTGGGATCTTATCAAGAATGCAAAGGAAGATTTAGTCGTGTGTATCAATGATGCTGCTTCCGAGACGGGAATGGATTCCACGAGTTTGGATTTGGCCAAAAAGATTTTTGAGGTGTACATGGGAAAAGCCATTGACCCGCTTAATCATGCACTGATTGAACTAAAAAAGGAAATTCAGCGTACGTTCTAGATACTGGATACTGGATACTGGATACTAGATATTAGATACTGGATGTTGGAATAGATAGGGAATGAACAATAGATTTTTTAATAGAGCACTTGAGAAAGCTACCGGCCTTTTAGGTAAGAATGGTCGTTTGTTGTCGTTGATTGCACAGCTTGGAATAAAGGCCAACGCAGTAGGGTGGAAGGAAACACAAGGTTTTGTGAAAGAAAGGTCGTTTGTTTTAGGGCGCATGACGAAGGCCTATGCGCAAGGACATTATCGTAATGTTCCCTGGAAAACAATGCTGTTGATTGTGGGTGCAATTTTATACTTTATTGATCCCATCGATTTTATTCCTGATTTTATTCCCGTGACCGGACTTACGGATGATTTGGGTATTTTACTTTGGGTTATAAATCGGGTAAGCGATGAGATTGACAAGTTTATTCTGTGGGAACAAAGCTTCATATTACAGAAAAAATGAAAACAGCGCTCGTTGCAGGTTCAACAGGTTTAATTGGCAAGCAGCTCGTCCGTTTGCTGTTGGAGGACTCATCTTATGAAACTGTGATCGCCATTTCGCGGAAGCCGATCGGCATTCAACATTCAAAACTTAAAAATATAATTGCCGATTTGGCCACATTGCATGAACACAAAGATCAACTCGTTGCTGATGAAGTGTATTGTTGTTTGGGAACTACGATGAAAGCAGCAGGCTCTAAAGAAGCTTTTCGTGCCGTTGATTATGACTATCCATTGGCACTAGCAAAACTTACCTATGCGAATGGCGCTAAAAGTTTTGCATTGGTTTCTTCGCTTGGTGCGAATGCGGATTCATTCATTTTTTATAATCGTGTAAAAGGAGAAATCGAAAAAGCAATTGATGATATTGGATTTGATCGCTTTCATATTTTTCAGCCATCCTTGTTGTTGGGTGATCGAACCGAGAATCGTGGAGGGGAAGAGTCCGCAAAAACGGCTTATAAGCTTTTGGGCTTCTTGCTTCCTAAAAAATATCAAGCAATAGAATCTATAAAAGTAGCACGTGCGATGATTCATTTCTCCCATGAGAAAGTTCCAGGAAAGTTTATTCATCAGTCAAATGTTATTCAGAATTTTTAAATGATTGCCGTCATTCAACGTGTTTCCGAAGCATCCGTAACCATTGATCAGAAAATTAAATCCAGTATAGGAAATGGTCTATTGATTTTAGTGGGGATTGAAGATGCCGATGGAAAGGAAGATATAGAATGGTTGTGTAATAAAATTGTCAACCTGCGTATTTTCAATGATGAAGCGGGGGTTATGAATAAAAGTGTGAAAGAGGTGAACGGAGAGATAATCGTGGTGAGCCAGTTTACATTACATGCTAGTACAAAAAAAGGAAACCGTCCTTCTTATATAAGGGCATCAAAACCGGATATTGCGATACCGCTTTATGAAAATTTTGTCTCTGTTCTTGAAGGTGTTTTTGAAAAAGGTGTAGGAACGGGTGAATTCGGAGCAGATATGAAAGTGGCACTGATCAATGATGGTCCGGTAACAATTGTAATGGATACAAAAAACAAAGTGTAGTATGCGGTACTTAATTTCTTTACTCCTGCTTTTAGTAGCAACAACTTTTGCGACAGCGCAATATAAATATGGATTAACGCCTACTACTTTAGAAGGCTATCAGCAATCCATTAAATCAAATCCTGAAAAGGAATTAGTAGATTTAGAATCCTTTATTCCGGGGATTGTATTGGATATCCGGTATGCTACTGCTAATAATTTTACAGGAGAAGTTATTTACAATTCACCAAAAGCATATGCGCGCAAGCCGGTTGCAACAGCTTTAAAAAAAGCACAAGAGGAATTTAATAAACAAGGCATTAGCATAAAAGTATTTGACGCATACCGACCGTATGCAGCAACTGTGAAATTTTACGAGGTGTATCGTGATACCACCTATGTGGCTTCTCCCTATAAAGGTTCACGCCACAACCGGGGTTGTGCTATTGACATGACACTCATTGATTTAAAAACAGGAGCGGAATTAGAAATGCCAACCGAATATGATTCTTTTCAAAAAGCTGCATGGCCATCAACACCTGTTAAAGATCCTATCATTAAGAAGAATCGCGACCTCATCATTCGCGTAATGGAAAAGCACGGATTCAAAGTGAACAGCTCGGAATGGTGGCATTTTGATTTTGTCGGCTGGCAAAAATTTGAAGTGATGGATATTGCTTTCGAAGAACTTGAAAACTAGTACAGAGTCCTTAGTCTTGAGTAATTAGTATTTAACCTCAAGACTAAGGACTCAAGACTCAAGACTATTATGACGATAAAAGAAGCCCAAACCCAGGTCGATCAATGGATCAACACTACCGGTGTTCGCTATTTCAATGAACTTACCAATACCGCTATCCTGACAGAAGAAGTTGGAGAGGTGGCACG
>JBGTGG010000042.1:0-2490 GCA_041746855.1 Cyclobacteriaceae bacterium | reverse complement strand
GCTCAGCGAGCCGCTCGTGGCCGTCAACTTCACAGTGTACGAACCGGTAGTATTATAGGTTTTGGAAGGACTTTGCGCAGTAGAAGTGGAGCCATCACCAAAATCCCACAGGTAGGTGTCTGCATGTTGGGAAGTATTGGTAAACGTAATAATGGATGGGGTGTGGTACCCATTGTTGGAAGCATGTGTGAAGTCTGCTACAGGATTAAACTGCTTGATTTCTATGGTGGCAGTTTTTTCATCGCTTAGCGTTTCGTTGGTGGCAGTGAGCGTAACGGTATAACTTCCGATAGCGGTATAGGTATGCACGGGGTTTTCTGCTGTTGAAGTTGCGCTGCCATCACCAAAGTCCCACACATACGACATCGCGGAGGTAGAGGTGTTGGTAAACGTTATTTGCGATGGCATGTGAAAATCGTTATTCGAAACAAACGTAAAGTCGGCTGTAGGCTCAGCGGGGGTAATAGAAATAGAAGCAGTTTCCGCATCGGTTTTGGTTCCATTTGTTGCAGTTAAGGTAACGGTATAATCCCCGGTGGCAGCAAAGGTATGTACCGGATTCTCAACAGTTACGGGATCACTGCCGTCACCAAAGTCCCACTCGTACGATTCTCCATTCGTTGACGTGTTGGTGAATGTAATTTCCGAAGGTGTTGTGAAATTGTTGTTTGATACATACGTGAACGATGCAACGGGTGTGGGATCAACGATAGTAATCGTAGTCGTTGACGAATTGGTTTTGGATCCCTTCTTTGCTGTTAACGTTACGGTATAGCTTCCTGTATTTTCAAAAACATGCACCGGGTTTTCGGTAGTGACAGTTGCCGTACCGTCACCGAAATCCCATTCAAAAGCGGTTGCATTGGTTGAGGTATTGACAAAGGTAATCGTTGAAGGTGCTTCAAAACCATTGTCGGAGGTGAATGTAAATTTTGCAATGGGCGGTTCTTCCGGTTTGTCTTTGTCTTTGCAATTTTGAAAGACGAGTAGTGAGCCAAAAACGAAGAGTGAGAGGGAGGTCTTTATAAATTTTTTCATGCTATAAAATTCATATTGCTAATGTACAAGCCCACAAGTCAATCGAACTACGGACGTAGGGTTAAAGTTAGGGCAAGTTTCTTAAAAATCAAATGAAGTATTTGGTTTAATGATGTGGAATGTTTTACACAAATGAATGATTACTATTGGTGTAAGGTACTTCTTTAAGTAATCTAACTGGTGTATTTCGATGTGTGAATGTTGTAGTGTAACAACTGTGCTGCCGCACATCCGCTAAACAATATTTAGAGCAAACACTGGCTTTATCCTTTGCTACAATTTCAAGCCTGTCCTCGGCCAATCATTGCCGGGCCTGAAGATCACCATTAAATATGCCCAGTTGTTAACCTGTTGGCTTCCATTCGGAACATTTTTCAGGGACTCCATATTAGTAGTTGCAAACATTTGGGAATATCCTCCTTGCAGGGAAACCGATTTCCAAAAATTATAACACACAGTAATATCCACCTCCGTTCCCAGATTTCTTTCTGCTGTTTCGTTTATATTTTCAGCATCAATAATATCTGCTGCTGCATTAAACAGATGGAGGTCTACTCCAACGAAAATTTTTTCCTTTTTGATTAATCCTTTTAGATAAAAATCATGAAGGCCGACAGAGTTAACATGATTTCCGACATAGAAATAGTCCATGTAGCCATTGAAGCGGTGGTTGGTTCCATAAAAAGGATTGAACGATTTGCTTTTTTCAGGATCATTCGAGAGTTGGCTTGTGCCGGACAACAACTCAAAACCAGCAGTCAATGAAAATGTTGGTACGAGTTGAACAGTAACTTCCGCTAACCAATCGTATGCAAAAAGTGATTGATTGAGATTGTTCTTTCCGGTTTGTAAATAGAAAGTGGTGTTCCACGATAATTTTTTAGCGGGATTTTTATAGACAATACGGGGCCCAAACGTTTGACTAAAAACAGTTTTGTATTCTACAGGGTTGGTGTCCGGTATTGTATATTCAACTCCATTATTCAGAAATAAAAACGACAATGATAAATTTCCAAAGGGTTTGAGGAAATATCCGTATTGAAATGTTTTGTAGTTATTCGCCAACGTATAGACTGTTCCCGCTAAATTTTCTTGCTCCTGATTAAAGGCAAAACCAAAATGCAACATTGCTTTGTTAGCCGAATCATAATACATCAGAAGTGCTGCATCGTGCCTCCGTGCTTGCATGGCCCAATCCAGGTTTCCAAAGATGCGATCTTCATCGTACTTGATTTCCTGACGCCCCATTTTAAGTTTGACTTTGTTGCTGAGCTGCAGACCGAGCCAGGCTTCGTGCACCGACAGTAAACCACTCTTGTCGATTGCCAGGTTGGAAGTGCTGCCCCAGGTACGAACATCCTGGATATTCATTTTTGCTTCAATGCGATCATAGACCATGGTGCCTTCCAACCGCATTCGTTGGGAAATAAAAAAAGCAGGACTTTGATCGGG
>JBGTGG010000041.1:0-2726 GCA_041746855.1 Cyclobacteriaceae bacterium | reverse complement strand
TCGTAAATTCTACACAAGCATTATTCAACGAGGATATACCGGATGCCCTGGAAAGTCTATTTGAAAGCATCGCAGAAAAGAAACAGGTATTTCTAAAATACCATTCGATGGAAAGTGAAAAACCATCGGAACGAAATATTGAACCAGTCGGGCTTTTTCATGAAAACAATTATTGGTATGTGTTGGGTTATTGCCACCACCGAAAAGATTACCGCCAGTTTCGCACCGACAGGATGCTTGGTGTAAAGCGAACGAATATTCCTTTTACTTTAGCACATGGATCGTTGGATGACCATCGCACCAAACATGAAGAAACGCATAAAATAAAAGTCCGCATCTTAGTAGACAAAGCAATTGTACGCTACATGAAAAGCGGAGCCCGGTATTATGGTCTTGTTTCAGAAGCACCAAAAAAAGAAAAAGTAGAAATGACATTTATGACGTTTGATATTGAAAATGCTTTTCCGCGTTGGTACATTATGTTTGGGGATTGCGCACAAATAGTAGAACCTGAACGCTTAAAAACACGAGTAAAAGAACTGTTAAATAAAATGGTGGCAGGATTGTAAAGCATCATTTTATGGGTTGTTTTGTCGATTTCTGCAGCAGTGATCAAAGCTCAGTTAAATACGGCTCCTTAATACTGAATTGAAGAGAAGAGAATTCTACTGCAACAAATACCGTAGTCCACCACTTGTTGAAATAAGTATACAAAAAAGGCCGCTGGATATGGCTCCAAACTATTAACTTGCAAACTGAAAAGTGTACATCTACTATGCTAGTGGTGCCTCCAAAACAATTCCTTTTTCTATTTTGAAACCAATCCCCTACCGTGTGACAAAGGCGCATTTCGTCCTTGCCAGCTTCCTGCTATTCAGCATTGCGGCCTATGGACAAACCGATAGTCTTTTGATGGTGCTGGATACAGCCCGGGATCGAACTACACTGCTTACTACGTTGGATGCCCTTGGAAAAAGTGCCCTCCGTTCCAACCCACAAAATGCCATTCACTATTATGAACAATATTATCGTGTTGCCGGGGATGACATCCCAAAACAAGCACATGCTTACAATCAAATTGGAGCGGCCTGGTACTATGCTGACGATATTAAACAGTCGACAGAAAAATACTTTGCGGCACTCGAAAAACTATCTACGATAGAAGACGATGAATTGCTGGCCAAAATCAATAACAACATTGGATGGAATTTGCAAAAGCAAGGGGAACTGCCCGCGGCAATCGAATATTTTCTGAAGGCCGAGTTGCACGCAACCAAAATCAATAACAAATCCTTCCTGGCGTTGATCCTGAATAACCTGGGTGTTGCTTATAAAAATAGCAACAACTACAGCGCAGCATTAAACATGTATGATAAAGCTTACAAAATCAATCAAGCGTTAAACAATGTTGAGGGACAAATCTTCAACCTAAACAACATTAGTATTTTACAGTATCGATTAGGGGATTATGAAAAGTCGAAACACTACCTCACTGTGCTAAGACCGCTGATTATCCAAACACAGGATACAGTAGAAATGGTGAACTTTCTAATTACAAGTGGAGAATTGTTGCTTGCATTGAATAAACCACAGCAAGCATTGGACACCGCCTTACGTGCACGTGAATTCGTTAGCAAAGCGTGGTTTGGAAGCCAACATGTTGATTTGGAATTTATGCAGTACCAGGCGTATGAAGCATTGGGGCAGTATGAAAAAGCATTGGGTAGCTATATCAAGTACGCTGAATTAAACGATAGCCTTTATCGTGCAGGTCAAACTGAATTCATTCAGGAGCTGAGCGCAAAGTATAACGTAACGGAAAAAGAAAAAGACCTTCAACTCGCACAAAACAAAAACCTTGAACAAAAACTTTATCTGATCCTGATCTCAGCAGGGTTGGCGCTTTCCTTATTGGCACTCACCCTCATCCTCAGAAACTATCGGCTTAAAAGAAGAAAAAATAAAGAACTGAATAGCCTGAACAAAGAACTAAAGGCTAGCTATCTCACCATCAAAGAACAGAATGAAGAGATCCAGGTACAATCCGAAGAATTGCGGGAAGCGTATGAAGAAATCCAGGTGATCAATGAAAACCTGGAATGCACCGTTGCGGAAAGAACAAAGAAACTAAAAATCCACAACGATAAATTAATGAAATATGCGCGGATGAATGCCCACGATGTACGCGGGCCCATTGCACGCATCTTAGGCCTCATTCAATTATTTGCAATCGCAGAACCGCTTGAACATCGTGAGTATATCTCCATGATCAAACTATCGGCAGAAGAACTTGACAAAGTGATCCATGATATGAATAAAATTTTGGAGGAAGAAGATTTTGGATAAAAGGATTTCTAACGAAGGCTGTGACGAAAAATTGCGATTCGGTAGAGCCTCATTTTTAAAACTGAAACCTAAATCCTACATTGATCAGCAGACCATTTGAATAAATCGGTTTCCCCGGAATTTTATCAGCAACCGCACCTGATCCACTGCCTCCGATCTCAATAAAATAATTCGTATGTGGATCCATAAAAAATTCGAATCCGAATAAACCATATCCACCAACATTTACATTCTCGGAAGAAAATTCAGCTGATGGAAAAAGAAATAAGACGCCCCCTTCACCATACAACCGAAGAAAACCTCCAATTTCTTTCGCCATAGACAATACTCCCACTGACACATTGGAATACGGTGTCCACGTCATTTCAGCATTTGTATCA
>JBGTGG010000040.1:0-4509 GCA_041746855.1 Cyclobacteriaceae bacterium | reverse complement strand
AAGACCTTCAACCTGGTTCGCTTGTGTTTACCCCTCCGAATGCTGCGGTGTCGCTACATGACTATTCTCAATGGTGGAGCTGGGTGGTTGGCGCAAGTTGGAAACATCCGCTTGGTCCCGGGAGCACCATTGATGGAAAAGAAAATTATCCGGTCGTTCAAATTGCCTACGAAGATGCAGTAGCCTATGCCGAGTGGGCAGGAAAGCGATTACCAACAGAAGCAGAGTATGAATTTGCAGCGCGTGGCGGATTGGATTTTAAAACTTTTTCGTGGGGAGATGAATTGAATCCAGAAGGAAAATATTTGGCAAATTATTTTCAGGGAGCCTTCCCGTATAACGACAGTGGAGATGACGGGTATGCTGGAGCTGCTCCGGTAAAATCGTATCCACCGAATGGGTATGGACTTTATGATATGACCGGCAATGTTTGGGAACTTTGTACGGATTGGTTTGCTGTAGAAGATTTTAGCAAAAGCAATCCCACTGCCATTATTGTTGACCCACGCGGCCCGGCAAAAACGTTTGATCCCAATGATCCCTATGCGGTGAAGCGGGTTTCAAAAGGAGGATCGTTTTTATGCAGTCATGAATATTGCTCAAACTATAAACCCAGCGGAAGGCAAGGCTCCTCTTTCGATACCGGAATGAATCACACGGGATTTCGTTGTGTGAAATAATTTCTGATTCTTAAATTTCTAATTTCTAATGGATCATTTTGCCTATCAGCAATCTGCCCAATAGAAATTAGAAATCAATCCGATTGTCAGGCTGAGTTTATCGAAGCCTAGGCTGCTCGCGATAGCTTATCTTCTTTTATCTGATTCTTTCGCATTTCTTTTTTCTCGAGGTCAAACCATTTTACTTCTACCAGATTTGACTTTAAGTACTTCAATACTTCTACCACTTTACCATCAATTTTGCTGCGAACACGTTCGCCTTTTTTAAATAGTCTTCTCATTGATTTTTCACAACATTAAGTTCTACATACGGAACGAATATAAGAATTCTTCTTTATCGTCAGGATATGTCCCGGAAAAAATTACAATCTCACCGGACCTGATCTTTTTCAATTCTTTTCTAAACTGCTCTACGGATGATATCGGTTCATCGTTCACTTTCGTGATGATGAAGCCTTCATGCAAGTTGGTGTATCGCCTGAGTTTACCATTTGACAAACCCTTCACACGCACACCACTTTTCAGATCAAGCATTTTCAACGTGCGCTCATCCACTTCCTCCACATCAATTCCCAACGAAGCGATTCCATCCAACTTTTCACGTTTTACAATTGCTTCATCACCACTCCGTGTTTTCAGTATGATGGGATAGGTAAACTTTTTCCCTTTCCGATCTATCGTAACCTCAACCCTATCCCCCGGCCGGTGGCGACCTATTTGTTCAATTAAATCTGCATTCGTTCTGATTTTTACACCATCAATTTCAACAACCACATCGCCTTCTTTGATGCCCGTGTTTTTGGCGGAACTATTTTCCGCAAACCCGGCAATGTATGCACCTTCATTGACTGCAAGGCCAAATTGTCTCGCCAGTTGACTGTTTACACTTTGAATATTCACACCTAACCAACCGCGCTGAACAACGCCATATTCGATGATGTCTTCTACAATTTTATTTACAATGTTGGAAGGAACGGCAAAGCCATATCCTGAATATGATCCGGTTTGACTGGCGATTGCCGTGTTGATTCCCAAAAGGCCGCCTTGCAAATTCACAAGCGCACCACCACTGTTTCCAGGATTAATGGCTGCATCGGTTTGAATAAAAGATTCGATAGCTGTATTTCCATTTTCATCTCCGGTGCGCAAAATATTAATGCTTCTTCCTTTCGCTGAAATGATTCCGGCCGTAACTGTTGATGTAAGGTTAAACGGATTTCCAACCGCCAATACCCATTCACCGATGCGTGATTTATCCGAATCTTCAAATGCTAAAAACGGAAGATCCTTTTCGCTAATGCGAAGTACTGCGAGGTCAGTATCCGGATCGGTACCGATTACTTCTGCTTTATAAGTACGATTGTCTATCAACGTTACTTCTACAAGATCTGCATCTTGCACTACGTGATTGTTGGTAACAATATATCCTTGCGGATTGATAATTACTCCCGACCCCGAACTTTGACTTGGCCCTTGCCGATTGTAAGGGCCGAAGAAGTCGCTCAGCGGATCGTTGCTGCGTTGTTGCACATTGGTAATTTTTTGTTGGGAACGAATGTGTACAACTGCCGGCATTACTTTTTCAGCGGCATCACTAAAGTTTATTGGGATTGCTTCACCTTTTTCATTTACAGAATACGCTACCTTGGCAGCAGGGGTAGACTGAAAGTGGAGTGAAACATTTTCATCTTTGTCATTTAAAAATTGAAAGGAAGCAATTGTAATTAAGCTTCCCAGAATAGCTGCCAAAAAAAGTGATCCAAATCTTTTCATATCAAGTATTGTTTTTTGGTTTTAATTCATCTTCTCCAACATCAAAAGTTGGGCTAAAACAATTGGATATGAAATTTTGTCAGTTTTCCCCACCATCCAACTGAAAATTTAGCACTGACGCTGGCAATACTCTACTTACGTTTTTTATAGCAATTTGGTTCTTTTTCTAAAGGGATAGTATTCCAAGAGACTTATTGCGTGGAAATCATTTGTATCAAGGTTAATCCAAATGGGTAGGCCTCGCAAAACCTAAAAACAGAAAAACCGTATTAGCCACTATGTTTTCTTTTGTCCGGCCATCCATAAAAGAGATTCCAAAACATCGATCATTGAAGCGTTGGATGAACCGTTTGCGCGTGATGCTGTACATTTGGTCTTTCCTTTTTGTCATTCTTTTGCTTTTTACCCTCTTCGATTCCATTTGATTCACCACTGCTTTTTTCGTACTTGCGCCCATGATAAACTTTGGTGGCGAAGTACATTTGAAAAAAGGGAAGGAATTTTCCATTCAGCGAAATCATCCGTGGATATTTTCGGGTGCTATCCACAAAGAGGAAGGGGATCTTCCTGATGGTTGTTGGGTGAAAGTACGCGACTCGAAAGGTCAGATTCTTGGCTATGGCCATTACCAAAAAGGAAGTATCACGGTTAGGATTATCGCCTTTGGGGCTGATGAACCTGATCACAATTTTTGGTCAAATAAGCTTAAAAAGGCCATTTTACAACGTAAAATTACTGGCGTTGCTAGTACAGGCACCAATGCCTTTCGACTGATCCATGGTGAAGGGGATGGTGTATCAGGGCTCATCATCGATTTCTATAGCGGGGTTGCTGTCATGCAGGCTCATTCGTTCGGAATGCACTCGGATCGAATGGATATCGCGAATGCACTAAAAGCAACAATGGGTGATGCGTTGTTAGCGGTGTATTATAAAAGCAAATCGACTCTCAAAAATAATGATGATCAACAAGACGGATACCTGATTGGCCATGCAGAAACTCCGCACGTTGTTTTAGAAAATGAGCATAAGTTTTTTGTCGATTGGGAGACCGGACAAAAAACAGGATTCTTTTTAGACCAGCGCGATAACCGCGAATTGCTGGGACATTATTCCAAAGGCCGCTCGGTGTTGAATACATTTTGTTACACCGGAGGTTTTTCTATTTACGCATTGCATGCGGGTGCTACATTGGTACACTCGGTAGATGCTTCTGCAAAGGCGATTGAGTTAACACGAAAAAATATTGAGTTGAATGGTTTTGATCCTTCTCATCACGTTTGCACAGAAAGCGATACAATTGAATTCTTAACAAATAATGGAATCAATTATGATGTCATAGTGCTTGATCCTCCTGCCTTCGCGAAACATAGAAGCTCAAAACACCAGGCTATCAAGGGCTATCAACGGTTGAATGCCGAAGCCATGAAAGCAATTAAACCGGGCGGAATTATTTTTACCTTTTCGTGCTCGCAGGTAATTGATCGCCAACTATTTTATAGCACGGTTGTTTCCGCTGCCATACAATCGGGTAGGGATATCAAAGTCCTTCATCATTTATCACAACCTGCCGATCATCCTGTTTCAATTTATCATCCGGAAGGGGAATATTTAAAAGGACTGGTGCTTTATGTTTCATAGGTTTCCAACGAGCATGTGAATGCAATGATTCTTCAAACCTTAATCGTCCGTGATCGACCGGTGGTGTTCGATATAGCACACTAAATTCAGTATTTAAGCCGATTACTGATTCAAAATCCATATTTATGGATATGGCATCGGACTTGCAATCAGGTCGGAAACAATTTTGCGATGCTTAAAAACTACTTCAAAATCACCCTCCGGTCCCTGTGGAAACACAAAGCCTATTCGATCATAAATTTGTTGGGATTGTCATTCGGATTATCAGCCGGGATTTTCATTTTACTCTATGTCGTAGATGAAGTTGCGTATGATAATTTTCATTTAAAGAGCGAACGCATCTATCGCGTCAACTCCGGATTTTCAAATCCAACTACTGGTGAGAAAGAGGGAATATTCGATGCCAATGCCTGGCC
>JBGTGG010000039.1:0-4515 GCA_041746855.1 Cyclobacteriaceae bacterium | reverse complement strand
TACGCAATCGAACCACAAATCGATCCGAACACACGTACTTTAAAAGTTCGTGCCCTGGCCGAGAACACAAAGGGATTGTTGTTGCCCGGCCAGTTTGTACGTGTGGAATTGATACTCGAAACCATTGATAATGCAATCCTTATCCCTACTGAGGCGGTTATCCCGGTGATGAATGGCCATAAGGTTTTTGTGAAAGAAGATGGAAAAGCAAAAGAGGTAATTGTACAAACAGGTATCAGAACAAATTTGGCATTGGAGATATTGTCGGGGTTGAAAACCGGGGATACGCTTATTACAACGGGCTTGCTCCAGTTGCGCCCGGGTATGAAAGTAGACGTAGTAAAGGTTAAGTAGTTAAGTATGGCAAGTCTTTCAACCATCAGTATCAATCGCCCCGTCCTTGCCATCGTGATGTCGTTGGTGATTCTTCTCTTCGGTATAATTGGGTTTAGCTATTTAGGAGTGCGGGAATTTCCCAGTGTGGATCCCCCGGTGATCACGGTCACTACATCGTATACAGGTGCAAATGCAGATGTAATTGAATCACAGATCACCGAGCCACTGGAAGATGTTGTGAATGGCATTGCCGGTATTCGTACCATCACCTCCGTAAGTCGGGAAGG
Organism: Cyclobacteriaceae bacterium; assembly: GCA_041746855.1. Taxonomy (GTDB): domain Bacteria; phylum Bacteroidota; class Bacteroidia; order Cytophagales; family Cyclobacteriaceae; genus JBGTGG01. The sequence continues at coordinate 3,892 of JBGTGG010000039.1, read as the reverse complement.
GAGAAGCAATATCACTGTTGAGTTTGAATTGGGCACAGATTTAGAAGCGGCCGCCAATGATGTGCGCGATAAAGTTTCGGGTGCGATTCGAAATCTTCCTCCGGATGTAGACCCTCCCGAAGTTTCAAAAGCAGATGCCGATTCGCGGCCTATCATTTTCCTCACGATCATGAGCGCTGGCCGCGATTTACTGGACTTGTCGCGCATAGCTGAAATTTATTATAAAGAACGCCTCCAAACAATTCCTGGGGTTAGTTCGGTAGCGATTTGGGGTGAACGAAGATACTCGATGCGCTTGTGGATGGATCCCATTAAGTTGGCCAGTTATAGACTAACCCCATCGGATGTCCTGCAGGCTACTAACCGCGAGAACGTGGAGCTTCCATCCGGAAGGGTTGAAGGACAAAACACAGAACTGACGGTTCGAACCATGGGCCGGTTGAATACGGTAGAAGATTTTAACCGATTAATTATCAAAGAAGATGGAAATCAGGTTGTGCGTTTTCAGGATATTGGAAGGGCAGAGTTGTATCCGGAAGATGATCGTTCTCTTTTGCGCAGGGATGGCCTGCCAGGGGTAGCGATTGCCATTATTGCGCAGCCTGGAGCCAACAATATTGAAATCTCAGACCGACTTTACGAAAAGCTTGATCAGATTGAAAAAGATTTGCCCAGCGATGTGCAACACGTGATGAGTTTGGATACAACCGAGTTCATCCGGGATTCTATAGCGGAGGTACAAGAAACGATCATCATCGCCTTTTGCCTGGTGCTCATCATTATATTTTTATTTTTGCGCGATTGGCGAACAACGCTTATTCCGGTTGTTACAATTCCCATTTCGTTGATCGGATCATTCTTTGTGATGTACTTATTGGGTTTCTCAATCAATGTGCTTACCATGCTGGGGGTGGTGTTGGCCATCGGCCTGGTGGTGGATGATGCTATTGTGGTATTGGAAAACATCTACACAAAAGTGGAGGCAGGCGAAGAACCGAAGGAAGCTGCACGTCAAGGGGCCATTGAAATTTACTTTGCTGTAATATCAACCTCTGTGGCAGTGGTGGCGGTTTTTTTACCAGTGATTTTCCTTCAAGGATTAACAGGAAGATTGTTTCGGGAATTTGGCCTGGTGGTAGCCAGTTCGGTGGTGATCTCATCCTTTGTTTCCCTTACACTCACGCCCATGATGAGTTCCAAGCTTTTGAAGAAAAGGGATGTACAACCCTGGCTTTACAGGAAAACGGAGCCCTTTTTCCAACACCTCACAAATATTTACTCAGGTTTACTTAATTCATTTATGAAGCGCAGATGGGTTGCTATTGTGATTATGGTATCCTCATTCGCCTTGATTTACCTGATCGGAACTACCCTTCCTGAAGAGCTTTCACCCCTAGAAGATCGGAGTGAATTTCGTTTTCAGGCAACTGCCACTGAGGGGGCAACCTTTGAATACATGGATGAGTACATTGTTGCCATGACCGACTTTATGTATGATGAGGTTCCCGAGCAATTGAGTTCGTTGAGTATCACCGGGAGGGGAGCAACCAATAATGGATTTCTCCGCGTAACATTAGTGCCACCATCGCAGCGAGACCGCACCCAACAAGAGATTGTGGATGATGTGACCGAAAAAGCAAAACGCTTTACTGGTGTTCGAACCTATATTACACAATCCCAATCCATTGGTGATCGAAGAGGGGGTTTTCCGGTGCAGTTTGTTATCCAGGCTTCCGAGCTCGATAAATTAAAGGACGTTATCCCCACATTCCTGGACAGGGCCAATGAAAGCCCATTGTTTACATATGTTGATGTTGAACTGAAATTCACAAAACCAGAAATCAATATCCTGATCAACCGCGATAAAGCGCGTAACCTGGGCGTTAACATCGTTGATATTTCCCAAACACTCCAACTGGGATTGAGCGGTACACGTTTTGGATACTTTATCATGAACGGTAAGCAATATCAAATCATTGGTCAGGTAGAAAGAAAGGACAGAAACGAACCCCTTGATTTGCGCACGTTGTATGTGAGAAACAGAAGAGGTGAAATTATCCAGCTTGATAATTTAGTGACCATCGAAGAACAGAGCAGCCCCCCACAATTGTATCGTTTCAACCGGTATTCATCAGCGAAAATAAATGCCCAACCGGCACCCGGTGTTGCACTTGCAGAAGGGATAGCTGAGATGGAACGGATTGCAGCTGAAGTATTGGATGAAACGTATTCCACCAGTCTGGATGGGGCTTCGCGTGAGTTTACAGAAAGTTCGTCCAGTATTTATTTGGCCTTTTTAATGGCCCTGGCAATTATTTATCTCGTTTTGGCCGGTCAGTTTGAAAGTTTTAAAGATCCATTGATTATCATGTTCACGGTTCCGTTGGCGTTGGCGGGGGCTTTGTTATCGCTGTGGTATTTTAATCAAACACTGAATATTTTTAGCCAAATCGGTATGATCATGTTGATTGGGTTGGTGACGAAGAACGGAATTTTGATTGTTGAATTTGCAAATCAGCGAAAGGAGCAAGGACTTCAAATAAAAGATGCGATTATCGGTGCAGCCGAGTCGCGCTTTCGTCCTATCCTCATGACCAGCATGTCAACGATCTTGGGGATTTTACCAATTGCATTGGCACTGGGTGCAGGTTCGGAAAGCAGGGTGTCGATGGGCATTGGTATTATCGGTGGACTTGTGTTTGCAACGTTGCTTACACTTTTCGTAATCCCGGCTATCTATTCTCTATTAAGTGAAAAAAAAGGAAGGCATGCGGTTGAGTAGAGTAGTATTTATTTTTTATTTCTTATTGGTTTGTTCTGTGGCATCCGCGCAAAAAACGTTAAGTCTTAGCGAAGCCATTGCGATTGGGTTGAAAAACAATTTTGATATTCAAATTCAAAAACTGGATTTGGAAATCGCCCGAAATAACAACACCTGGGGACAGGCTGGGAGATATCCCTTAATTACTTTTAATAGCAACCAGAACAATCAAATTGTTCAGCGAAAGCCAGCCAACCCGTTTGCTGTTCCCGGTAGGAGTATCAGCGATGGACTTAATGGCCAATTGGATGCACAATTCATTTTATTTGATGGCTTCTCAATCAATCTTACAAAAGAACGTCTCGAACAATTGGAAGATTTAAGTTATGGTAACAGTGCCTTTATTATAGAAGGCGTTGTGCAAGGTATTGTGTTGGCGTACTACCAGGCTTTGCTCGACAAGGAAAACCTGAGCGTGCTGGAGAAAAACCTGGCGTATTCAAAAGAGCGGTATGAATTTGTTCAACTTCGGAAGGAACTAGGTAGCGCCATAACATTTGATGTGCTTCAAGAAAAAAACAATTACCTCACAGATTCTGCAAATGTACTGCGACAAGAAATTGTTTATCGCAATACCGTTCGGAATTTAAATGTACTCCTGAGCGACAGCCTTGATCATCGTTGGGAATTTACGGATTCACTTTTTTATCACGGGGAAAATTATTCTTTGTCAGAAATGCGTGAGCGGATGGTACGCTCGAATACAAACTTAAAAAATCAGTATATCAATCAGGAGCTGTTGCGCAATAATACCCAACTCATGCGGTCGGATTTATATCCCACCATCGGTTTGAATGTTGGTGCCACTGGAAGTTTGGACAGGTTGAATGCGGATTTTCGATCGGCTACCGGTCCGATACAAAAGCGTGAGATTGGATATGTAAATGATGATGCCAATTTTCCGGTTATACAAACCAGCAATGAATCTGTGTTTGTTAATCAAAGTATTAACGGAAATTCGTATTCGGGGTATGCGAATTTAAGTTTACGCTGGACACTCTTTAATGGCAGACAAATAAAACGCTCCATTGAGAATGCACAAATCCAGGAGAAAATGGGATCGCTCACCAC
>JBGTGG010000038.1:0-9566 GCA_041746855.1 Cyclobacteriaceae bacterium | reverse complement strand
GTATTGATTTCATCGGGTTTTGGTTCTTCACAAACACCATAGCCAATAAAAGAAGTCAATTGATTTGTGATAGCATTTGTTTGGCTGTCGCGATAAGCAAAAGACAAGTCAAGCTTCTTGCCATCGTTATGACTTAAATGTGGTAACAAAGGAAATTTATCGATAAAGGGAAAATTGGCATCCAGATAATTTAGTACCGTTCCCGGGAATTGCTTTTGCAGCTGTTCAGAAACGCGATAGGTTGCTTCCCTTAATTCAGGCCTCACATAATTCCTGCAAAGAAAAACGGTGATAATGGTTCCGGGTTGTAAACCACTTTCCTTAACCAGTGGCAAAGGAACACGACCCAAAGGCTTTGCTAAAAAAGGAACTACTAAAAAAATCCCAATCAAGTAAAGAACTGAGAAAGAAATTATTTTCAGCGAAAACCTTTTATATCCCGTGGAGTTACGGTTGATAAAACGATGGGTAATTAACGAGAGCAAATAAAAAATACCACCCACCTGGGTTAGTATTGTTAAAAGAATAAAAAAAATGAGAATAAGAAAATACCGTAAGATCTTCATATAAATTAAAACCTACTGTACAACGAAGGCTTCTCAATAATAATTATAACAAACGTAGCCTTCGTCCTAAATCGTTGGAAGTTTCCATCCATTGTGATACGGTGCACTGATCAATTTATTAGCTTCCTTATTCTTTATAAATTTTTGTTTGGCTTCATCCCAAAATATTTTGGTTCCTGTTTTATAAGCGATGTTTCCCATCTGGGCATTGATCGCAGCAATGCTGCCCGACCGGATCGGTGTATTCAATGCACTTTGATCATTCTTCTCAATCGCGTCAACAAAATTTTGAGTATGCAAATCGAGGTAATTTAATTCCCGAGGTTTCTCATACTTTTCGATTTCTTCCATCTTACCTGCTGCCCCACGTTCCACCATTACTTCATAGCCTCCACGATTCACTACCAGTGTGGCATTATTTCCTATAAAGGCGATCCCTTCCCCTCGCTTGTAAGGACCAAGATCAATCCCCGTTGCATGCTCCCAAAGCATATTAAAATTTTCGTATTGAAAAATTGTTTGGAGCGTATCCGGTGTTTCCGAAGCGTCATCCGGATAGGCAAGTTTCCCGCCTGATGCCATTACTGAAATGGGCGCAGTCGCTCCCATAGCATGGAGTGCAATATCAATTTCATGAACACCCCAATCGGTCATGAGGCCCCCTGCATAATCCCAAAACCATCGAAAATTAAAATGAAATCGATTTGCATTAAATGGTCGCTTCGGTGCAGGGCCCAACCAAAAATCATAATCAACGCCCGCTGGAGGATTCGCATCCGCTACAATCGGAACAGGTTTCATCCAACCCTGATACGCCCATACCTTTACTACGCGGATTTTTCCCAATACACCCGAACGAACAATATCGATTGCTTTTTTATAATGCGGTCCACTGCGTTGCCATTGTCCTGCCTGAACGATCTTTCCATATTTCTCTTGTGCTGCTACCATGAGGTTACATTCAGCAATCGAATTGGCAATTGGCTTTTCCACATACACGTGCTTTCCTGCCGCCACTGCATCCACCATCATTTTACAATGCCAATGATCGGGCGTACCGATTACAACGGCATCGATATCCTTATCGGCTAGCAGTTTTCTATAATCCTTATAGGTAGCAGGTTTGTTTTGTCTAATTACTTTGTAATCTTCAAGACGCTTATTAACCACATTCTCATCTACATCACAAATAGCACCCAGTGAAACTTCCGGGATCTTCAGCAACGAAATTGTGTTTGCCCAGCCCATTCCATTGCAGCCAATGACACCAATAACCAATTTCGTGTTGGTAAAAAAAGAGGAGCCATGTCCATACAATATTCCAGGTGCTACAATACTGGAAGCTACAGCAGCTCCTGTTCTTTTAATAAAATTTCTACGTTTCATATTTTGAAGGTAAGTATTTATTGAGTCAGGTTCGATAAATTTTTTCTTTAATCTGATAATCCGTAAACCATATCCAGCTAAAATTTTCCCGAATTTATTATTCTAATGTGGCGCACAGTTGATGTACGCTGATTTGCACTGTAATTTGACAAATCAATTTCAAGTTTCCATTTCCCCGCCAATAGCTCTGTTGAATGCTAAGGGGCTGATTATTTTAGTCGATATGCAACTCCGAAACCAAAAGAAATAGTGTCAATACTTTGTTCAAAACCATAATCTTTAAATGTTGGTTTAGTTGAGAAGTAATCTGCACTTAATAAAAGTGATACTTTAGTTCCCACATTTACTCTGATTACTGTGCCAATATTTAAAGCAAAAGATGATGCTTGTTCTATACCATAACCAATATCTGGAAGAGTTGTCACCGAATAACCTATCATTGGCCTAAAGTCCCATTCAACTTTTTGAGATAGGGGAAATGATAATAATGGACCTGCCATTATTCCACCATAAGACCAAGGATCATATCCATCCGCATCTATCGGATTTGCTGCCCCAAACCACGTAGCTGTAATTCCGAAATTTTCTGAAAATAGATATCCAAAATTAATCAAGTTTAATTGGATGCCTGTTTTAGCCAAGCCATCTGCTTTATCTGCAAAATCACCAACTGGAATCGAAACCCCTAAGGATAAACCAATAAATCCTTTTCTTCTTTCTGCATTACTATCAAATGACTCTTTAGTAATTTTTTCGATTTCATCCATTTGATACACAAAAACACTTCTATCGGCTGTCTCAATCTTAATGGATTTATTTGGGACTTGTTCAATAATTATCCCCCGAATAATGCTACCATTTTTCAGGTAAACTACATCTTGATAATTACTTTGTCCGAATGACATAGTTGTAATTAGTGCAAATAAAAGTAATGCTAAATATTTTTTCATTTCAACTCCATTTTGTTTTTCTACTCGTTTGGCTTTTTCGGTTTCGTCCCCGCTTTTAAGTGATTGCTGGTCTCCATTCTATATAATCTTGTCAATATTACTACTTGTCAAAAAATCAAAATTAGGGTGGCTCTCTTTGACTTTTTCATTCCGCTGTGTAAACTTGCCCATAACAAATAAAGGTTTTTCATTCAGCCTTCACCTTATCCATGTCTACCCAATACGCCTGCTTTGTGGATCGGTCTTCTACTGCCACTTTCAAAAAATCCGAAAATTCTTTTAACCCTATCAGCAATTCTCCCTTATCGGTCCTGGTAAGCAAATCCAACGTTTCGCCATCATCGAAGACCAGCGTACCGGTGTAGTCCGTCCAGTCAAATTGCCGCGACTGCGCCCGGGTATTTACCGTTTGTGCATAGTCGCCCTTCGCTACTACAATGCGATTAAACCCATTGAATTTTTTGGAGTCTTTGTCGATAGGGAAAAATAGAAACGACAGGTAATCGTGGCAAACCTTTTCTTCCAAATCAATTTCGGTAACATAGTTGGTGGTCAAAATAATGATGCCCAACAACAGCACGACAACTCCCCAAACCGGGAACTCGATAAACACCAGGTAGGCTCCCGCACCAAATAAGACAGGCGTGATAAATTTTAAGCCCTTTGGAAAATATGGAACGATAATTTTCTTGGTCATCTTCAATGCTCTAGCGGAATTCCAGAGTAAACTACTAAAAAAATTGATTCATTTACTTGACTGGAACAACCAATTCGAAAATATGGGGGTCTAAAAGGTATGAAAAAATACTGCTTCCTACTCCTCATCCCTATACTATTGATGTTTAGCCATTGCGAAAATACCTCAGAAGAAAACCATTGCGAATTTCTTGCTATTGTTGGTGAGCCGGATATTGTAGGCAAATGGCAGGCATATGAAAAAGGTGGTTCGCCTGGATTCGGGTATGTGATTGAAAAGGTTCCTCGTATTCCAGCTAAACTTGTTGAATTCAAATCCGACAACACTTTGGTCACAAATGTGCTTGGCGATTACTCCTACTATTATGTTTTAATCGATTTAACTAACGGTGAAAAAATTGTCGCTCTTTTTGAAACACAGCAAGAAATTGAAAATATAAATCTCAATGAAATCGGAGCTAGTTACACCCTTAGCCAATGTGAAAATGGAAATATTAGTCTTGCTTTCCGCTATTGCTTTGAAGGCTGTCACTTGGGCTTAAAGAGAATTTAACAAGTCAATCTTAACTGACTATTGATTCTGAAACACCCGGATGTAATCCACGGCCATGCGTTGTGGAAAAACGGTAGTGCCATCGGGATTTCCCGGCCAGTTTCCACCCACCGCTATGTTGAAGATGAAAAAGAATTCTTCATGAAATTCTGTCATGTGTGAAGGTGTGATATTGATAACATGAAATTCAACATCGTCCACATACCATGTAATAGTGGTTTCATTCCAAACAATAGAGAACACATGAAACTTATCGGCAAATAGCCCGGATGAAAGTATATGGCTTCCACCAGGTACGCACGTGCAAACATTTCGTGATTGTATTTCATCATACCAATGGAGTGTACCATGCACGGTATTGTTTTTTCCAGTGCTGGTCGGACTTCCTCCCACCATCTCCATAATATCAATCTCACCACATTTCGGCCATCCCACTGTGCTAAAGTTCGAGCCCAACATCCATAAAGCCGGCCAAATGCCCTGACCTTTGGGAAGGACTGCGCGGATATCAATACGACCGTATTTAAAAGACTGGTTATCCTTCGTGATTAACCTTGAAGATGTATAGTCGGCTCCCATAAAGGATTCCTTTTTTGCGGTGATGACAAGGTATCCATCCGTCACTTCGGTATTTTCCTTCCGGTAATACTGTAACTCATTATTTCCCCAGCCATTCGACCCTCTTCCTATTTCAGGAGTCCAGTTAGAAGGATCTAGGGATGTTCCATCAAATTCATCTGCCCACACAGCATCCATACCTACATAGGATGTTGGCGTAGAATATCCGGTAGTAGGAATCGCAAAAAACACATCCACTGTTATCGTCTCGGATTCGGTAATCGATAAACTTGGTTTTGAACCTATTGCTTTTACTGTCACTTCATAATCCCCAGATGCTATATAGCTATGGATGCCAATTCCAGCATTGGTCTTCAGTATTGGTCTGCTGGTAACGCCAAAATCAATTTCAAAAGATGTTGCATTGTCAGCAGTGGCAGTTACGACTATATCCCCTGAGCCATCGGTTGCAATGTCAAATTCCAATTGCAGGTTCGAGGGTGTTATTTCGGGATCGGATGAGGAACAATTACTGAATGTAAATACAGCCAGTATTATACAAAAGACGGTAGGAAAAAAAGTACGTTTGGTTTGCAATGTCATCGTTGGAAAATTTTGTACAGCAAGATAAGCAGCAGGGCCACACCAAACTGCGCTGCCAACCTTATTGCAACAAATACCCCGTTATTTTGTTACAGGATTCGACTTTTTTTTAGAAAAGATCAACTGATTTCAATGTCGTATTTATCCAACAGCCCCCGTATTCCGGCTTCGGAAAATTTTGCTTTCTTCAACATGTTGAGCTCTGGATCAATGGAATAATTAACAGCTGTCCTAAAATCAGTTTTTTCCAAATTGGAGTGTTCAAATTTCGCTCCCTGCAAATCGCAGTTATCAAAGTTCGAATTTGTCAGCGCAGTTTCGGTGAAATCAACTTCTACCAATTTTGAGTTGGAAAATAACGTGCCCTTCATTTTTACTTTATAAAAAGAAGTGTGGTCCAGCATGCACTTCTCAAACCGAACGGTAAAATTGAAAGGATTGGCCTGCTCAAAATGTAATCCCAGCATTTTGCAATCCTTAAAGATTACGTCACCAAAAGCGGTATTGTCCAGTTTAGCCAGACTGAGGTTACAACCTACAAACTCGCATTCAATAAACTTAATGGATGAAAGCCTACTCTTTTCAAAATTGCAATTTAAAAACCGACAGCCTTCGTATTCCCCCACCGGTAAAAACTGCTCTGTAAAATCCATTTTTTCAAAAGTTTTTCCGGGCACATAAACATTTTCACCAACCATACTTGTTTAATTTTTTTTCAATTTAAACTCTACAATTCTATCCAATTTTTTTCGAAAAACAGATACTGTTATCCATGTCTGTGTATGGTTCATAATTCGGGATCACCTGATAACCGCTGCCCTTGTAAAGCTCCACTGCTTCAACTTGTCGTTTGCCGGTTTCCAGAACGCACTTGGTATACCCCAACTCGCCAGCCCATTTTTCCAATTCCCCAAGGATTTTTTTTGCCATGCCTTTTCCTCTTTCATTAGGATTAACAAACATCCGCTTTACTTCCATTGCATCTTCCTTGCTATTGATCGCACCACACCCTACAGCAACCCCCTCATGATAGGCGACAACCACATATTTTAAATGTTGGATTTTATTGAACTGATCGTAAAAGCCATGCTCCTCTCCATCTATCACTGCGAGGTACGCATCAAGTTGCTTTACCAACTCGACAAAATCGGGATTAGTAGAATCTGTACGAAGCAAAGCGAGACGCATATTAATTGTTGGTTAACTTTTAAATAGAAAGGAGTCTGCAAACTTCATCTCACAATTACATGCTCGTTTCAAAATCGCTACACAGCGCTCAGCTTTTTAATCATTCTCCTTTGTTTGATTACAATAAACAAAAGTACGAGTGAAACTAGTAATCCCAAACCAAATCCCTTCAACGTAAATTGCAATGTTTGACGTGTGTCAATGTCAAGTCGGTGGTTCCATATCTCTACAATTTTTCCATCCTTTAATCGGAATACATTGATGATTGGCATTTTCGAATCACCGATGGCAATTTTTCCCAAAAAAGTTTTAGGTTTATAAGAAGCCTTCCATCGGGTAGCTACCAAATCGCCTTCTGCAATTTGGTAATCATATACGGATGTCCAGTCACCATTGGCCCAGAAAAAATCAGCAATATTCTTTTGTTCAATTGCCGGTTCTGTAACGCCTTTTCGATCGCCAATATCATGCACAACATACTCATCAGCCACATACTTGATATAGTTGTCAGTGTTATTGGAGAACCACAGGTCGTTATAAAAATCCCGCACAATTTGTTTATTACGCTCTGTTTGATTGATCAGGGCGGTATCTGACTGAGCATAGTTTTGGCCGCATGCGGATACACAGAAAAGAAAGAGAAAGAAATGTTTCATGGTGCTAGCGTTTAGGTTTAACGGAAAGAGAAGTTAACTTGAACAAGTTAAATGAAAAGGACGCGGAAGTCAATGGATTTTTATAAAAGTTACTTTGTAAAAATTACGACCTTCTCTTCTTTGGTTTCTTCGGTTTTGGCTCCGGCAATTCCTTTACCGATATCCGAACCAACTCACTTAACCACTCACGATCTTCGAGTTTATCTTCAATAAGAAAACAATTCTTTGCACCGGGATAAGGAGGTGCTTCCACAACATCCACGATAAATTCCCTCCCACCTGATGTAGGTTTGATAAACAATTTATTATCGCAAATAAGCGCAAATAATTTTCCGTTGGAATAGACAACGTATTCACCCATCATACTTTTTGTAGTTATCGTACCCGCCTTCTCAATCTGATCTACAACAAACTCAATAAATTTTTTATCGGAAGCCATCTTAGGTTACTGTATAAATAATAAAAAACAAAATGGAACGGTACATAAAATGCGTTACCACAAAAAAGAATAGCACCGGGATCAATGCCACAGCGACCTGCCAGTATTTCTGTGAATACGTCTTCCTCAATGAGAAAAAAGTATAGAGTAAAATCGACACACCAAAAACAATACCGCTGAGCTGCCAAAATACGTTAGCATTGAATTCAATTCCTGTCATTTGTAAAGTATAAACCAGTGTGTAGAGTACAGCACTTTGAACAAGGGCAAACAATAAGGTAAAAGCACAAAAATAAAGTGCATACATAAAATGATCTACATAGTAATACCGCTTGCGCCAATAAAGTAGTGAAAGAAATGCGGCAAAAATCGGCACCTGCAAAATCACAAGACTGTTCGCATAGTTTGTGCTTTTGGCGTTATACTTTTCAGCATACTCCTCCAATGATAGTTGGTTACGCTCCAGTTTTCTATCAACCAGCTCCCTTGCCAAGCTACCATGATGGGGTTGATATAACTGCTCTTTTAACGTCAGGTTCAAATCTGAAAGTGGCGCAAACCAGAAATAGAATAAGTTGATCAACAGGAAAAGGGAGAACGGAGGCATCCATCGTTTCCTTCTGCCTTCCATAAAATCGAGTGGAATTTTTCCCGGACGTGAAAGGAGCACCCACAAGTTTTTAAAAAAATTATTCTCCAGAAAAAAAGCAGCACCAAAAAATTGGTAAATAAAATGCAGTACCGTTCGCTCGTTGGGTTCAATCACTTTTTGTCCGCACACATAGCAGAATTTTCCGCGCAAGGGTGTGTTGCAATTCAAACACGTTGATGGATGCTCCTCCATGAAATAAAGCTAGTGAAAAATATTTTCACCATAGAGCATTCAGCCACGATTCAGTCAATCCTCCAACTCGGAACAGTGAAATCCGCGTTTTGCAAGTACAGAAGTAATCGTCCAGGATTCCACTTGTCGGGTTTCAACCCGGAGGATCTTATCACAATCCTCCAGGTCAAAATTCCAACGCTCACCAGGGTTCACCATTTCGTCCAACAAAGGCCGAAGCTGATCAACATCCTGTGTCCGCTCAACTGATGTTTTAAAAACCAACACCGTATTCATCTCCACTAGCGTTCCCAAAATGGTGGTGGTTCAATTCCTAGTCCACGTAAGTATACGTATCCTTGTCCACGGTGATGGATTTCATTGTCAACAAAATATTGTAATGATGACAGCACCGTACCTTCATACATGCCAAATGCTTTGATCGTATCATGAAAGCGTTCTACTTTCAGTTGCGCCCAGAGTTTATTTATTTCTTCAGTTGATTCATCCCATCGCTTCAGGATGTTTTCTTTCTTGTTTCCATGCTCAAATTTTTCAGCCAGTTCGGATTGCTCTCCGGTTACGATTTCACGAAGTCCGGGAACGGCTATTCCAAGTAATTCCATTGCTAATTCGGCAAAGGTGCGCATCCCGCCAATGGAATAGTTGAAAAGGTCCTTTTCAGGAAAAGCTTCAATTACCCTGCGGGTGAGGGTACGGTGACCTTGCCAATGCGCTAAAAATTCATCGGAAGTCATGACTACCGCTGTTTGTTCGGTTTGCTTCATTGTGTCGTTCATAGTATGTTTTTTTGGATTGATAAATAAATTATATCCCAAACGTACAGGTGACTAGTGACAGCCCTTTGTCAGCAGGGAAAAGTTTTTTTAAATATTTTAATAGAACCGAAATGATTAGCGATTCGTGAGTTCCGATCAGGGAAGTTCAACATTTCAATCACAAATCGAAATCTAAAATCACTAATCGCAAATCAATTTAATGGCTACTGACAATCCCTTGTCACAGCCTGTCACTTTCTTTGCTACCCAAATCAGTCAATACCGCTTTATGAATAAATTGAAATCCTATCTTTGGGAAATACTATGTTCGATTATGGGTAGTGATACTGTAAACCGCTTCGACCGCAT
>JBGTGG010000037.1:0-31501 GCA_041746855.1 Cyclobacteriaceae bacterium | reverse complement strand
ACTCAAATGGGTACACATAGCCATCGCCAATGCCAAAAGAACTTTGCTTGGTATCTATCATGTGATCAAAGAAAAGTATTTGCAATTATACCTTGATGAGTTCTGCTTCAAGCTGAACAGAAGGTATTCGGTGAATCTATTTGATAACCTTATCCTTAGTGTAATTTAGTGGTATGTTTACGGACTATCAGAAAGTCTAATGTCTTGCTACTAAAATCTAATTATGACAGTCGATTTAAATGCAGATTTGGGTGAAGGTGTAAGCAGTGATGCCTTAATGCCATATATCACATCGTGTAATATCGCCTGCGGTGGTCATGCAGGTGATGAAGACACCATTCAAAGAACCGTGGTTCTTGCGTTGCAGAACAATGTGAAAATTGGTGCCCACCCTTCTTTTCCGGACCGTCAGCATTTTGGAAGGCTTGCGATGGAAATGCCAGAAGATAAATTAAAGGAAACTATAATCGATCAAATTACACGCGTAAAAATTAGTGTTGAAAATCAAGGTTCAAAACTTCATCATGTAAAACCCCATGGCGCATTGTATACGATGGCAATGACGCGAGAGGATATTGCCTGCACCATTGTAAGTGCCCTGCAAGGATTTACTTCAATTATTTTATACGCACCTTTTAAATCGGTTATCGCAAACATCGCAAAATCCAAAGGTATACAGGTGCATTATGAAGTTTTTGCGGATCGTAATTATAACAATGATTTAACATTGGTCTCCAGAACAGAGGAGCTTGCCTTGCTACAAGATCCCAATGAGATTGCGTTGCATGTGTTACAGATGCTAAGGGAAGGAACTGTTAAAACGATTAGTGGAAATCATCAAATCATTAAAGCAGACACAGTCTGCATACACGGTGATAATCCAAATGCAGTTGCAATTGCTAAGACATTGCGCTTGAAGTTAAATGAGGCAGGAATTGAATTTTTATAGTTGAAAAAATTTGCCGTAACATATAAGCCCTTCGGAGAAACAGCCCTTTTGATTGAATGGCCCTCCAAAATCGATGAAGAAATTCTTTTCGACATTCTTTCTTTTCAAAAAGAAATTGAAAGTACACTTTTTGAAAAAATTGACGAGACCTTCAATACCTATAATTCACTGGCGGTTTTTTTCAATCCGGAAATCATTTCATATGAAAAGTTATTGGAGAGCGTCAAGCAACTTAGGAAAGGTGAGCAAATCGCAGATCCCCATTCTGGAAATGTGTGGGAAATACCGGTGTGTTATGATCCATTTTTTGGAATTGATCTTGAAGCAATTTCTAAAACAAAAAAAATACCCATTGATGAATTAACAGAACTTCATTTAGGAAATACATACACCGTTTATTTCACAGGTTTTCTGCCAGGCTTTTTATACCTGGGAGGTCTCTCTGAAAAGCTTTTTATACCGCGAAAGGAAACCCTGCGATCAAAAATATTAAAAGGCGCTGTAGCAATTGGGGGATATCAAACAGGAATCTATCCACAGGAAAGCCCGGGTGGGTGGAACATTATTGGCAATTGTCCTATTCCATTGTTTGATGCAAGTAAAAACCCACCGACTAGAATACACGCAGGGGATAAAGTAAAATTTGTTTCGATTTCAAAAGAAGAATATGATTTGTTAAAAGAGAAAATAAATTCGGGTGACTTTGTCCTAAATGCATTGAGCATATGAATTCGATTGAGGTTTTATCCACCGGTTTCTTTTCCACGTTCCAAGATCGCGGAAGAAGGGGATATCGAAAATTCGGTGTGCCCCTTTCGGGAGTTATGGATGCGTATAGCGCAGGATTGGCAAATATGCTTTTGAATAATTCGGAGGATGCACCCGTTATTGAAATCACTTTGCAAGGATCCACGCTAAAATTTAATTGCTCCACGTTGATTTCAATAACTGGTGCTGATATGTCACCAATGATTAATGGTAAAGCGGTTGATCGCAACAAAGTAATAGTTGTAAAAGCGGGAGATCAATTATCCTTTGGCAAGTTGATCTCCGGTTGCCGAAGTTACCTTGCAATAAAAGGTGGTTTCGAGTGTGAAAAGATTTTGGAAAGTTATTCTTACTATCCCGGTATTGCTGATAATAATATTTTGAAAGCGGGCATGTCAATAAAGATCAGAGAACAAAGACATCAAAACGAAATCCACGCGAGTGTAAAGATTGATGAAGACCATCTTGCTTCCATTCAGATTGAGGTTCAACGAGGCCCTGAATTCAAATGGTTATCAACTCATCAGCAGAAAACACTTTTTGAAAATGATTTCAAAGTAAGCGCAAAAAATAATAGAATGGGTTATCAGGTAGAAGGACCCATCATGAAAATTGAAAACGGGTTCGATATGCTTACTGCTATCACTATTCCAGGCACAGTACAGCTGACACCATTAGGCAATCCGATTGTGTTAATGCGTGATTGCCAAACCACAGGAGGCTATCCACGAATATTACAATTGACAGAAAAAGGCATCAATCGTCTGGCACAAAAGAAAACAAATGACCCCATCCGTTTTCAACTTATATAAGATAGCGCATAAAGGAATAGATACCCAACATTAAAAGTGTTATACCCGGAATGCGTCTTAACCAAATGTTATTTCTAAAATGACGGGCAACTTTCTTGGCGAGATAGGCAACCGAAATCAATAGCGTTAAAGCCCCCAGTGATACACCCAGCAAATAGGCATGCAAATTTTTTATGGAGGATACATCAATCCACTGTTGGCTTTGCAAATACGCAGTGATCCCAACCCAAAACGGAAGAACAAGCGGATTTAATATACTCAACAACATCCCTCTGCGAAATCCACTCTGTTGAAATTTAGATGCTACTGAAGCAGGCTTTTGGGAGGAGTAAAGATTTAACGCCCCTAAGGTGATCATCACTCCAGCGCCAATGAGCTCAAAATACTCTGTAATAATTGGTGAATTTTGAATGACCGTGGAAAGCTTAACCGCAATCCATGCATACGGATATTCCACCAGGGCAGCGGCCAGTGAAAATCTCCACGCAGTGTTTATTTTTTCTTCGAGGCCGAGTTGAAGAATACTAAGGTTCAAAGTTCCCGGAGGTATCGAACCCAGAAAGCTAAAAATGAAAGCAATGAGCAGAACGCTAAATGGATTCATGGAGTGCTTTTATTCTTTTGAAATTTCTAAAAAACTCCAGCCCTTGTTTTACACCAAGATACGGCACCCCGTTCTTGTGGTTTTGGACGCTTATTAAATGCATCGTTTTCCAATGTTTGAAAAGTGTCTTCCATGCCGAAAGAATGGAAGCGCCTGGTTGATAGATATGCGCAGGCTCTGCACCACATCCATTCAACTCCATGATTTGAATATTACCTTGATACAAATCTTTAATACTTGCCGTTCGTAGATCAAATCTTCCGAAATAAAAGCCATCAATTTGTTTGCTGATATTATCAAAAACCTGATTCAATTTTTCATTGATCAAATCATTGGCATCTAAAAAAGTAGTGCCCAAACAATGATTACCAATTGAGACAAGTTCAATCGTTTCTTCTTTTGACACTACTTTTTCCAATTGAACCGCAAATTTTGTTGAGAGTGATTGCCATTGCAACTTCGCCCGATCATTTGTAAAAATTAATTCGCGTAAAGTTGAAATCCCATTTCCTGTGACGGTTAGCATTCCTTTCTTGGTTACGGAAGTTACTTTTCCTGTTTCATCGTTTGGATAGCGAACATAAAACACAGCCAACTCAATGGGCAGGTCTACTAATTTCTGAACAATAAAATCTGTTTTGATTTTTTGAAGATACTGCGCTACATCTTTATCATTGAAAATCCTTTCCACCATCCAACCCCGTTCACCGAGGTCGGGCTTAAAGATTAGCGGGAAAAACAGTTCTTCTTCTTGTAATTTTTTTAACAATATATCTTTCGGCAGGGTGTAGTCAACCAATATGCTTTTGGGAATATATTGCTTTGGGATTTTTGAAAGAATAGAAAATTTGGATTCACCCATCATTCCTCCGGTAGGAATGCCCGGATTGGATGCTGAAAAGAAAAAAAGTGCTCGTGAACGGAGGGCAAGGAACAACCAATAAAACAAAATTGGGAATTGCACGATGATAAAAGGCCAGTATTCCCAACTGCACAGTCGTATAAAGAAATTACTTCTTGCGATGCGTGTGAAAAAGCTCATCCGTGTAAAGAATCAAATCAACGGGGTGTTGAAACCCGCTCCGCTTTTTGGTGCCGGATGGTGGAGGCAGCAATTCCAAAATCATTTGGAAGCTGAATGTAGGGGGCGACTTCCCGAACACCAATTTTAATAAGGGCCATGTGATGGACGGCATGCTCAATGTTATAGACCAATTCACGATGATAAGATGTTGGAAGCTGTGTAAAATCTTCACCGGTCAACTCGTAACAAACTTCGAGTACAAGGGGTTTGTCTTTCGCTTTTGCAATGGATTCTAAAATCCCATGCAGTGTGGAGTGCGCAATGAATTTATCATTTTCAATGGCTTGATCATGATTACGTTTATCGTAATTCACCACACCACTTTCCAACCCACTTTCCAGGCACAGGAAAAACTCAATGGTATGTCGAAGATGCTGGCCAATGGTAGCTCCATTCAATATGGGAGAGGGGACGTTAAAATCATCAGCTTCAATTTGTTCGACCAGACTGGTAAGCTGGTTAAGGATTGTTGTGCAGGCAGTATAGAGACGCATAGCAGGCGTTGAAATTAGCAATAGAATTTTACGGGCAGAAAATGGATAACACCAATAACGATTCAAACCGTAATTAGTTCTTTCCAAAATTTAAAGTACAAATAATCTTTTGTAAATGGTTATTTCCGAACGCGAATAATTTGATTAGGGAAGAAGAACCTTTATTTCCCGCCAAACCAGTTCGGGCTCGTATCCACGTGAGATTGCATAACGACCAACTTTGTCGCGGAGAACAAACCGGTTTTCGCTTTCAATGCTTTCCAATTTTTTCTTGAGGATATTTCTCAAGGTTTCCAGGTAGTCCGCTTCATCGATTTCACGCATTCCAATCCGAATACAATTGGAAGTAACACCTTTTGATTCCAGCGTATTGATTATTTTTAAGCGCCCCCATTCTTTTATTCTGAATTTGCCCCCGGCAAACGATTTCGCAAAACGTTCTTCATTAAGAAACCCTTCGGTAATGAGATGGGTAAGCAATTCCTCTACATCATCGCGAAACAAACCATATCCATAGAGTTTGTTTTTTACTTCTTGATGCGAGCGTTCCTGGTATGCACAAAAACCATAAATCTTTTCTTTTGCTTGCGAAGGGGTTAATTTGACTGGCTTCTTGTCCACGTTTTGTTGAGGGCTTTTCTTATTTTAGCAGCCCCTTGTTTTTAAGAACACTGCCGACAAATTTTCGCTCATTATCAGAATTGAAAATTCTGAATGGAAGGTGGATAAGCTGCGCTTTGTTTACGACCAACAGATAAAAATCTTTTCCGACAGAAGCGCTTTTGATTTGATCCCATTTCATCGGCATCCCTTCGCGCGGGTTGATTTTCATTAAAATTTGCTGGCTGTTGATTTCATACGAAAACCGTTCGAACAACATTTTGCCTTGCTCCAATTGGGTTACACCATAGAATTGTATCCACCAAAAAAGAAGGAACAATCCAAGGGCTATTGTTGCCGAGATGAACCACCAAATGCTTGCGATCCAAAAATATCCGGAGCAGATCACTACAAAACCAAGGGCAGCCATCCACCATTGCTTTTTAAGGATGTTGTTAAATGCTAATTTGATATAGGTCTTCTTTTCCAGCTTGTAGTTTTTTGTCTTTACGTTCATGATATCCTAATACTCTTTTAAACTCAAATCTAAACTCTTGTACGAATGCGTTAATGCCCCAACAGAAATATAGTCCACCCCGGTTTTGGCAATTTCTGCAATTGTTTTTTCGGTTATCCCTCCGCTAGCTTCCGTTATAAATCTTTTATCAATACGAGAAACAGCTTCTCTAAGGGTAAGAACATCCATATTGTCAAGCAAGATATTGTCAACACCCCCAACGTCCAGCACCTCGTTTAGCTCGGGAAGTGTACGGACTTCGATTTCTATTTTTAGGCTTTTATTTTTTTCGCGAAGATACTCTTTTGTCTGAAAGATTGCCCTTGAAATTCCTCCTGCCATATCAATATGGTTGTCCTTCAACATAATCATATCATACAGGCCGATCCTATGATTTTGTCCGCCACCAATTACGACTGCCCATTTTTCCAATAATCTGAAATTGGGGGTTGTTTTGCGGGTATCAAGCAGCTTTGCCTGTGAACCGGAAATCAGTGAATTCAGGAAATGCGTGTAGGTAGCGATGCCGCTCATCCGTTGCATACAGTTCAAAACGAGTCGTTCGCACGTGAGAATTGATCGTGCTGAACCCGCTATGGTGAAGGCGATTTCCCTCTTTTTGATTTTAGAACCGTCTGTTATCAAAGGGTAAAAAGCAAGGGATGGATCAAAGTGTTTGAAGATAAGTTCGGCAAGTTCCACTCCAGCCAAAATGCCCTCATCTTTTATGATCAATTGTGCCCGGCTGGTTGCCGTTTCCGGAATGGAAGCAAGCGTTGAGTGGTCACCATCACCGATGTCTTCCGCGAAAGCGGAGGTAATAAATTGATTTAGAAATGCAGGTGTAATGTAGGCAGGTTTCACCCTGCAAGGTTACAAATAAACATTACTCTTTGGCAAATCGAATTTCATGCACAAACTGCTGCTTACCCACGGTTTTGATTTTAATGAAAACGCGAAAAGTTTCTGTGTCGCTTTTGTATTGCCCGATGGAATAGGGCTGTCCTCCCTTTGAAGAACCCTGGTGTATAATGGTGAATTCTGTGGGAACGTGGGCTTTAAAAAAATCGCGCAATACAAATTCTGCCTGGGCTTTGCTATACGACTCTAGCTTTTCGTCAATCATGATATCAACAGTTTGATTGAGGTAATTTGCCAATTCCTTTGCGCTCCCTGCCTTTATCGTTTCCTTAACGTTATTGATAATGTCGTCCTGCCCAAAGGAAAATTGAGCGGATCCAAAAAGACAAACGATTGAAATTAAATAATACCTGGCTTTTATCATTGCGCTTGTTTTTCGTCCAAAATTATGCCACAACAGAAAGATAATGAAATCAAATGATGATTCTTTATTGAGATTATGGGAATGCGCATTCTATCCTTCCACAATGTCGGTAAAGTCGCTAAAATAAGTCTTTACTGGCTATATTTGGTGCCTAATTCAAGGATATGGACAAGAAAGTGCTTTTAATGATTTTGGATGGATGGGGAATTGCTACCAATAAGATGGTTTCTGCAATTGATGCTGCGAACACCCCTTTTGTGGATTCGCTTTATAGCCGATATCCAAATTCCAGACTGGAAGCTTCTGGATTGGCTGTAGGACTGCCGGAAGGTCAAATGGGAAACTCAGAAGTTGGCCACATGAACATTGGTGCTGGCCGGGTGGTTTATCAGGACCTTGTTAAAATAAACAAAGCTGTTGACGAAAAGACACTCGATGAAAACCCGGTGTTGGTAAATGCTTTTGAGTATGCAAAGGCGGAAAATAAACCCGTTCATTTTATTGGATTGCTATCCGATGGAGGGGTGCATTCCCACATCGATCACCTAAAAGGACTTTTGACCATTGCAAAAAACCAGGGTGTGGGCAAATTTTTTGTCCATGCTTTTACGGATGGCCGCGACACCGATCCCAAATCCGGCCTGCTGAACCTACAGCTATTACAAGATCATCTTACCACAACCGGAGGCGAGATAGCATCAGTGGTTGGCAGGTATTATGCGATGGACCGTGACAAGCGTTGGGAGCGTGTGAAGTTGGCGTATGATTTATTGGTGAAAGGTGAAGGAACTCACTGTCTTGATTTGCTGAAAGGAGTCGAATCATCTTACGAGAATAATGTTACGGATGAATTCATCATGCCACTCGTAAAAGTGGATCTATTTGGAAAACCCGTGGCCACCATTCAAGATGGGGATGTAGTAATCTGTTTCAATTTCCGCACCGATCGCGGAAGGCAAATTACCGAAGCACTTACCCAACAAGACTTTCCGGAATTCGGAATGACGAAGTTGAACCTACAGTATATAACGCTTACTTCCTATGATGATTCTTTCAAAAATGTAGGAGTTGTTTTTGAGAAGGATAATCTACGAAATACCATTGGCGAAGTTTTAGCGACTCATAATAAGAAGCAAATTCGCATAGCGGAGACAGAGAAATACCCGCATGTTACGTTCTTTTTCTCAGGAGGAAGGGAAGATGTGTTTCCGGGAGAATCAAGAATTCTTTGTCCTTCACCAAAGGTTGCCACCTACGATCTTCAACCCGAAATGAGCGCTGCGGATATTCGGGATGCGATCATTCCTGAATTGAAAAAAGGAGAAGTAGATTTTATTTGCTTGAATTTTGCCAATCCAGATATGGTGGGGCATACCGGTGATTTTGCAGCTGCTGTAAAAGCGTGCGAAACTGTTGATGCCTGTGCCGAGGCAGTCATTAATGTGGCGCTTGAAAACGGATATACCAGTATCATCATTGCTGACCACGGCAATGCCGATATGATGATCAACGAAGATGGATCACCAAACACAGCCCACACCACGAGCCTTGTACCCTGCTTCCTTGTGGATCAGGGATCAAACTTGAAGATAAGGGATGGAAAGCTTGGCGATTTGTCGCCCACGATTTTAACGTTGATGGGCATTCCGATCCCATCTGAAATGACCGGTGATGTCCTTTTATAAAAAAATTTTATTGTTATTTTTTTTCGCGACAGTAGGTTCTTCCTGCAGCAAACCTATAAATACAACAGCGGAACTGATTGCGATTGACAGCTTGCTTGACACTCAAATTGAACGATTGTCAAAACAAAAGCCAGGGTTGACAAAAGAAGTTGGCGTTGACAAGACGGTTGAAAGTTCTGTTTTGGAAATGAAAAACTCAGCCTCATGGGCGCGGGAATTGGATGTGTTTCGGAAAATCAACCTGGTCAACAGCCCGGTTTATGTGGGCAAGTATAAAGTTGAAGACCACCAGCCCGATATTAATAGCAATCTGGCGATCCTTTCCCTTTCAACAGATCAGCAACTTCCCATTCGTTCTTTGAAACTGTTTTTTCAGGGAAGTCATGATAAGGTTAGAAAACTGGAGGCAACTTATTTCGAATCAAATTCCATTTTTTCAAGTACTCGAAACCTTACCATGGAGTTTCAGTATTTTCAAGGAGAATTGATGCTAAGCCGCTATCGAATTGAGGGTGGACAAAAAATGATATTTGGAGACTCGGTAGTGTATGTTGTTGAGGGTATAATAGATTACGATTGATTCCAGGTGAAAACGGTACAAACGATCTTGAGTAAATTTAAACTGCGCGTGACCCCCGTGCGCCAGTTTATTTTGGGCCTTTTTATGGAGCGGGAGTTTGCCATTTCCCAATCGGATATAGACAAAGAAATCAGCGGTTCGCTGGATAGGATTACTGTTTACCGAACACTGAAAACCTTTCTGAAGAAGGGGCTCATACACCAGGTGCCGGACGATAAGGGCGTAATGAAGTATGCGCTTTGTAGTGAGGCGTGTTCCCCAGCAAACCATCGCCACGACCATGTGCATTTCAAATGCTTAAAGTGCGGCCTAACCAATTGCCTTAATATTGCAGTGCCTACAATCAGGTTACCAAAAGGGTATGCTTCAAAGGATACGAGCGTTTTGATCCAGGGGGTCTGCAAGCACTGTAGTTAAGATTTTTATTAACCAATCTTCTTTTCGATCTTTAGTGTCATTATTTTTTTTGGCCATTTTGGAGAACAATTATATTGATTAGATTTGAAGATTGCACACCGTCAAAACACACATTTTTTTATCTTTTAGCCTATTTACTTAAAGACTCCCCTTGCAATACTTAGCTGACATACTTTCCTTTTCAATATTTGATAATGATCGGGAGACTATACTTTTTGGCGTCTTTGGAATCGTCATTGTTCTTTTTTTGATTTTAGACCTGGGTTTTTTTAATAAATCATCCCATAGGATCACCACCAAATCCGCCTTATATCAATCGATATTTTGGGTAATGATTTCAGTTGGATATGGAATCCTGATTTACTTTTTTGATGACCCATCAGGGGAAACCAGTAGTGAAAATGCAGTTGCATATTTTTCGGCATACCTTACTGAAAAGGCACTGTCCATTGATAACATTTTTGTAATCCTCCTCATCTTAAAGTACTTCAATGTAAATGAATTGCATTACCACCGCATCTTGTTTTGGGGGATAATCGGGGCAGTCGTATTTAGGGCAATTTTCATTTTTGTGGGTGCTTATGCAATCCATCGCTACCATTGGATATTATACATTTTTGGAGTATTCCTGATTTACTCAGGTATCAGAATCTATTTTGAAGATGGTGGTGAAACGATCGAGCCTGAGAAGAACCCGATTCTAAAATTTTGCAAGAAGTACCTGCCGCTAACCACTGATGACAAGGGTGGTCACTTCATGATAAAGGAAGGCGGAAAGTGGATGTTTACACCGTTATTTCTTGTGATTGTTTTAATTGAGACAACCGACTTGATTTTTGCAGTTGATTCTATTCCTGCAGCCTTCGCGATTACTACGAACGAATTTCTGATTTATACTTCCAATATTTTTGCCGTCATGGGATTGCGTGCTATGTTCTTTTTGTTGGCCGGGATCATCGATCGTTTTTATCTTTTGCAAAAAGGCCTCTCCATCATCTTGTTCTTTATTGGTGCTAAAATGATGCTCGAGATTTTTGATTTACATATCAATGTGTTTGCTTCATTTGCAGTAATCATTGCCACCCTTACCCTTTCGATTGTGCTTTCAGTAGTGGTGCCGCGAAAGGAAAAAGAGTAACGATTACCCTTTCATTTTAAAGATTTCCTTCGGTAGGATTTTTAATAAAATAGGCAACGTTAAGAATCGATTTGGCAATGAAGTAATCACAAACGTTGGAATCGTTTTTAAAATTACAATCAATTCTTTTCGCATAAATTCCATTTCAGCAGGTGTAAGTTCATTTGATCGCGCCTTCCCAAGCATGTTTAAGATCTCCCTCCGGCCATGAATGCCGTGGACAAGTTTGCTTTGGTTTTTTTCGGCTATCCGGGCAACCCTTTTTATAAACTGGTCGCTTACGCGGTCAAAATCTTGTTTATCCTGAAGGTAGTCAAGCTGTCCCCAATGCTCCAGTACGAAACCTTCTATGGCGATTAAACTATTCTCCATATCCTCGTCACTAAAGTTCAGGTATTCACAAAAACGCTTTAAAAAATCCTGCTCACTTTGCTCCACTTTTTTATCAGCCCAGAGTGTCAGGATCGCCATTTCCAAAAAGAATTTTTTTAGTATCCATGAATTTTCTGATGGCAAGTCAATGGCCTCGATTTCGATCCCCTCTTCAAATATTTTATGGGCTTCAATTTTTTTCGCTACGGAAAGATTCGTGCTGTCGAGAAACAGATCAAAAAGTTTTTTTTCCTCAAAAGCGATTTCATCATTTGCATGGGCGGCCACTGCAATCACTTTCAATACCGAGAAGCGAAGTTCATCCCTTTCAAATCGGAAAAAATCCTCAATGATTTTATCGGCATTGGTATGGATCCATTGGCCAAAAATGAAAACATCCAAAAAAAGCAAACTGTTATGGAAAAAAGAAACCCAGAAGTTGTTCGCGTATTCTTCCGTATGTTCAATACGTTTATCCAGGATTTTTTCAGCCACTTCCAACGCTGATTTTTTCCGGCCAAAAATGGTGCGTGATGAGGTTGATAGCTCGGGAAAAATCTTGTTGTAAAAATTGCCGATGTTATCCAGTGTTTTGATGATCACATCACTTAATTCATCCGGGGTGGAAACTGGTTTATCCTGAAAAAGGAGCGAACTGCTGATAAGGCTTTCCGCCAGTAAAATTTTCATTTTATCGCGGTGGTCCCAGGCGTGCTCATCCGGATGCTCAAGATGACCAACTGATTGACCATACATTAATCCCGTAGGTTGAATGATGCGGTATAATGAATGTTCTGGGTGGGAACCTTTGTTGCCATTGACACCAAGGTCTTTGTGTAACTCTTTGCGAAATTCCAAATAATCCTTTAGCCAACCTTTCTTTGCAGCGTTCATCTTCACAAGATTAAAGAGCGGATGAAGTTAATGACTTTTTCTCCACATAGTAATAACTTACTGTGAAATGTCTTTCCAGCCCTTCGATTCGATTTTTTTAGCGGTCGACTCCACAGTAGTCTTCAATGATCGTTTATATTTATCGATTCTGCTGCCGATCCGTTTGTCATGAGCCCCCAATATTTGAGCTGCCAAAATACCTGCATTCTTTGCACCATCCAATGCCACAGTGGCTACGGGTACACCTCCGGGCATTTGCAATATCGAAAGCACCGAATCCCATCCGTCAATTGAATTTGATGATTTTACAGGAACCCCAATTACCGGAAGGGAGGTAATGGCAGCTACCATACCCGGCAAATGGGCGGCACCTCCAGCTCCTGCAATGATTACTTTTAATCCGCGCTTACGTGCATCGGTAGCATACTCCACCATTCGAAGCGGAGTTCTATGTGCTGACACCACCGTTAATTCAAAAGGGATTTCAAATTCTTCCAGCATCAGGGCAGCCTCCTTCATAACACGAAGATCGGATTGGCTTCCCATAATAATTCCTACTTGTGGTTTCATAGATCAGGCGATTACTTTTAATGTTTCTTTTACAAACTTGGCTTTTCTTTTTAGTTGATCAATATTTTCATCAACAATAGTGACATGGCCCATTTTCCGAAAGGGTTTTGTTTTCTTTTTACCATAGAGATGTACGTGTACACCCTTTTCCCTAATTACTTTATCAAATCCTTCATATAAAGCATCACCAGCGTAACCCGCTTCGCCAAGCAGGTTGACCATTGCACTGGGTAAAATAATCTCGGTGTTTCCCAACGGTAGGTTCAGTATCGCGCGCAAGTGTTGTTCATATTGGGAAGTTACATTTGCTTCGATGGTTTGATGGCCACTATTGTGAGGCCGCGGTGCAACTTCATTTACCAAAACTTCACCTTCTTTGGTCACGAACATTTCAACTGCAAGCAACCCCACCAGTTCTAATTTTTCAATTACGCTTCGTGCGATCTTGTCAGCTTTTTCTTGAATGTCACTGGAAATTTCAGCTGGTGCAAACAGGTACTCCACAAGGTTGTGGACAGGATGAAACATCATCTCCACTGCCGGGTATGAAACAATCGCCCCGTTTGCATTTCGCGCTACGATGATCGCGATCTCTTTATCGAAGTCGATTAATTTTTCAAGTAAGCCCGGGGCATCAAAAGCGTTTGCAACATCCTCCTTCGACTTGAGGATTTGAACGCCCCTTCCATCATACCCTTCCTTTCCAAGTTTGTTTACCGCGGGCAAAAAATCAATATTGTTCTTTACTTCTTCAGCATTTTCAGTCAAGATAAAAGCTGCGGTAGGGATTTTATTATCGAGATAGAATTTCTTTTGAACACGTTTATCCTGAATCAATTCAATTAATTCAGGTTGCGGAAAAACCGTCTTCCCTGCTTTTTGCAAATCCTTTAAAGCTTTTGTATTTACATTTTCAATTTCGATTGTAAGGATGTCGCAACCGGAACCAAACTTCATTACCGTATCATAATCCGTAAGGCTTCCATGATGGAATTCTGCAAGGGAAGAGCAGGGTGCGTTTTCATCAGGATCTAAAATTGCAAACTGCAAATTATAATCAATGCCTGCCTGGATTAGCATTCTGCCAAGCTGGCCTCCGCCTAAGATTCCAAGTTTAAAATTTTGATTAAATGTATTCACGATAAAGGATTAGCAACAAAGTTAATAATGGGGATGCTGAAGTATTTCAAACCCATCTAAATCTATTGAATAGAAGGCGTGTTATTTGCTGCTTTAACAACATCATCAAACTCAACGCCTGTCATCTTAATGCTGTAAAGGAGAAGCCTAACTTCTTTAACATGAAGATGACCATCCACTTCTGACATTTTATAAAGGGCAACAAATGTTTTGAGTTTCTCTTCTTCCGTACAAGCGTTGATGAGTTTGATTCCGGTTTCGTAAATCTCCCGTTCTTTTTTATTGGCGATGGAGGATTCAAATTCATGAAAGACTTCATCTGAAATGCTTTCATTTGTTCTTAATTTTTGAATCGCCTTGATCTCATTTTTGTCGATGACTCCATCAGCACTTACCAACAAGTGAACGAGGTGTAATAATCCCAGGTGATAATCGGTGCTCATGTGTTTCGTGTTTTTTTTAAAGATAGTGGAAACAACATCTTCTATAAAAATAATGGTACTACTTTCTTCTTTTCAGCTTAAGGTTTGATATGCGATTAGGGCAGATAAATAGGCCAATGCGGTCATATAAATGAGTTGAATGGTCGGCCATTTCCACCCATTTGTTTCGCGGTACACCACCGCAATCGTACTCATACACTGCATCGCAAAAGCATAAAACAGTAAAAGGGAAAGGCCTACAGCACGGGTAAACCGCGGCTCACCCGTTTCGGGATTGATTTCTTCGCGCATGCGGTCCTTGATTGTACTGGCTTCATCTTCCCCTGCACTTCCAATGCTATAAATTGTTGCCATTGTTCCTACGAAAACTTCCCTTGCAGCAAAGGAAGTAATCAATGCGATGCCGATTTTCCAATCATATCCCAGCGGTTTGATAACGGGTTCAATTGTCTTTCCGATAATTCCGGCATACGAATGCTCCAACTCATAGGCGGATACGCGGTTTTCCAATTCAATAGGTGTGTTAAGGAGTTCCGGGGATTCACGGAGCACGATTTTGCGTGCATTTTCAATATTATCCCCCGGTCCATAGCTTGCCAGTACCCACAAAATAATGGAAATGGCAATAATGATTTTTCCGGCTTCGAACACAAATGTTTTTGTCTTCTCGATAATCGTAAGACCAACATTCGACCACTTGGGCCACCGATAGGTTGGCAACTCCATGATTAGAAAACTGCGTTCTTGAATTTTAATAAGATACTTCATTGCCAGCGCGGAGAGTATAGCACCAACAAAACCGATCAGGTACATGGCCATTAGTGCAAGGCCTTGCAGATTGAAGAAACCAAGAGCCTTTTGATCCGGAACAATTAATGCAATCAAGATGGTGAAAACAGGAAGCCTTGCCGAACAACTCATCAGTGGAGTGACCATTATCGTGATCAACCGTTCTTTCCAATTATCGATGGTACGGGTAGCCATAATGGCCGGAATAGCACAGGCAACACCGGAGATTAAGGGCACGATGCTCTTGCCGTTTAACCCAACCTTACGCATAATTTTGTCCATCAGAAAAACTACACGCGACATGTATCCGGATTCTTCCAGCAGGGCAATAAACCCAAACAGGATCGCGATTTGAGGCACAAAAATTACTATTCCTCCTATCCCGGGAATAAGGCCTTCCGTCAACAACGCAGTGATTGGCCCCTCAGGCAAAAGCCGCGACAGCCATTGGCTTAAATTGGCAAATAGACTGTCGATAAGGTCCATGGGGACCGTAGCCCAGGCGAAGATCGATTGGAAAATCAAAAACAGGATCACGAAAAAAATTACATAGCCCCAAATTTTATGTGTGACAAACTGATCTATTTTTTGCGAATATTTTTTCCAGGTTTGGTTGGCAGGTTTGAGCAAGACCTCATCAATTAAATCTTGTATGTACGCATAGCGTTGTACAATCTCGGCACCTTGAAATTTTCCCGGAAAGAATTCATGATTTTTTCGGATAACATCCAGGGTGTTCAAGTC
Organism: Cyclobacteriaceae bacterium; assembly: GCA_041746855.1. Classification (GTDB taxonomy): domain Bacteria; phylum Bacteroidota; class Bacteroidia; order Cytophagales; family Cyclobacteriaceae; genus JBGTGG01. The sequence goes on along the minus strand of JBGTGG010000037.1, from coordinate 15,616 downwards.
TTCCTTCTCAAGGAAAGAAACGGATTGAGGTTGTTCTAAAAAAAGATAGGCTTCATAATCATTATCCACATCAAGTTTTTCGCGCACCTCATTAACGGCATCCTTTGTTTCATTCCATATCGGGAAAATGGGTTCTTTTGCAGGACTTACTTTTTCGGATAAGGATTTTTTTAGTTCATTTAAACCGATTCCATTTCTGGCGATTATGGGAATGACAGGAACGCCAAGTTTAGAGGAAAGCGTTCGTAGGTTATAGTGAATACCTGCTTTCGCCACCTGATCCATCATGTTTAAAGCAAGGATAGTAGGGAACCCCAGGTCAATGATTTGGGAGAGCAAGAGCAACCCTCTTTTTAGATTGGTGGCATCCGCGATTACAACTACTAAATCAGGGCAGAGCGGACTTTTATGATCAAGAAGGATTTGCGAAACAATGCGCTCATCCATGCTGCGCGGATAGATGCTGTAGATTCCGGGCAGGTCGATTACTTCAACTGATTCACCATCCGGAAGAGTGGAAAACCCCGAACGTTTTTCAACCGTAACACCGGGAAAGTTTCCGATTTTTTGATTTAACCCCGTTAGATAATTGAATAGCGAGGATTTCCCAGAGTTAGGATTTCCAACCAAAGCAATTTTTTTTCTTTGGCTGCTGCGCATTACTGAATAGAAATAGTGGCAGCTTCCTCTAACCGCAAGGTTAACTCATAGCCAGAAACACTAATACAGATCGGGTCACCGAGGGGAGCTCTAAAATTAAAAGAGATAATGGACCCGGGTAAACAACCCATCTCCATGAGTTTTACAGAAAGAAAATCATCAGAAAAACCCACTACAGTCCCTACTTCCCCAGGCTTCATGTGAGCAACACTTCTCATTTATTTAGATTAAATTTAAAGAGAGCAAATATATAGGCTTGAACATTGGTGTGCAATGATTTGGATCAGGTTTGTGTTAACTGGTATCATCAAGAAAAAGAGTATGGAATCCAAGAAGCAAAAGGGAAAAGCTAAAAAGAAGGAAGTCAAATCGCTGAAGAAAGAGAAATCGATCTCTAAACCTGATGGTTTTGATTATGGAGGAATTCCTGAACGGGATATGAAAAAAAATTTAGGATGCGGTTGAGCTAGATTGACTCTGCAACAAAAACACGTTTTACACGCTCACTTGTATTGGTAAGGATTTCGTAGGGAATCGTGTTGATTTTTTTTGCTACACTTTGTATTGGAATACCTTCCCCAAAAATGATAACCTCATCTCCTTCCGATGCATCAATGCCGGTAAGATTAACCATCGACATATCCATACAAACATTTCCTACGATAGGTGCCAATTGCCCATTGACCAAAACACTTCCAACGCCATTGCTAAACGCGCGGTTAAAACCATCGGCATAGCCTATTGCAATCACACCAATATTCATGTCCTCATTTGCTTTACCCACACGGTTGTATCCAACTGTTTCCCCGGCTTTGATTGTTTTGATTTGTGATACTATTGTTTTCAATGAAGCAACAGGTTTCAAATCATCATACCCATCTTCGGTGGGATCAATTCCGTACAGACCAATCCCCAATCTGATCATGTCAAATTGAAATTGAGGCAGGCGCAACGCACCCGGGGAATTTAGAATATGTAAGATTGGCTTGTACCCGATTGCTGCAACAATCGCATCGGATTGCTTTATGAATTGTTCAACTTGCGTTTTTGAAAAAGCATCATGCGCAGCAGCATCTGCACCTGACAAGTGACTGAAGATTGATGCGACTTTTACGTTTGAGTATTCCGTCAGCAATTCAATAAGTATCGGTAAATCATCCGCATCAAAACCCAATCGATGCATCCCGGTATCCAACTTAATATGCATGCTGCACGTTTGCTTTTTACCTAAAAAATCTAAAAAAGACTGAAGTATTTTCAGGCTGTAAATTTCAGGCTCCAGATTGTAAGAGAGAAGTTGAGGAAAACTTTCTTCCGATGGGTTCATCACCATGATCGGAATCGCGATATTATTTTCACGGAGCATCACGCCTTCATCGGCATACGCTACTCCCAGGTAATTGATGTTGTGATATTGGAGCACGTTGGCGATTTCAACACTTCCGCTCCCATACGCAAACGCTTTTACCATCGCCATGATTTTCGTAGTGCCTTTCAATTTCGATTTGAAATAGTTGAGGTTGTGAATGAGATTTCCCAGGTTCACTTCCATTATTGTTCCGTGCACTTTTTGCTCCAAGTGCTGAACGATCTTTTCAAACGCAAAAGACCGTGCGCCTTTTATTAAGATTGCCTCATTCTGAAATTCAGCAATACTACAAGTTGACAGAAATGCTTCTGTGGAAGGATAGAATTGGGCAGGTATTTGAAAAGAAGTTTTGTTTTCAGGGAATCCAACTCCAATAAAAGAATCGATGCCACTGGCATTCACCATTTGAGAGATTTCTTCAAACAGTTTTTCCTGAGTTAACCCGGATTGAAAAATATTGGATAAGATCAACCGCTTATGTGTTACCTGCTGAATACTATTGAGAAAGTCCAGGCTTATTTTCAAACCTGCCAGATCATTATTGTACGTGTCGTTTATTAATTGGCATCCATTTCTTCCGGCCTTCAACTCAAGGCGCATAGCTATTGGGCGGATTTGTTTAACACGTTGTGCAATTTCATCTCCGGAATAATTGAAGTGCAGCATCAATGCAATGCAATGAAAAATATTTTCGATAGAAGCAGGATCCGTAAAAGGCAGTGCAATGTCAAATCCTTTCGACTGGTACATAACATGAAAATGATTGCCGGTTTTTTTTAATTGGATGTCGGCACCTTCTGAAAATCCCCACGATAAAGTTTTCAAACCAGCATTCGCAAAAGCTTTTGAAACACTTTCTTGATCATGGCAATAAATAGTAATGCTGCAATTTCTAAAAAGCTTTAATTTTTCATCAAGCTTTTCAGTATTAGATGCAAAGCCTTCATCGTGTGCTGTTCCGATCGTTGTAAACAGGCCGATGGTTGGTTGGATTTGCGTTGCCAATTTTTCCATTTCCCCAGGTTGCGAAATGCCAGCTTCAAAAATTCCCAGTTGATGGTACGCTTGAAGTTGCCAGATGGAAAGGGCTACGCCAATTTGCGAGTTATAACTTCCTGGGTTTTTTGCAATGAAAAAATCAGGTGATAGCAATTGAAATAACCACTCCTTTACAATTGTTTTTCCATTGCTTCCCGTGATCCCAATGATGGGAATATCAAATTGATTGCGATGGAATGTTGCGAGTGCCTGAAGTGCTTTTATGGAAGAGTCTACGCGGATAATATTTGCTAAAGGCAGATGATCAGTTTCAATTGGATCTTCAATTACAAATTGACGAATGCCCGAAGAGTATAATTCTTCAATATGCTCATGTCCATCATTACGTGGCCCTTTAATTGCAAAGAACAAAGCATTGCTGTCGGTTGTTTTCTTTCTGCTGTCCAATAACAATGTATTGACGGGGCGATCCTGTGCCAACTGGATTTGCTTTCCTTCAATGCAAGTAGTAAGTGTGGAGAATTGTAGCATATCAAAAAAGTCGGGAGCCGTTCGGTACAGTTTTATTGGGTTTGCACAAAACTATGTGTTGATCATGATCAGGAAAACCGGTGACGAGAACTTCCGAAATAAAAGTTTCGATTTGTTTGGGTTGGAAATTCACAACACAAACAACTTGTTGGTTTATTAGCGATTCAGGGGTATAATGATGGGTGATTTGTGCACTCGATTTTTTAATACCCAATTCGCCTAAATCTACCCAAAGCTTAAAGGCGGGTTTACGGGCTTCATCAAAAGGTTCTGCTTTAATGATGGTTCCTACCCGGATATCAACTTTATCAAAATCATCCCATGAAATGGTCATATATTTCAATTATTTTAAATAAACGATTTAAAACTTACATAAACATTACACTTAATAGTATAATGTTTCGGGATTTAATACAATTGTGGTGAAACTTTGTGTATATTTTGTTCCTTTTCCGAAACAAACTAAAAACACTGACGTTTCAAAAGGAGCCTGGGCATGAGATTAAAACCTAACCATATTTTTCTAATCCTATTTGCAGTTTTGTTTTCGGCCGGTTATTCAATCGCGCAAGAATCTGTTTCTCCCGTATTGGAGGGCATGGAAGCCGAAAAACCGAATGGTGGAATGGATTATAATTACACCGAAGGTGAGGGAGGTGCGCATCGGATTCAATCAACCTCTCCCAATTCAACCTCTTCTTCGCAACGGGATAGCATTCGCATAAAGGCTGTTCAGTCAAAACCAAAAGCATCACAACAAAAACCTACAGGTGAAGCCCAGCAAAAACCAGAAGAGTCTATGCTTGGTTTTAACTTCTTATACTACATCTTTCAGAAGTATAAGATGTCAGACATTATTGATTGATTATTCCTGATTAGTTATTACGCTTCCTTCTTTACTAAGAATTGCTCCAATTCTTTAAGGTTGAGAATTCCCTCATAGTACGCCTTTCCAAAGATGACAGCAAAAATACCCATGTCATTCAATTTTTTAATATCATCAACTCCCCTAACACCACCACTTGCTAAAATGCAGAGTTCCGGAAATTTGTCAAGTATATCCTGGTAGTACGAAAAAGCAGGCCCTTCCAATACGCCATCGCGGGACACATCGGTAGACTTGACATATTTGAGTCCGCGTGAGTAAAAATATTCCAGGTGTTCGAACAACGTTACTTTTGATTTACGTTGCCATCCGCGAATCAATAATTCTTTCGATTCCATGTTGACAACATCCGATCCCAATGTCATTCTTTCGCGGCCATAAGAAACAATCCAGGAGGCAAACAACTCAGGATCTGTAACGGAAATACTGGCCGCTGTTATATAGGCTGCACCTGCCTCAAATGCTTTACTAATATCCCCATCGGTCGAGATTCCTCCCGTAAAATCGATCTTTAGTGCTGTGTGCCCTGCAATTGCTTCTACTACATGGTAGTTCTTCGGGCTTCCTTTCTCTGCACCATCCAAATCCACTAGATGTACGATCCCAATGCCATGATCTTCAAACCGTTTCGCCAGATCAAGGGGGTTTTCGTCATATGCTTTCTCACTGGAGATATCTCCTTTGCGCATTTTTACGACCTTGCCCTTTCGAATGGCGATAGATGGGATAATTTGGATCATTGTTTTCTGCTTTTAAACGGGTCTGCTAAAGTACAACTCATTCTTGAAATTTGCTCAACGAATTTCCCGCCAAGGCAAGGGTTTTGCAGGAATAGAGAAAAATAAATTGGTTAGTTTTATAGCAACCAATCGAACCAATGAAGAACATACTTTCAATTCTTTTATTCGCTTTTTTGTTAAAGGCAGAGGTAGGGATGGCACAGCCTAAAGTAAAGAAGCTACCACCCGTAATAAACCATCCATCAATAAATGTTTCAGCTCCTTTTATGAGTGTAGATGGAAGCGGGTTGGTGTATGTTTCAGACTATGCCCAGGATTTCGCATTAACCTTGTTTTATACCTATAAAGATCGCGCCAATTGGTCGGATCCAAAACCATTGCCGAAGAACTTATCGAAGTTAAATTTCATTTACGGGGCCACCTTAAGTGCCGATGGGAAAACAATTTATTTATCAAGTTTCAAATCGCCTGGTGCTGGTGGGTATGACATTTGGATGAGTGAGTTGCGCGGTACAACCTGGACGGAACCTAAAAATCTGGTAAATCCCATCAATACAAAATCAAATGAAGCTAGTGCTTCCTTCACTCCGGATGGAAAAACAATTTATTTTATGCGGTGTGAAAAGATGAATGAAAAATCAGCATCGGACTGCAAAATTTTTGTCGCGAAAAAAAAATCAAACGGACAATGGGGTGAACCGGAAGAATTACCAGATTTTATTAACACCGGAAATTCTCAATTCCCACGAATACTTGCCGATGGTGAAACACTTTTGTTTTCTTCTGATAAGTTTCCGGGAAACAAAGGTGGCCTTGATTTGTATGAGACAAGATTGGTAAATGGTAGTTGGAGTACACCTGTGTCAATGGAATTTACCAATACAGAAAAAGATGATAGAAATGTGAGTGTAAATGGTATCGGAAGGTATCTTCTTCGTGACTCCCCAGGTGCCCGTAAAACGGAATTAGTGGAATACTTAATTCCCAAAGAACTTCGTCCGAGAGGTTTAACAAAAGTGGATGGTAAAGTTTTAGACCCTTCCGGCAACCCGGTGGCTTCGTATATTTCGGTGGTCGATATCGATTCAAAGAAACGCGTGTATAACGGGCGGCCTGAAAAGGATGGTTCATTCACACTCTATCTTTTAGAAGGAAGCCGATATGAAGTTGGTGCTGATCCTGAGCAAGGCAATTACAGTTTTTTTGTTGATGTTGTTGATTTAACTATCGAGGAAATTCCACAGTTCGAAAAAATAAATCCTGTATTGAAACCTATAACCGTAGGTGAAAACCTGCCGCTTGAATTAGTTTCTTTTGCAACGCATAGTGCTACATTAAAAGAAGAGTCGAATGCCGTGCTTGATCGATTGGTGAGATTGGTGAAGAGCAATCCGGATTTTACTTTTCAAATTCAGGTTTTGTTGACAGGGTATGAAGAAGATTCGATTGCATCACATGCCGATCTTACAGAAGTGGTTTATGATTCCATTCAAACAAAATATACAGAGATTGACACCCTGGGCCAGCTCTATGAACACGATACACTAATGGTGAAAACGCGCTACCACAATGATCGCACCCTACAACAGGGCGAACAAATTGTCAATTACCTAAAGCGAAAAGGTGTCGACACATCAAACACGTTGGTGTTTGGCAATGCGCGACCTGAAGCGATCCTGGAAAATCGAAAAACCACTGTAAGTGTCTACGTTGGAAAGAAAGTGAATTAGCGTGAAAAAGGGATGACCACCACTGTTTTGTCCCACAGAAGGACCATCTCAGCATCGGTGCCCATTTTTTCAAAAGCAATTGTAAACTGTTCGAATTCTTTTTCATGTTGCACCGCCAGCACATCTACTGTCAGTACATCTTTTTCAGGGTTTCGATTGGGTTCTCCCGCAGGGTTTACACCCCATTGACCATACTCTGAATTGAATATAATGCTCCAGGTGTTTTCGTTAGGGATTGTCCAAAGCGAATATTTCCCGGCTTTTAAAAGTTTGCCTTTTACTTGCAATGGAGTTTTGGTTTCAATAGTAGTTGCTTCATTTGCACCCGTACGCCAGACTTTTCCATAAGGGACAAGACCACCAAAAATCTCCCTTCCCTTTTTAAACGGTCGGTTGTAAAAAACCTTGATTTCCAAGTCACCATCCGAATAGGAAACTGTTTCCTCGGGACTAAGGGATTTTGTCCGGTTTTTATCCATCGAATTTTTGCCCCACACGATTAGTGCAATTGCAGCAACACCAACTCCCGCGATTATTAGAAAACGCTTCATCTTATTGAATATTTGGTAGGATATACGATCATGTTAAACTCTATTTTAAGCATTCGGGATACCAACATATAAACAATTTTTATTCTTTCTATAAGAATTGAACAAAACGGACTAATTTTAAACCCTAATTCAAATTGAAATACTTATGAGTTTAGATTGGTGGCCTTTTTTTGTTGTGATTGCCCTTTTCCTTCTTGCCATTGCATCGCCTTGGATATTTCCAAATGATAGGGTAAGCAAGAATAAGCACGACAATAAGTTCTAAGGAATTCTCCTGATGAATGTTTGCGTTTTCTGCGGATCAAGTCCAGGTCATTCAGCTGAGTATGCAGCAGCCGCAGCTGCGCTGGGCGTTATTCTTGCCCGCACTAATCACACACTTGTTTATGGTGGAGGAAATATTGGCCTTATGGGCATTCTCGCGGATGCCGTTTTGACGAACGGTGGCGATGTTGTTGGGATTATCCCTGGTTTTTTAAAAGATAGCGAAGTAGGCCACACAGGTATCACCCGGCTTGAAGTGGTGTTGTCCATGCACGAACGGAAAAAAAGAATGGCTGATTTAGCAGACATTTTTGTGGCCATTCCTGGAGGGTGGGGCACGCTGGAAGAATTGGCGGAAATCCTCACATGGAAACAACTCGGCTTAATTCAACAACCTGTTTTCCTAATCAACATCAACCATTTTTTTGATCCGCTTTTGGAACAAATGGATAAGATGGTAACAGAAAGCTTCTTAAGGCAGGAATGTCGCAATTTCTTGCAAGTTGTAGACACTATTCCACAATTTTCAAAGCAGATAAATACCGAGTAAAGGGGGATAATGAACTCTGATCAAAAAACTCTATATTGAGGTAGCCCTCAATGTGTGTATGGTTAGAAGTTTTTTCCTATTTGCATTATTTTTTTTTCCGCTTCTTGTTGGCCGAAGCCAAAACAACCTTGGCTTTACTATAAAGGATGGCAAGAAGAAAGTACAAATACCCATTGAGCTTCACAATAATTTGATTGTTGTTCCGGTGGTACTCAATGGAATGCTTCCGTTAAAGTTTATTGTTGATACTGGGGTTCGCACGGCAATACTCACCCAGAAAACCTTTTCGGACATTCTTAATCTCACATACTCACGCAAATACAGTATTGCCGGGCCGGGCGGGGAAAACATTGTGGATGCCTATATCACCAACAATGTTTCATTGGACCTGCCGGGCGTTTCTGGCAAAGGCCATGCATTGCTTGTGCTTGACCAGGACATGCTTGAACTAAGGAATTATTTAGGCTCGGATGTCCATGGCATTTTAGGGTATGAAATGTTCAGCCGCTTTATCGTGGCTGTTGATTATGAGAAAAAAGTACTCACACTTTATGCTCCCGGAAAATTTCGCAAAAAAAGAAAGTACCAGAAACTTGACATGGAGATAGTAGACACGAAACCCTTTATTTATGCAGAAGTAGAAATGAGCAGTGGTGAAAAGTTAAATGCCAGACTGTTGGTTGATTCAGGAGCCAGCCATGGACTTATGTTGGAGCCTGCAAGCAATCCAGTTATTGTGGTGCCCGAAAAAAAAGTAAGCACGGTGATCGGAAGGGGTATAGGAGGTGAAATACTAGGGAAGGTTGGAAGGATCAATCAGTTGAAACTCGGTTCCTATAAGTTGGAAGAGCCGATTGCAAATTTCCCGGATCCCAATAGTTATATCGATAGTTTAAAGTTGGGGACAACATTTCGACACGGTTCCATTGGCGGGGAAGTACTTAGCAGGTTTACAACGATCTACAACTTCTCCCGTGAAGAATTGTATCTAAAGAAAAATTCTTCTTTAAAGAAAAAATACTATTATAATTTGAGTGGGCTAACGATTAAGGCAAAAGGATCCCGGCTCAATGTATTTGAAGTGGATGATGTAAGGGATCAAACAGAAGCTAAAAAAGCCGATGTTCGGATTGGCGATCAAATTATTTCAATCAATGGCTTGAAGGTTAGCACTCTTGACCTAAACATTGTAAATGGGCTGTTAAACTCCAAACCCGGAAAAAGGATCAAGCTTGAGATCAACAGAAGCGGACAAAAATTGAAAAGGGAATTTATATTGGTGAGTGATATTTAACCGCCCACCAATCTCATCAATTGACCCTTTCTGTTTACGTATGCCTTATGCAGATAAAGCTGTGTTCTTCTGAACTTAAGCGCGTTTTTGATGGCACTGTAAAGCGCTTCTACTGAAAGGTTTTTCTTTAACAAATAATCAATGAAGCCATTCGATCCAGCCGTTTCCATAAAATTCGAATTCTTCAAAACCGTGATGGGTAAATCACGTGTTTTCTTGTTTCGGGATAATGCTTGTATGGTTTGGGAAAATTCCGGCTGGCCAATATTATCATCTATTAAGATAAAATTGGGAGTAAAACGGACTAGTCGCTCAATTAAACTTTTTGTATCAAAAGCAATTTCAGTATTGACAATGCGTCCACGCAACTGCTTGATTTTGTCCATGACATTGCCCATTTCAATAGGATTGTTTCCTAATAAAAGCACGTTCAATGGTTCTGGACTTTTCATTTTTTCATGTAAAATTTTCTCTGCCAACATCGTTTTAAATTAAAGCCTATGTAAGATTCACGTAAGAAACAACGCGAATAACGCGAAAAATGTTGCCATTGTAATTTCTTATTCCTCTCTTTTTTTCAACAATTTGTACACATATTGTACCAACCTCGAAAAATGAACGAAAAAGCCATCATTATCGGTGGAGGCATTGCCGGACTTCTGTCGGCAATTCAACTTCAAACCCAGGATATTCCCTGTTTGGTGGTCGAAAAGAAACACTTTCCTTTTCATCGGGTTTGTGGTGAATACATATCAAACGAAGCAAAACCGTTTTTAGAAAAACTTGATTTATTTCCAGAGTCTTTGCAACCACCTTCGATCTCGCGTTTCCAGCTTTCATCAGTGCGTGGAAAAAGTTCAACAATGGAACTTGATCTTGGTGGGTTTGGCATAAGCAGATTTAATTTCGATAATTTTCTTTATGAGAAGGCCCTTGGACTGGGTGTTGAGTTTTTATTTGAGGAAGTCAGTAGTATTAAATTTGAAGAAGACCGATTTGCCATTTCCACCAGTAACGCTACCCTGTTTTCCAGAATAGTAGTAGGAGCTTTTGGAAAGAGGTCATTATTGGATGTAAAACTTGAGAGGGAATTTGTTAAAAAGCGGTCTCCTTTTGTTGGCGTAAAATATCACATCAAAACGGATCATCCTTCTGATCTTATTGCGTTGCATAATTTTGATGGCGGATATTGTGGCATCAGTAATGTAGAAAATGGAATAACAAACTTATGCTATCTCGCATCCGCGAAAGGTTTAAAACAGAATGGAAATATCGAGGCGTTGGAGCAAAATATACTTCATCAAAATCCTTTACTTAAGTCCATATTCGCTAATTCTGATTTTATTTTTGATAAACCTGAAGTTATTGGTGAGGTTTCCTTCGCGACAAAAAAGCCAGCGGAAAACCATATTATAATGGTTGGCGATGCAGCCGGGATGATCACACCACTATGCGGCAACGGTATGGCCATGGCGATTCATGCTTCAAAAATTGCCTGTGAATTGATTGTCAAATTTTGGTATTCAGAAATTGATCGGGTGACTTTAGAAAAGTCATACACGGAGATATGGAACCAAAAATTTAAGATCCGATTGCAAGCGGGTCGGTATGTTCAGCGACTGCTGTTCGGAACCCCCTTTGCTTCCGAAATCGCTTCGGGCCTGGTTAGCAATATCGCGCCCCTTCGTAATTTCATTATGAAGCAAACGCATGGTGAGCCTTTTTAATATTATGTGCATCTTTAGTCATTAAATTTTTTAAATAATGGATCGTAAAAATTTCATAAAGAAAATGGCAGTGCTTGGTGCGTCTGTTGGTGTGATTAACAATGCACTAGGTAATGCGCTTATAACAAATCAAATGTTCTTTAAAATATCACTGGCCGAATGGTCCTTACACAAATCATTGTTTGCTAAAAAAATAACAAACCTTGATTTTCCTGCTAAAGCAAAAAATGATTTTGGTATAGATGCGATTGAATACGTAAATCAATTTTTCAAAGACAAGGCAACCGATAAAGTTTACTTGGCAGAATTGAAAAAGAGATGTGATGATGTGGGTGTAAAAAGTTTGTTGATCATGTGTGATGGTGAAGGAGAGCTTGGTCATCAGGAAGATATCAAGAGAAAAACGGCAGTTGAGAACCATTTTAAGTGGGTGGAAGCGGCAAATTTTTTAGGTTGTCATTCTATTCGTGTGAATGCAGCCGGTAGTGGCTCAAAAACAGAGCTCGCGAAAACGGCAACCGATGGACTGCACCAACTTTCTGCATTTGCAAAGGATCATAACATCAATGTGATTGTGGAAAATCATGGAGGCTATTCTTCTGATGGTCAATGGCTTAGTTCCGTTATTCAAGATGTTGGATTGCCGAATTGTGGCACCCTTCCTGATTTTGGCAATTTCTGCATTGCGCGAAAAGACCCTGCGAATTGGGCAGCGGGATGTGGTGAAGAATACGATCGTTATAAAGGTACTACAGAATTGATGCCCTATGCAAAAGGCGTAAGTGCGAAGGCTTATGATTTTGATAACGAAGGGAAATGCATCGAAACGGATTACTCAAAGATGTTATCAATAGTAAAAGCGAGTGGATATAGGGGATACATTGGAATCGAATATGAAGGCAATACTTTGTCAGAAGCGGAGGGTATAAAAGCAACAAAAGCCTTGCTTGAAAAAATTGGATCAACACTTTAATTTTCTTTATTCGAATACTTGAAGTATTTGTGTCGAGTTGATAAAAAGATAAATAAAAAACACGTTCAAACACGTTGACGAAATAATATTGAGACCCATCGTCCAGCCATATGATGCGTGCTTCTCATCTTTTATGACACGCAAAAACCAAATCGAAAAATAAATCACCACGGGTAACATTGCGAGTAAGAAAGCATAGGTATACCGGATGGAAAAATAAGAATTAAAATACCAGATGAAGGCGAGTGTCGCCACGGCAAAGAATAGCCCAACGAAATAGAATGTACCTTTTATTCCCAGCAATAAACTAATTGTTCTATCCCCTCTTTTACCATCTTCTTCATGCTGGAAAATTTGTGTCATGGGATAGCTTGCCAACAACATCATACTGGTTATTGCTCCGGGAATAAGTACGCTGGATTTTAAACCGAGCGCGAGTGAGTAGTTGTTAATACCAACATAGCACATTAAAAATGTGAACAATCCTTGAAAAAGACCAATGGTTAGCCAGCCAAGAATGGGTCGTTTTTTTAAGCGGATCAACGGATGGCTATACGCTTTTGACACTAAGCCATAAATGAATACCATTATGGCAAAAGTCATACTGATCTTGACAATGGCTAATATGATCGCAATTGTATCAAAGGTAAGCGCCAAATAGTAAAGTCCCTTTTTAACCGGTGGAGGATTCTTTAATCCGCCAATGCTTTTCTCATCTTTATCAAAGTAGCTATTATATCCATTGCTGGCCGGGTAAAGGAAAAAATGAAGGACAATAAAGACCCAGAGAATTCCTGATTCGGTGAAATTAGGGGAAACCGAAAGCGTAAAAAGATAAACGGGCAAAAGAAAATACGAAAAGGGGATGCGCAAGTGAAGCCAAGATGAACTTGAAAGCATAAACAATAGTTTTGAACAAGTTATCAAATTTTTAAAGTATTATTGATTGCATGAGTTTTATTACAGCCATTGGAACGGCAACACCCCAATATGAATTTAGTCAATCGCAGCTGGCTGACTTTATGGTAATGGCCATGCAGTTGGAGGAGGACGAAGCCAAAAAACTCAAGACAATTTTTAGGGCATCAGGAATTTCGAAGAGAGCTTCCGTACTTACTGACTATGGTGAAGCTGAAAACTTCATGTTCTATTCAAACACCGAAAATTTTGAACCTTTTCCAACCACGAAGAAACGTAATGATGTGTACCGAGAACATGCTATCGAACTGAGTCTGCAGGCTGTTGAAAATGCGATGGATTCCTTGCCGGCTTTTGAAACAAAAACCATTACGCATTTAATAACCGTTTCGTGTACGGGTTTTTATGCCCCAGGACTTGATATTGATTTAATCAACAGGTTAAATCTTTCTGCCAACACACACCGAACGTGTATAAATTTTATGGGCTGTTATGCTGCCCTCAGTGCATTAAAGGCGGCTGATGCATTTTGTAAATCAGACCCTTCTTCCAAGGTGCTTATTGTTTGTACAGAACTTTGCAGTCTGCATTTTCAAAAGGAAGCAACCGATGACAATTTTCTAGCGAATGCATTATTCGGAGACGGAGCCGCGGCAGTTTTGATGGAAGGATCGACACATCAACAAAAAAGAATTGTTCCCACCTTGTTTAAATCAAAGCTTGTTCAAAATGGTGATGGGGACACGCATATGGCCTGGAATGTTGGTGATTTTGGTTTTGAAATGCGCTTGTCAGCCTATGTGCCTGAAATTATTGAGCGCCACATTCAAACGTTTTGCGAAGAACTTTTGGTGAAGGAGAGATTATCCATTCGCGATTTGAAATATGCAGCGGTGCATCCTGGCGGAAAGAAAATTTTGACCACAGTGGAAAGTGCGCTTCACATTTCTAAAGCGATGAATGCGGGAGCATATCACATTTTGAAAAACCATGGCAACATGTCTTCCCCAACAGTTCTTTTTGTATTAAAAGAAATCTTTGACAGGCTTACTTCAGATGATCATCATGAGAAAATAATAAGTTTTGCTTTTGGCCCGGGATTAACCCTCGAGGGCGTGTTGTTTAAAATTGAAACGGAGTAAATGCCAAACTTTTCAGAGCGATCTGCACAAATCGAAATCATGGATGATCTCAACTGCTCCGGAGAAGTGGTTGAACAAACACTTCGTGAGCTGGATTTTATCAATGAATATTTGGGGGGTGATCAGGTTACACTAAATGCAGTGAATAAGCTTTTACCAAAAAATTTTCAAGATCGTGAAATTGTCATCGTTGATTTGGGTTGTGGAAGTGGAAAGATGTTGTCAAAAATTTTACGACTGGCACGCGATAAAAACTGTAAAGTGAAATTGATCGGCATAGATGCTAATCCAAATATTGTTTCGTATGCAATTCAAAACAATAATAATGAAAAGGTTGATTTTTTAGCTATCGATATTTTCTCAGATGATTTCGTGAAAATGGAATTTGATATTGTAATAGGAACACTTTTCTTTCATCATTTTTCCAACCAGCAACTTTCATCATTTTTCAGACAGGTGAGCAAGCAAGCCTGTACTGGAGTCATTGTAAATGATATCCATCGACATATACTTGCCTATTTTTCCATCAAATGGTTAACGGTGTTATTCTCAAAGTCGGCCATGGTCAAATATGATGCTCCATTGTCTGTACTCCGTTCGTTCAAGAAAAGCGATTGGAAAGTGATTTTTAAGGATACTGGTTTATCGTGGTCTTTAAAATGGAAATGGGCATTCCGCTGGCAATTAATAATAAAACCAGTGCACTAAATTATTTGAATTTACTAGATCAGACTCTGGCACAATTTTTCGTAACTTGACGGGACAACTGAATTCACAATAATATGAAGCCTATAAAATCATTTTTAATACTAGTGGTATTGGGTTCCCTTGCCGCTTGCTCGTCAGGAGTAATGGGCAAAAAAGTCAAAGAACCTTTTAGCGGAAATGCTTACGAATCCAATAATCGTTTTTGGCGAGCTGTTGGAAAAGGGGTAAGCAGCAAGGACAATATTGCTAAAGGGAAAGCTGACATTGACGCAAAGTCACAGCTTGCTGGACAAGTAAACACCACCATGAAACAAGTTGCTGATCAGTACCTGGGTTCGCGCGAGAATGCCGAAGCCGAAGATGTGGCCGATAAATTTCAAAGCCTGGTACGTCAGGTAATGAATACAGAAATCGCAGATTTGCGAAAAATGGACGAGAAAAAATTCTTCAATGAAAAAACAAATGATTATACGGTGTTCATTGCGTACGAAATAAAAAAGAACGCCATGCTTCGGTTTATGAAGAAGCAAGCTAAAGTAGACAAAACGGTGAATGAGCGTCAACGCGATTTGAT
>JBGTGG010000036.1:0-3336 GCA_041746855.1 Cyclobacteriaceae bacterium | reverse complement strand
CAAGACGATGATCTTATTGAAATTGATGCACAACAAAATACACTCAAGCTTTTGGTGGACGAAAAACAACTTGATCAGCGTAAAGCAAGCTGGGTACAACCCGAACTGAAAGCCAAAAGTGGAGTACTTTATAAATATGCGAAACACGTAAAAACAGCTACCGATGGATGCGTTACTGACGAAGACTAAAACAGATACTCAGCCGAAAGTAAAATTATCAGGATCTCAGATTTTACTGGAGTCACTTATAGCGGAAGATGTCGATACAATTTTCGGCTACCCGGGAGGAGTGATCATGCCGGTGTATGATGCACTGTATTCGTATGCCGATCAACTCAATCACATTTTGGTGCGACATGAACAAGGTGCCATTCATGCAGCACAAGGTTTTGCGCGTGTATCCAACCGCACCGGTGTGGTGTTTGCAACATCCGGTCCGGGTGCCACCAATTTAATTACCGGATTGGCGGATGCACTCATTGATTCAACTCCCTTGGTGTGTATCACCGGACAAGTTTTTGCGCACTTATTGGGAACAGATGCGTTCCAGGAAATTGATGTCGTGAACACAACCATTCCGGTAACGAAATGGAACGTGCAGGTAACAGAAGCAAAAGACATTGGCAAAGCCGTAGCAAAAGCTTTCTACATCGCAAAGAGCGGAAGGCCAGGACCGGTGTTGATCGACATTACCAAAAATGCGCAAAATGAATTGCTTGAGGATTTTGAATATGAAAAGTGTGAAAGCATTCGCACATACAAGCCAACGCCAACACTACAAACCAGTCAGGTAGAAGCTGCTGCTGAACTGATCAACAATGCAAAAAGACCATACATCCTTGCCGGACAAGGTGTGGTCCTTGCGGAAGCTTCGGAAGCGCTGATTGCTTTTTCAGAAAAAACAGGAATTCCAGTTGCCAATACATTGCTTGGTTTGGGTTCGATGCCGAGTGATCATCCAAACTATGTGGGATACTTGGGAATGCATGGAAACTATGCACCAAACTTAAACACGAATGAATGTGATGTATTGATTGCAGTAGGAATGCGCTTTGATGACCGCGTAACGGGAAATGTAAGCAAGTATGCAAAGCAGGCAAAAGTCATTCACATTGAAATCGATAAAGCAGAAATCAACAAAATTATTCCTGCGGACGTAGCGGTCCATGCAGACGCCAAAGAGGCACTCGAAGCCTTGTTGGAAAAATGCAATGTCAAAAGTCATACAGAATGGATTGACAGTTTTCATAAACTAAAAAAATCAGAAGTTGAAAAAGTCATCCATAAAGAATTCAATCCCACAGGTGATCTCACCATGGGTGAAGTTGTTCATGCGATATCCGAAATCACAAAAGGTGAAGCCATTGTGGTAACCGATGTCGGACAACATCAGATGGTGACCGCCCGGTATTATGAATACAAACATCCTCGGTTGTGTGTGACTTCAGGAGGTGCCGGAACAATGGGTTTTGCCTTACCTGCAGCCATGGGTGCAAAGATTGCCCAACCTGACAAAGAAGTAATCGCAGTTATTGGCGATGGTGGTTATCAAATGACTATACAAGAATTAGGCACCATCATGCAATACAATATTGGGGTTAAAATAGTGGTACTCAATAATAGTTTCTTAGGAATGGTGCGGCAATGGCAACAACTTTTTCATGAGAAGCGCTATTCGTTTACTGAAATGGTCAACCCTGATTTCTTAAAAATTGCAGAGGCTTATCGTATTCCTTCAGTACGTGTAAACGAACGTGAAAAAATTGAAAGCTCAATAAAAGACATGCTTCAATCAACCGGACCGTACTTCGTGGAGATGGTGGTAGGAAAAGAAGATAACGTGTTTCCGATGGTACCCGCAGGAGCAGGTGTATCAGAAGTGTTACTGGAAGCACCAACACAAAAATAATAGTAGTATGATAAAGCAAGACTTCACATTAGAAATTCATTCCGATAACAATTTTTCTGTCATCAATAGGATTGTCAATATTCTAAACAGAAGACGTGTGCGGATTAAAAAATTATTGGCGCATGAAGATGCTCACGATTTTCACAGAGGGCTGGCGGTATTGTTGGTGCATTCCACTGATGATATGATGGAGAAGGTAAAACATCAACTGGAAAAACTAATTGAAGTAGATCAGGTATTATACCACATCAGCAGCGATCAATATTGCGAGCTTGCTATCAAACACAATGAAGTAGCAGCATGAGAATTTGGGAATGAATCAATAAAACAAAATAATAATCAATACATTAACTAATCATCAAATCAACAAATAAAGTTATGGCACAAATTAATTTTGGAGGAGTAGACGAAGAAGTAGTAACGCGGGAAGAATTTCCCATGGAGAAAGCGGTAAGCGTTTTAAAAGACGAAACGATTGCTATTCTTGGATATGGTGTACAAGGTCCTGCGCAAGCATTGAACTTACGCGATAATGGTTTCAACGTGATCGTTGGTCAGCGAAAAAACAGCAAGTCGTGGGACAAAGCCGTGGCACACGGTTGGGTACCGGGCGAATCGCTTTTTGAAATTGAAGAAGCGGCCAAGCAAGGAACCATTGTCCAGTTTCTTTTATCCGATGCAGGTCAGATTGCTGCGTGGCCTTCCTTGAAACCGCTACTTACGCCTGGCAAAACATTATATTTTTCGCACGGATTCGGAGTAACCTTTAACGAGCAAACCGGAATCGTTCCGCCTAAAGATATTGATGTGGTATTGGCCGCTCCAAAAGGTTCAGGTACCTCTGTAAGAAGATTGTTCCTACAAGGGAAAGGTATCAATTCGAGCTTTGCTGTTTTTCAGGATGCAACTGGAAAAGCACGTGAAAAAGCAATCGCATTGGGAATTGGTGTTGGATCCGGATATCTTTTTGAAACAGATTTCAAACGTGAAGTGTATTCTGACCTTACCGGTGAACGCGGAACGTTGATGGGCGCCATCGCTGGAATATTTGAAGCACAATATGAAGTATTGCGCTCAAAAGGACACACGCCTTCAGAAGCATTCAACGAAACAGTAGAAGAGCTTACGCAAAGTTTAATGCCATTGGTTGCAGAAAACGGAATGGACTGGATGTATGCAAACTGTTCTACTACTGCACAACGTGGTGCCCTTGATTGGAAGAAGAAATTCAAAGCAGCAACGCTTCCTGTTTTCAAAGAATTGTATGACAGTGTGGAATCAGGTGCTGAAGCAAAACGCACCATCGATACTTGTAGCAAACCTGATTACCGCGAAAAACTTGCCGAAGAATTAAAAGAACTTCGCGAAAGCGAACTATGGCAAGCAGGTGCAACCGTACGTCAATTGCGTCCGGAAAAAGCAGCAGT
>JBGTGG010000035.1:0-31964 GCA_041746855.1 Cyclobacteriaceae bacterium | reverse complement strand
AATTTTTCTGCAGGGGGTACATTAAACAGTGGTACTTCTACCTTTACATTCAATGGGACAGGTGCACAGGAAATTTCGACTATCGCTGCATTTAATAACATCATCATTAACAACGCTACTGGTCCTATTAACATCCTTACTGATATTGCTGTAAATGGATCATTGAATTTTGTTTCGGGGAAAATAACAACCGGCAACAATAAGGTCATTCAACCTTTGTCTGGTACCGTGTTAGGTGCGGCACAGAGTAGTGGTTGGGTTAACGGTAATCTTCAAAAAGAAATTAATACAGGTGCTTCAACGCGCACATTTCAGATTGGTGATGGCGCAAGTTATACTCCGGTTTCCTTAACATTTTCATCCGTAACCGTGGGCGGTACGATGAACGCCTCTACCACTACCGGAGATCATCCCGTACTTACCAATTCAAACATCAATCCTACCCGAAGTGTAAACAGATTTTGGACATTGCAGAACAATGGTGTCGTGTTTGGTAATTATTCTGTCACGCCTTCATGGGTAGCGGCCGATGTTGATGGTGGCGCAACGACCAGTGCCTTTAAAGTTGGTATCTATGATGGAGTTTCATGGACACTTCCCACCACCGCCTCGCCTACGCCTACATCCATACAAGCTACCAACCTTACCACTACTGGAGAAATAGCTGTCGGTGAAGTATGTAATGACGGTACCACCATCGCGTATGCGGCTTCACCTTATTGTAGCAATGGTGGGATTGCCCCTGTTGTCCTAACGGGAACAACAGGTGGTACGTTTTCATCTACAGCCGGTCTTTCGTTAAATACAAGCACAGGTGAAGTTGACCTGGATGCAAGTACAGCAGGCTCTTACGTAGTGGTTTATAATGTGGCTGCTACGGGAGGATGTTCATCTTTTATTACCAATACAGAAATTATTATTTCAGAATCACCAGACGCTACTATTTCTTATCCGGGTACACCTTACTGCAGTTCATCAGGTACCGCAGCCGTTACACTGATTGGAAGTACAGGCGGCACCTTTAGTGCGATTACCGGATTGGACATCGATCCTGTCACAGGATTCGTTAACCTGGAGAATAGCACTCCCGGAGAATATACTGTATTCTATGAGATTGAAGCAGGAGCCGGTTGCGCTGCTTTTTCAACAAACACGGAAATAACGATTACACTACAACCGTTTGCCACGGGCACCTATGAAGGAAATCCCTATTGCTCAAATGAAGGCTTGGCGATCCCTACCGGAACGGCAGTAGGACTACCCGGTTTGCTTACCTCCACTCCTGGACTTGCAATCGATCCACCCACAGGTGTAATTGATTTGGCAGCCAGTACTGCTGGCACCTATACCGTAACCTACAATGTAGATGCCTTTGATGGATGTGCGGCTTACTCCAACACCGCGACTGTAGCTATAACGGAGGCACCGGCAGCTACAATAAGTTATGATGAAACACATTTTTGTACAACTGTAGGATCTGTACCTGTTACTTTTTCCGGAACACCGGATGGAATATTTTCCTCCACACCAGGACTTACAATTGATGCAAACACCGGAACCATTACGCCTGCCACCAGCATGGGCGGCACGTATACTGTAACGTACGCGATGGAAGCCTTTGAAGGATGCGCAGAACAAACAGCTACCACTTCAGTTACCATTACAGAAAATCCGGATGCAATCATTTCCTATGATGGATCTCCGTATGCTGTAGGAAGTGGAACCGCGACCGTCACATTAAATGAGACAACTCCTGCATCCTCTGGTACATATTCATCCACTCCCGGCCTTGTCATCGATGCGGGTACAGGAGACATTGATTTATCGACCAGTGTTGCATCTACTTATACCGTTACCTATACCATTGCCCCTATAGGTGGTTGCTTGCTATATACCACTACAGCGGACGTTACCATTATCAATAATATCAAAGTGTGGGATGGTGGAGCTGGCACCAACAATTGGGGTGATGCCAACAATTGGGATACCGATGGTGTGCCCACTGCTACCGATAACATTGAACTGACAGGGTCGCATACTATAGTGGTGAATGTGCCTGCAGTAGCGAACCGGCTCACACTGAACAATGCTTCCTTAATCCTGACCGTCTCGCCTGGAAACTCCCTCACAATCTCCGAAGATTTAATACTTACTTCCGGAACGCTTGCCAATAATGGCACCGGATTATTCGTTGGAGGTGACTGGGTCAACCATGGAACGTTTGTAGCGAATACCAGTACCGTCACTTTTAATGGAACTACTACGCAGCAAATCAGCGGTTCATCTATTACTGATTTTTACAGCATGCAGGTTACGAACACCGCTAGTCCTGGTATGCAAATACAATCAAATCAAAACCTCTTTGGTGTACTCACGTTAGGCACCAACGTGGTGTTTGACGCTGATGGTAGTAGCAATACCTCCGTGTTCACACTGATTTCAGGTGGTGACGAACCAACCAACGATGCCGCTATTGGTATCCTTCCGTCCGGGGCACAGGTTACAGGGAATGTAACCGTGCAGCGCTTCATGACGCGTCAGGGTGGTACCAATCAACGAATATATCGTTACATATCTTCCCCGGTCCAACAAGGCACCGTGGCCGACATTCAAAATGAAATTCCTGTTACTGGATCATTCACGGGTTCCAGCACGTGTACAGGATGCTTAACCAATCCATCATTATTTTATTATGATGAAACCGTAATTACAGATACAGACGGAAGCGGTACGATAAATTTGAACGATGGGTATATCGAATTTCCAGACTTGGTAAATACAGAAATTTTTGTACCGGGCTTGGGCTATGCACTTTTCACACGCGGTAATATCCTTCCATCTACCTTATGGGATTTGAGAGGCGTTATCAATGCCGGCAACGTTGCCCCGGTCACACTGCCTGTTACGTACACATCATCCGGGTCAATTTTAGATGATGGTTGGAACCTTGTCGGAAATCCTTTCCCTTCCACCATCGATTGGAACGCATCGAATGGATGGACAAAGAGCAATCTTGATGGCGCCATCTATATAACTGACAATGGAAGTTCAACAGCCTTGCAGTATGCTACATGGAACGGTACAGCCGGCACAAATAACGGGTCACAATACATTGCTACCGGCCAGGGCTTTTGGGTGAAGGCGAATGGTTCAGGAACTCCGGTGTTGCAAGCAGATGAAAATGTGAAAAACCCTGGTACGCAAACCATCTTTTTCCGTGAGGGCGCTCCTGAGAATATCGTACGGATTACATTAATGCAAGGAAATGTACGTGATGAAACGATAATCCATTTCCGCGAAGACGCTACCTCAATTTTCGATTCACATGCCGATGCGGTTAAACTCGCCAATGGAACTTTCAATCTATCATCGATGATGCCCGATGGAATGAAGCTGGCCATTAATTCCCTCCCTTCCCTCGTATGTCGTGAAGAGGTTAGGTTGGTAGTTGAGAATGTATCACCAGGTGATTATCACCTTGCCTTTTCAGAATTAAATTCCTTTCCGGAAGGAGTAACATTTGAGTTGCACGATGCTTTCATGGATCAGACTTTCCCGATAGACAACGATAGCAAGTATGCATTTAATGTGAGCAGCAACACCGCTACATTTGGGATTGATCGTTTTACAGTAACCATACTTGAACCCCCTTCGTCCATTGACATTCAGGTAAAAGATAATATTCTTATCGTTCCCTTTACAGAAGGAGTTCAATGGTATCTCAATGGGGAAGCTTTGCCGGGTGCTACAAATCCAAGTTTGGAAATAGAGGATGCTGGGATATATGAAGTTTTCATTTCAATTGATGGGTGTAATTACAGCGGAGAGTATGAATATATTATTACGGGGTGGGAGAACGTAAATTTAAACATTCAACTATACCCAAATCCAGTAGTACGCGAATTGACAATTGTATTGCCTGACGCACTGCCAAGGGGGCAAGTAGTAGTCACGAATCAACTCGGTCAGGTATGCACTTCACAAGAAATTGTCATGCAAGGCAAAATTGATTTCAGCAAGTTGGCTTCAGGTGTTTACACCATTACCATAACTTCAGGAAATAAGGTATTAATTGAAAGAGTGATAAAGCTTTAATCAATAGTACTCTTGAGAAATCCCACTTTCCCGCGTGTTCTATCCCGTGATCCTTAAAACAAAAATGGCCAAGGATATATCTCCTTGGCCATCTGATGTGATCCCGCTGGGATTCCTTTTTTAGAGGACATCACATTTATTATCTGCAAGTTAGCTTTTTGCATATAAACTAACTCCCGATTTACTCACCCCTATTTATCGATCAAAGGGCATCAAATCTTTTCAAATTAAATCGATACCCCAACCGGATATCAAGACTAATTTACATAAAATACGATTTAGTTTAAAGGGTTTTGTACTCTTTATTTGTTGAGTAGTAATTAGTAATATAACGAATCCGTCAATATTTTAGTGGAGATGCGCATTTTTGGAAGAGGCTTTCCGGCTCAAACCTGTCGCTTAATTTTAATGAAATACTTTAAATTTGCTAACTTGTGATACGATGTTATCGTATTTAATATGTATGATTAAGCCAATAGTATATCACAATATAGAAGAGAAAAACAGGATTGAAGCTGAAATGCAATCTTCAATTCCTGTTGAGCGAAAATTATCTATCTGGAAAGCCATCACCGATTTTTTCAGCAAGGACGATTCTTATAGAAATAAAAGGACACCGCTTAAAACCCAACTTAAAAAATGATTTCAGATGATATTCTGGAATATTTAAGAAGGATCTGCATTGTTCTACACCGTCATAAAGTTACCTATTTGATTGTAGGAGGTGTAGCGGTTAATCATTATGGACTACAAAGGGTTTCAGGAATTAGCAATTACAATCAAAGCTTAAAAGCTGACCTTGATTTTTGGTATCAACCTACTATTTCCAATTTCAATAAACTTGTTGATGCCCTTACCGATTTGGATGTTGATACAAACGACCTGCAAAAGCTTGTGTTTGATCCAAAAAAGACTTTCTTAAAGATTCCTCATAAAGAATTCCATACTGACTTTCTTCCGGCTTTGGATGGGTTAGACTCCTTTAATGACTGTAAACAAAAGGCTGAAAAAATTAATCTTGCAAATATTGAAATTTACATCCTTTCGCTTGATGACCTTATTTTGAATAAGAAATTTGTAAACCGGGAAATTGACAGAAACGACATCTCCCAATTAAGGAAATTGAAGAAAAGAAGAGGCAAAAGGATATAATCAAATTCCTGGTTGTCCTGGGAATGCTCATTTTTAATAAAGTAGATTTTAGGATTCCGCCTTTTGCTGTCTATTACCTTTTCTCTTCATGGCTTTTAAAATCGAACGCAGTGGTCATGTTGGAATATAAACAAGCTGTTGGCAAGCCGTTGAAGCGTAGCGGAAACATGGCTTGCTCCGTAAACACCAAGCATATTTGTCCATTGGGATTTTGCTCTCTTTCATGGTTTGTTTGGTTAATGTTGAACATTGTTTAACATTCTTTAATGGTGTTGCACATTGTTGGTTTAACTTGAACTTGCCTGGACTACTTGTTTCTTCCTAGCCCTGTGAGCCTTCGAGAAATGTCCATCCAGTGAACGCTTGCTTGGGAATGGACACGCTCCACATTTATTGCAGTAAGCTGTCAGTTTGTCTTTTTCCTCATTCACCCTTTTGTAAAACAGTTCACTCAATTGCCATACAGCAAGGGAATGGATCAGGCAAATGCAAAGGCTTATCAATGTTGTTTTGATGTTGTGTTGATTGAGGTTTTGCAGCGCTTCAAACCAGTAGTTGTAATAGAAGGCATTGAGAAAGAAGCTGACGACCGCATAGAATTTACCCGTTGTCCGGTAGCCATTGATAATGAATACCAAAATCAGGAATTCAATAACAGCAGCCAGGGCAATACCATACACCCAGTTTAAAAAAGTAAAGCCCATGATGGCCATGTCCAGGTGTTCGAGTTCCTTGAACAAATGTCCTGCATGGGGAACGTAAAGGATAATGAGGAGCAGTGAGCCATGAAAAACAGCTTCCTTGCTTTGCAGATAATTGACAATATTATTCATTTAAAAAATTTCATTTTCAAAACATTTAAGGTCTTTTCAAGGAAACCTTTACCTCGATGAGACCTTTTAAAATTCTTACAACCTAACGCCTGAGCTTCCTTGACCTTTTGCTTAATTGCTGCTCACCTTGTTTCATTTTCTTCTCTGCCATGAGGTATTCATTAACATCCTTGTGCGTATCATAGCAAGGTGAAACATCATGATAGCGGAACCCTTTTTCTTTCAGGCTGTCCTTGGCACCAAGTGCTGCAAGGTCATTATCCAGAAACAAATTGATTTGTGAATCGGCTGAAAGTATCGGTAAGCTTTTGTTCAGCAGCCGAAGTGAGTTCAGGATCAGGAAATCAGAGTTGGTCGTTAAGCGTTTGATTTCATTTTGATCAATCTTCAAGACAGATAGAAAATCCATGAAACCTTCCAGTACAGCAATGCGGGAAAAATCAACATTGTCACCTTTAATAAGTGAGATATCCTTGGGAGCGGACGATCCTTTGAACCAGCGGTTACGGAGTTCATAGGCACCGGATTGATTTTGAAAACCAATGGCATTATAAAACTTATGGGCAATCCTGAATTCAATTTCCTTGCAATACCTTTTCGCTATTTCGCGATCAATACCCCTGCTGTTTAGATACTGTAGCAAATCCGGGCTGGTCAATTCATTCACTGAAACGATTTCCAATTTGGAATCAGGCTTACTGACCGGAAGATCTTGCTGGTGAAACGAAACATTGCCGTGGTTACCATTTGATAACTTTTCAAGGAACTCCTGCAACGAACATTGATGGAGTTTTGCCCCTAAGTCCAGGATCGTTCCTCCTTCTCCTGTTCCATGGTCGAACCATACATTGAGTTTTGCATTCACTTTGAATGAGGGGGTGCGTTCATCACGAAAAGGGGAATGGTACCAGTGATCGGTTCCCCGGATGTAGGCCGGTTCCACCCCAAGTCCGGATAAGTAGTCGACAATAGGGATTTGTTTAGCCTGTGAGAATGAAAGCCTGGACTTCATGACATACCATTTGTTAGGTGATCCATGCACAAGGAAAACGTGCTCCCATGTTTGGGATGGTAGGAAGGGGTATAGATAATATAACCGAAGAATTGAAGTTCATTTATTGTTTTGTGGTACGTTACAATCGAGCGGATGTGCGCCAACTGCATGAGTTGCCTGCGAGAGGTTTGAAAGGAAGAAGAAAAATTATTGGTTAGCCAACAATAACATAGGGCAGTACATAAAGCGATATGGACAATCGTAATGCGATTGTCCGCAGTGATGCGTCTGATGAACGTCTTATATAACCATAATGCATCCAACGTTTATTTGGATTTAGAGTCTTCCAACAACTTGACGATTACCTCCTGTTTGTAGACGATCCCACCAATCTTAGAGAAGGGGAGAGTACCTTTGATGCGTAGGTTTTGCAATGTGCCGGCAGAAACACCAAGTAGTTTTCGGACTTCACTTGATCGCAACCATGTTTTGGTTTGTTGACCATTGGCTTGTCCAAAGAGTTTTTTCATTTCATTGAAAAGCGCATCCTTAAAATCCTCCAAGTCCCGGAGCGTAAGCAACTGATTACGGTGCATCGGTGTATGGTTTTCTAAACCACCGTTTGAATTTGTTCCCTTCATGTCCTTTATTATGGTTATATGAATCCCTGTTGATTTCCGTTGTCTTGATCAAGTTTCGAAAACTGCTAAAACAAAAAATCAGTTGTTCACAATTCTGTCAGAATACGGATAAGATTATTTTGGGTAAAATGCAGAAATGCTGATCAAGGATTTCACAAGTTCGTACGAAGTTGTGAGTGAAATTTGCCACCATAGCTAATTCTAGTTTATTTAGCAAAATGTCATTACAAAGAACGTTGTACGCTACACAGGTGAAATTCCTTGCTCACGAGGGATTGTTATCAGCCTCCATTCTTGAACAAATACCACGATCCAATATACATAGATGGAAAAATGAAGCTGCCAACAAATACAAGGATTTTGGGTTTCGGGTTGACGGCTCAAATGACTATGAAATAATAAAAACCTTGGCGCACAACAAGACTGACAAACGGGTCTTCTCAGCATATGTACGCCTTACTACTTTGGCATTGTCTATTGCACAATCCTTACCGGAATTTCATTCGACCATCAAATCGAATAACGGCACAATAGTTGATTTGTGTAATCGAGTAAAGGATGTCATTGGGCTCAAACGAATAGTGCGGTTTTTCAATATTTCCGTACCCACCTTTCGCAACTGGGGCAATGCAATCCCATTCGCAGTGTTTTGAGTCATTGACAAACGGATGTAACCGGATATTTCCAAATCAATTGTCCCGTCCAGAGGTTAGCAAATTGAAAGAGTTTTTGACCGACATCCGATTTCAATATTGGCCGGTTTCATCCATCGCTTATCATGCTTTGCGAAACCAGACTTTGTGCATTAGCCTCAATACTTGGTACAAGTACGTCAACAAATTTGGATTAAACCGATCAAAGCCAAAAAGTAGAAGGAAAAATAGTGAGGTAAGCATTCGGGCTGACAAGGCTAACCAAATCTGGCATGCGGATATCACGGAGTTTAAAACACCCGATAATGTGAAACACTTTATTTATCTGGTAGTAGACAATTTCTCGCGGAAAATACTTTCGTGGAAAATTGCAGATAAAATAAAATCAGTTTATAGAAAAGAAACCATTCAAGAAGCTTTAGATGCTATCAATACTAATTCAACAATTGTGCTGATCACCGATGGAGGTTCGGAAAATAAATTCCTATACCCAGAAAATGTAAACCACCAGATTGCATTGGTAGATGTACACTATTCCAATTCCCTAATTGAATCACACAACAAACTTATCAAGTATAACTATTTGTATAAAATGGAAATCACTAATAGGAAACAATTGGAGGATGCGCTCCAGTTTGTGGTAACGGATTACAATGACCGACCTCATGTTTCACTTTTAGGCCGCACGCCAAGCGAAGCGTATGAAGATTTACAATTAGACTTGACAAGAATCAAAACTGACCTGATCAATTCCAGACAAAATCGAAAACTCTACAACCAACACCACCATTGCGATCAATGCAGAACTAAATAAGTTGATCCTTCATTCAATGCCCAGCAAAAATGATTAGGCAATTCATTAGAATATTTTAATTTTACATGCTGTCTCTTATAAGGAACATCCAGTTATAAAATTATTGTGAAACTGGGGGCGCTGACCAGGAGTTGTTACCGTATATTCCCAAACCAACTCACGAAAGCTGAGGTACACAAACTAAAAGATTTGTTGTTTGATCTGAAGTACCAATATTGGCCAATTTCTTCCATCGCACTTCATGCGTTACGAAGCCAGGAGCTACCCACTTTCCTCGAAGGTTCAAGAGGAAGTATTCATTGTGGTGGTAAACTATACCATTCAACCATTAGGTCTTTCCGTTCAAATGGTTATTGATTTTTGAATACTCAAAACATTGATATGAACGATTTCTTCTTTAAGTAATCCAGTGAATAAAAGGATAGGTTAAATTCAAAAGTAGCCTATCCTTTTTTTATTTCTTTCTAATTATTTTTCCTTATTAGGAACATCCAATTAAAATCATCGCCTTATCAGTAGACACCTTAAATTGCATATTTCTGCTGGATATTTTATTTACTACTTTTTAAAAGCCACTCGCAAAATTCGATTTAGACTTGTGGGTTATTAGAACCGCAAACTCAAGACAGTAAAAGGACACTAGCCACTTATCTTTTTTCTTTCCGATATTTGAGTTTAATTACAGACAGCTTTATCAATGAGTTTCGTTTTATTAACCATTTAACGTTATAATTCTTCGTTAATAAAGTATCTCCAACAGTATACCATTCACCCTTAATGGTATCAGCTAAAATAATTTCTCCTGAGCTATCAAATGCTACATCTGTGTACTGATATGTACTATCGATTTCTAATTTCAAGGAAGAAACATGCTGAAGACTCCCCCCAGCATCTTTCGTAATTTTCCTAGCAGAATAACTCCCCGCAATTCCAGATTGGAAAATGCTTAAAAACCAAATTAAATAACTAATAATCATTTTTTTGCATTAATAAATGACAGGAACTACTTCTCCTTTTTTTGCTTTATTCCTTAGGTCTTTAAGAGATGACCTAGAGTTATCGTGACTAAAATAAATTGGTTTACCATAATTTAATCTCTCAGGTAACCCCATCTCTCTTCGAAATTTGTTTACGATACTGACTGTAGGACCTGCCTTGAAACGGTTTGAAGGATCAGACTTATTCCCTAAAGTATGCCCAATCCACTCATGTTCAAAAACTCTGCCAAGATTATATGCCCTTCGCGAAAAACCTGCTGCATCAAATTTCGAATAATTCTGCATTTTGGAAGAGCCATCTTTATCAAAATGACTCAAATTGATCCACGATGTCCGTCTATTAGCTCTCCCCTCTGATACAGATAATGGTGGTTGCATAGTTCCAAAATTCCCATCACCAAATACGATTTCCCCATATTTTCTAACTGCCTTTTTACCGCCTACATTATCTGATAAAGCGGAGACCACAATTTCTTTTGCACTTTCAGAAACGGTATTTTCAGTTTCCACTTCTCCTGAATAGTACATCATTCCTGTTTCACTATTATATCCAACGGATATTCCGTATTCAGAATTAA
This sequence comes from Cyclobacteriaceae bacterium, assembly GCA_041746855.1. Lineage (GTDB taxonomy): Bacteria > Bacteroidota > Bacteroidia > Cytophagales > Cyclobacteriaceae > JBGTGG01. Next base: position 21,206 of record JBGTGG010000035.1, on the reverse strand, counting down.
ACATCTGTTGCACCGCATCTGGTACTGTAGTCAACTGGTTTCCATTCTTATCAAAGAAATAGGTTTTAACCGAATCTCCATTCACATCAACAAAGAGTAAAGGGTTGTTAACGGCATATTGGTATGGAGTAAGATTTAAATATTTCTCTGAAAACCTATCTATTCTATTAAACCTTCCAATCTCAGGCATGTACATCCTTGCCCCATAATCCATCCATCCTAGATCAAGTTCATCCTGCAATTCCTTTCCGTTATACAAGTAATTGTTCTTGGTCGAGCTCTCTCTCTGATAAGAGTTAAACGTCAAGCCGAATGGATAGTAATCATTGCACTTTTCCGGGATACCCGTTTTTTCTCCTAGGTTCAAAAAAATCTGACCTTCTTCTTTTTCCCGGTATGTTAATCGCAGACAACCCATATTTTCAATAGGACAAGATAGCTTATTTTTTAAAAAAATGATTGGAATAATGCACCCAAATGGCTGAGCCAATGGTGGTAATTAACAGGATTAGCCACCAGTTCTTTATTTGTGTGAAGTTGACCTGCATTTCCCTGATACTAAGTTCAAGTTGCTTTTTGGTTAAACTTTGAAGTTCTTCTCGCGATATTATCTCCGTCATTTCGCTCTCGGATTTCTTTTGCTGATAGAGTTTCCATCCACCAATTTGACTGACTTCCATTCCAAAGGCTGTTAACATCCGAACCTCTTTCTCAACACTTACTAAACCTCTTTCAATCATAGTCCGATCTATCATATGAGGTACATTCTTCATATAAAAGTCATCCCCATAAAGGTCACTTGCAAACATTGTGTACTCTTTCGCTTCGTAAAGCATTTTTAAATACCTGTCAATTTTATCATCAATATCCATAATCATAAAGTGTATCCAAAGATAACAAATTGATTATCCACGCGTTTCTGTGACTCTCTGTATTTAGAGTTGTGAAGCACTGAACCATTCCTTTATTAAGCCCACCTGCTCCAGTAAAAAAGTCTTATCATATTTTTATTTCTCACCCTTAGCTTTGAGCAGTTTAGCTATTCCTGTAAATGGGATTTTTGGCAACACCTTGCTAAAAAATTCTCCCATCAACTTAACTCTATCCTTTGGACAAAGGATGAGTATTAGCATCACTACCACGAACCAGATGTAAAATTGCAATAGCATATGTTCCATGATATAATTTAATTAATTGATGTTATTATGTTTATTATAAATAGTGTCCACCCCGAGCAAAAGTGGGGTTTTAACGAAAAATATTTTCGCCTGTTTCAATACAAAATACTGAGGTCTAACCAGGGATTTTAGGACACCGTTTTCGGGATGACGCCACTGTCTATAAATGGCTTTGATAGGCTGTTTTTCGGGTTTCATAAGCGGATCTCTGTTGATAACTCAGTTTATATCCGCTCCCCGCACCAAAGATAGGGTGTTACAATCAAAGATGTTAGGACGGGGTTTTTAACTTATTCACATTTAGTAAGCAGGTATCTTTGTGAATAAAGTCTATAAAATATGTTGTCTTTCGCTCCTGTTAGTCGCTCTGTGAGATTGGGGTTAGTGGAACATTTCGACAGGTAAAAAGGAGTTCGGTTCCGCTTGCACGCAAACAAGTCATGCCAGCTCTCAACAAAAGCAATTGCCTTTGTTTCGCCAAAAGGTTTCTATCGAAAAGCTGTCATGCCTTGTGCTTGTGCTGCACTTCTCCTCACGTCAGCTACTGTGCCTGTTGCAAGAGCTGGCGCCAACGCACTTCCCCTGATCAGCACTTGCAACATTCACTCGCTGCCCTTGTTGTGCTCGCCTGCGGGTTCGTTCGGACCGTAAACTCACAGTCAGTCGCCCTCATTCTTCGGGCTTCTTCTGCCTGGCCTCTCTCACACTCGCAAGGCGGCTCGCAATTTAAAACCAGCCGTTGACCGATTGACTTTTCCCAACGCTTCGTTCCGTTGGTCTCCCGGGTACGCACTTGCCAACGCTGGCCATCAAAACAAAACTTCCAACGCACTTTCTTTCGCTGCTTTGTTTTGAGGCCGCAACGCCCGGGAGCCACTTCACCCCGAAAGGCTGTCTGGCAAAAAAGATTCTGGCAATATCCGTTTTAAGTCTGTTATTTTTCTTATCTTATTTAAGGATGTCAACTCTGATATCTTTTTCGCCAACGCAATGGCATGGAATACATTAAAGTCTCTGTTGCGATCTTAGTAATCGCTTCAATCATTTTTCAAAAATTAAAGTCAAAAAGTAAAAAGAAGCGGTTAAGCGTTCTTATTAGTCAATTTATTCGATTGCTAAGTGCAATAAGTTAAACGGCTTTTTGAAGGGCAAGTGCTTTGGATGCGGGAAGGACTTGCGCGGCATTTGTTCTTCAAAAAGACGATGCAAGCCAAACTGCTGATGAGCATCAAGGCACCATGACTTTCCTGGCGCTGCTAAAGTGCAGGATTTCGTTGTGCCTCTTCTGCTCGTTTGGAATACTCATGCGCGGCTATTTTACATAATGTGCTTATATAACCCGCAGGTTTTAAAGTGCGATAGCACTCCTATGATTTCGAGGAGTTGTATAAGATCACATTATGTAACTTAGCTTGGGGAAAGTTTTACTGGCGCATGTTTTTGTTTCGTGCGGATGGGTGCAGCTCTTTGCTGCTGCTTCGGTTTGTGCGCTGTCCCGATAGCTATCGGGAGTGTGGCAGTAGCAATGTGCTGCAAGCGGGTGGGCTCAAAAACTGTGATCAGTAAAACTTGCAGAAGGGCGGGTTTTATCCAGCTTTAGGTTGTAGTTCTCCTATAACATACTACACGCGCTAAAGAACTTTAGCTCTCATACCTTGCAGAAGGCTTGACTATCGCCTTGTGTGTTCCCAACATTTTGCTACATTCGACAATGGATTTTTTCAATAGCGATATGATCAGTACTGTTCTCCAAGTGTTCATCACGCTATTGGGTTTTTGGCTTAATAAAAAAAATCCTTTCTAAAAAGCACCCGCTCAAAACCCACTTAAATCCACTCAGGTTAAACGATCTCATTTCTGGTTTTTAAAAGAAGGTCAGGATTTCGGGTTCCATTCTAACGCTTTCTAACGGGTGGTCGATTTCCATTGCTGCATCCAACTTTGTTATATCTTTGTAGCCGTGGAGTTACTAAAAGACATCTTTATAAACCTTCTATCCGATCGCATCGGGTACGGCATTGGCTTGTTGCTCTCTCTATTTTTTAAAAAAAATCTACGATAGTAAAATATTTCACTATCAGTGGATCATAGTAAAACATTTTACTATCCCAACGGATGGAACTTGTTCACTTCTTCGCTCAGCCCTTCCATATCGTTTTGCTGGTAAGCCTCTGTTGAACTGATGTAGCGATGGCCGGCCAGGAATTGAACTTGTCTTAGATTGTATTGCTTCAACCACTTCATGATCACACTTGCACGAAGCTGTTTTGCGTTCACGATCCCTTTATACTTCTTTCCAAGTTTCACGAGCATGTAATGGGTAAACCCAACAACCCCGCTTCCTCCATCAAGTCCAATAAAAAGTTTTTCAGTTTTCATCTTTGAGCGTTCAAGGATTTCTTTTCGTGTTTGTAAAATGTAATCATACATTTCTAACACTTGGTGTGGTTCCAGTTGCAATGTTCTCGCATTGCTCTTTCGTCCTCCGGGGATTTCGATTTTGCCTTCCTTTAGTTTGACGTCTTTGATTTCCAGCTTTCCAAGCTCTTCGGTCTTCAACCCTTGATAAACCAATAACCCTAGCATCACTTTGTCGCGCTTGTCGGTCAGCCTGTTTGTTTCAAAGCTGTTATAGATTGCATGCAGTTCATGGGGCTGGAAGATGTGGTACAATGTTTTTCGTTTCACACCTTGTATTTTAATTCGGGTAACCGGATTGGTTTCGATTTCTTCTTGCTCGATCAGGTGGTTATAAAAGTGTCTGACCATGTTCAGGTAATTTTGGATCGTACGTTGGGTAACTTCGTTCCGTTGGCAATATTTCATGTACGCCAACACATCTGTATAACTCCCCTGCTCAGGCGCGATAGATTGTCCTTTCATCCATGTCAAGAACAAGCCTACTGCTTTTTCACAACTTGCCATGCTGCGCCTTGTCATGTTCTGGTTTTTCAAGTAATCACCAAAACCGTTTTCCTTTTTGGTTTTACTTTTCATCTTCAAAGAGTTGGATCTTCTCGTACTTCCTGATGTTGCCAAAGGATTGTTCTTTCGTTTCTTCTACTCCTGCCAAGTGGGTATAGATTTGCGTGCTCTCTAAACTGGAGTGCCCCAGAAAACGGGCAATGCTTTCAAGCTTCATTCCTGCTTGCAGTAAATGCGTTGCAATACTATGCCGCAGTGTATGGAGCACGATCTCTTTTTCGATCAGCTCAAGGTTTTCGGTTTGATGTTGTAAATACTTTAGCCTTAACAACATCGTTTGTCCGCTCATGCGTTTGAGTTTCATACTGATAAACAATGCGGGTGATTTGCTCCCGTTCAATAGTTCCGGACGATGATCGTAAACATATCCTTGTAAATACTTCAAAGCGGTTTTGTTGATCGGTACCAACCGTTCTTTGTAGTTCTTACCTTTGCGTACATGGAGCAACGCACCATCAAAATTGATATCGCCTACATCCAGGTTCACCGCTTCATTTCTTCGTAAACCACAACCATAGAAGATGGCCAGCATTGCCCGGTCCCTTGCCTGTATCGCCTCGATCTGTTTGTCATTTAAGTTCGGCCTGCGCTCCGGTGCTTTGTAAGTAGCTTTAAAAAGCAATTGGATTTCTTCTTCGGTAATGACGGGTATCGCCTTGGCATCTTCTTCTTCATTGCGGATAGGAAGTTCGGCAAGTTCAAGCCTTCCCACTTGCCGGAGGTAGTCAATAAATTTCCGAAGGGCTTGGATGTGTTTGTTTAGATGGTTGTTGCTAAGGCCACCGTCCCTGCGTTGGTTTGAGCGCTCTTTGAGTTTGTTGTAGTGCGCTTTGATATGTTTGTTGTCAAGCTCTTTGATGTGATTGATGTTTTTGCTTTCCAGATAGTGGAGCAGTTCACGGATTTGCAAGGGCATGTTGTAAACACTGATCGGTGCGTATCCCAACACGTCAAGCCATTCTTTAAAACTTTGTTCGAGGTAACGGAAAGATGGGTTTTTTAACGGTAGTTTTTTCATGTCCGCATATACTTTTCTAAACCGACCGGCTCACACTGGCTAACTTGCTGGAAGGCTTCTTTTTAGGTGCACCATTTTTCGAATGGCTCACCTGTGGCGCACTGGCTTGCAGCTTGTTTAAAATTTCATCCAACATCCCGTTGATTTGATCATGTAGCTTTTCATATTCTTCATAACTCACCACTTCGTATTGATAACCTGTTTGTTTCTTTCCCGCTTTTAATTTGATCAGGCCACAGCTTTGCAGTTCGTTGTGGTAGCGTCTGAGCGTGGTGCCTTTGATACGCAGGTGTTGCCTGATCTCGCGGTTGGTGTAAGTGGTCTGCTCTTTTTCTTTGATGTATTCTTTCAGCCTTTCAAAATAGCTTCGCGTTGCACCGTTCAACTCGTCCGATTTCCGTAGCAATATTTCCTTGATCAACTTGTTGGCCTCTCCAATGTCTTCCAGTGTGGTTTCGATAAACTCTTCACCCGTGTCTTGATCGTATTGCTTCTCGCGTTGGTACTGGTGATAAAAAGTGACCAGTTCAATAAAGGCCAGGTAATGTGCATTCGTCCTTCTGGGTTTAAATACTTCTTCGGGGATTTTTAATTTTTCTGCAAAGGGGTTGCGCACTTGCACGGGCTGTAAGATCCGTTGCATGTCTTGCAGACGGTTGACAATGTTTTGTTGTTCTGTGGTATCGATCTTTCCCGCACTTAGTTTGCGTTGGTATTCCATTACCTTTTCGTCCTGCTCTTTGCCCTCATCGATGTAGATCAAAAAACTCCTGTTCGCATTGTCTTCATAAATGCTCTCTTTCGTGGTACACCCTGCAATGCACACCGGGCCTTCCACTACCAACTGTATCGATTTGGTTTCTCCTTTTGTGTTTTTAAAAGGAACCGTGCGGATGATTTTCTTTTTGCTTTGCAATTCACGGATCGGGAACAAGGCTTGTTCTGCCCCGTCAAGGTCTTCGATCAACACAAGTTTGTTGCGCAAGTCATGCCTTCCAAAATAGTAGATCGCTGCTGCCGACAAGCTGGTGCTTTCCATCTTGTCTTCATCGGGGATGAGCGCACTGACTTTTTCTTGTAAATGTGTTTTGCCTATGCCACTACTTCCAAGGCTGATGATGTGCAACGGGTTTTCACGCTTTCGGCTGGTGAAGATCAAATACATCAACAACCTGTTGTTTTCTTCCCCGATCACCCCGGCCTTGCCAATATCTTCCCGTGTGCGTTCGATTAAATTTGGTGCCGACAGGTAGAGCCTGGCTTGTTGGGTTTCTTCTTCTGTCAGGGCTTTGCGTTTATCGTTTTGTTGCGCTCCCTGCTTCTCGATTTCGTCAAGCCTGTATTGTTCGAGCAAGTCGGTCAGGTCTGTGAGTGCTGCGGTGATCACGCTCGTTCCGATCTCTAGTTTCTCAGCAACTTTTCTTACCAACTTCTCCACTTGGTTATCATTGTACAAGTCTAAATTATGTCGCAAGCTCAGATGTTCCACCTGCACTTTCAGGGTCACCCGCATCCTGTCCAACCCTTCCAACCTGATCCCGCCCAGCACCGTGATTTCGATTTCCCCGAACTTGTAGCCGATATGCTCGGCATTGGTGATGTCTAAAGACCGCTTCGGTGTATCCATGAAAAAAAAGTTTTTCTGACCTATTTATCGTAAAACTAAAAGATATATCAGAAGGTAGCAAGACTTATGTAGTTTGATTACGATATTTATATCACCTATTTTTGTGTAATTCCTCTTTTTGAGGTCTTTTAAACGATATATGGGTATGACTTTAGGGAAACAGATAACTGCAATGCGCAAGAAAAAGGGGCTTTCCCAGTCGGACCTGGGCAAAGCAGTGGGGACTTCCGGTGATATTATCGGACGCTACGAACGGGACGAAGTAAAGCCTTCTATTGAAGTAGCCATGAAGGTGGCTGACACATTAGAAGTCTCGCTCGATTTTCTAGTTGGCAAAACTTCTTTGGAGATTGACACCAACACACTCAAAAGGATTGAAGAGGTCTCCAAACTTCCGGACGAAGCTAAGTCTCAAGTGTACCTGGTCATCGATGCACTCATCAGGGATTACAAAGCCAAGCAGGCATATTCGTAATGGCCAAGCAGGACTTCCGTAAGGACATGAATGCTATGTTGGAAGTCTTCTACAAGACCAAAGAGGAAAATATTATCAAGGCCATAAAAGAGTTTAATGTGCCTTACTCAGATGACATTTGGATGATCTGTGATTCCCTTGAACAGGATGGGTACATTCAACTGTTAAGAGACCCACCTAAACTGCCCATTGGATACATCACTGGCCAAGGAAGAATATTTTATGAACAAGGTGGCTATCGGGATACTACCTCACGTCTCGATAAAATGATCGACTGGTTTAAGGACCACAAGGTCTTTTCTGTTATCATTTTTATCGGTGTAATCATCACTTCTCTTTGGGGGATCGTTAGCATCATCTTGGAAGTGCTCAAGTGGATAAAACCCAACCAATAAAAAAACCACTTATCAAGTTTGAAAACCTCTTTCTATTAGCAAGCTTAAGTCGCCCGCTTGCCCGCACACAGGCCGAGACTTAACCTAGAGGTGGGTCTGAATGAATAAATTACGAAGTGATTTTAAACCAATCCGAACTAACAATAAGTACCTTGAATCCCGCCCTCTTTTGTTCTGTCGTTGGCTTAAATAAGTAGTGAAGACGTATTACGCTATCGGTTGGCTCAATCTTAAGCCTATTCACATTAATCGCCATTGACTTAATACTGATCCCATTTTTTGACAGATGCAGCGTATCAACTTGTGAGTCAAAAGAGAAAACACTTTTGGCTTCCATTATCTCACCTTCAAACAGTTTTATATCTGAAAAGAAACGTCTGTCACGAGTTTCATTTTCAATCACAAATTGTGACTGACTAATACTGTCCAGTAGATTTCTCAATTCAATATCATTTGCAAGTAATCCTTCCTTTTCAAAAGTCGGATCATATATTGAAAGAGCATCCCAATCAAGAAGTAACGTTTGTTGAGCATCTGATCTGAAGTCAAACTGCATTCTTAAAGTATCACCTTCTTCACTTAACTCCGGCACTACAGTGAATTCAATTTGAGTTTCTTTTTCATTCGAACACTGGCTGATCAACAATATGAGCGACAAAAAGAAACTATTTCGGCTTATGTTTATCCCTATACTCATATACCTTTTTTTTATACGATGGAGTAGTTTTACTAAAATGCTTACCATTTATTTGCTTCGTAGTAGCATCATGTTCTTTCCAATTTGTGTATTCCTTAAAGCTGCCGAATGTAGTTGGCTTTGTTATCTGTGTCTGATGCTTATCTTCATGTTCAAGCGTGGAGCGAAGGTTGTTAACGTTTCCTAGTGCCTCATTCTTTGAGCCAGGCTTGTTATTCACAGTAAGTTTTTTGTTTTCTTCTTTCAATGGTTCAGCAGTAATTTTGCCGTCCTCCATTGATATAGAGCCCATATTAGTTCTGAATACATTCCCTCCTTCTGCATTTTGAGTTACTTTTATTTCACCAAAGTCAGCACCAACTTTTTCCGCTTGTGTTGATACATATTCTTCTAATTGAGCATCAGAACCAACAAATACATTTTCCTTTACTAACTGATCTGTATTCTTGCTCAAGTCATTCGGATCAACTTTAGCGTGATCATTCTTTAGCTGATATACATTTCCGTCATTCTTCTTATCATCATAGACGATATCACCTTTGGAATTTATCACCTGATTAAACGGTGCCATTCCGTCTGGATCAATGAAGCGGATCGGATTATTAAATGCGTAGTTGTAAGGGCTGTGCCTTCGCATTTGATCTGCAAGTGGATCAACGGCACCCCACCTACCAATCTCTGGCATATACATCCTGGCCCCATAGTCCATCCACCCAAGGTCAAGTTCGTCTTGGAGTTCTTTGCCGTTATATAAATAATTGTTCTTCGTTGTATTCTCTCTCTGGTACGAATTAAACGTCAAACCGAATGGATAGTAATCATTGCCCTGCTCAATAGCAGAATGGTGCACAATCCTTAAATCGTCAAAGAACACATCAACTTGCATAGGGTTCTCATTGCTCAAGTAAATATACAAATATCCCTTCTTTTGGACTTTAACGTGCAAGGAAAGATAATCGTGTATAGCACTTTGATCGGCTGTGGCGTCTATCTGGTCAAACCCAAAATCCTCAAGGTTGAAGTCCTCATCAAATAAAATGTAATTAAGGTACGCTTTGGGCGCTGTATCGTCATCCTCTAAATAGGTGTCAATATAGGGACCAGCCGAGAACATTCCCTCAAAGGCGTTATGCGCCTGTACCCCATCCAAACCAATTCCACTTGTAGGGTTCAAAGAAAATGCTCCAACCAAGGCAGACAGCAATGCCGAATATTGAGAAGGCGTGGAGTTCAGGTCTTGATATTTCGCAAATACTTCAATATCAAAAACATCCCCTGGATCCACTTCAAAGCTTTTTGCCAACCCTACTTGTGAGCTGTACCCTCCATGTAATAATTGTGAATAGCCACCGTCAGGTGTGTGGTTGTATTCAACCGGTGCGTTTATCGGTGAGCGACTGTAGTTAATAAATGAGCTTTGTTCTTCCGTTTGCGTGGCATCCTCAAGGGTAGCCATGTATTCTGTTGTTGTTGTTTTCTCGCTAAAGGTTACCCGTATATTGCCGAGATGGTCTTTTAGGTGGTATTGGTATTCCCAAGGATATGTGGCACCTTGAGTAGTATCCTGTAGTACTCGGCCCTCTTCGTGGTTAATAAACCTCAGTGTATCGTTTTCATAAATAAACTCACCAACATAATCGGTAGTTTTAGAATGTGCACCATACACGGTTTGCTTCAATTTACGTCCAGTAGCATCGTAGGTATAAACAATGGAATCCGCACCACTCTTTTTGACAACACCAGGTAAGTTCAAGTAGTTATAGACAATTGAAACGATACCTTTGTTATCGTCTTTGATCATATTGCCATTGTCGTCATAAACATACTCATTCGTTACCTCAGAAATTTCCTTAAACCCGTTCTCATGGGTTTGTGTATCTACCTCATCATCTACCCGGGTAAGCCGATTACCTGTATAGGTATAACTTAAACTATCAATCAATCCGTATGATGTGGCTGTACGTTGGCCATTGCGTTGCAGCTTTTTAATGTTACCATTCAGGTCATAACCCGAAGCTGAACCGTCTTTGATAACTTCATTAAACCGACTGTTGTCTACCGAATTGATGTGATTGAAATACTTCGCTTCTGTGATGCGGTTCATATCATCATAATAGTATCCATATGATTGCTCATCATTACCTGCTGTTTTCCAAATGGCCTGCGAAATATTCCCATTATATTGCGCTGTACCACCATTTGTCGTAGGGTCGTTGTACTTCAATTGGAAGTTGAACAACCCATTGGGGTTTATGGCAGGATCGTTGATGCTACTCAACCAACCGCGAATGTTATAACGGTAGTCCACCTGTTGAGCAAAATCGGTCTCATTTCGTGAGTGAAGTTCTTTTGTTATCAAAACTCCCAGTTCATTGTATTTGTTTTGGCTAAGGAGTACCGAATCTTCGTCATCGATTTGATGATAAGTCTTCAACAATCTTCCCGTGTGATCATACGCAAACACTCGAGTGATGTCCCTACTTGTGGAGTCTGTACTGTGCGTGATCTTGGTCTTCTCTACTTTGCCCACGAAATCATAAATACTTGTAACCATGTCAAGACTGTCTTTGTGGTTTTGCATCACAGATTGAATCAAACGATAACGGTCATCATAATAGCTCACGCTCCAGAGATAGTCATCGGTATCCAATACATTTACTTTCGTTCCTGTCACCAATCCTCTTAATCGATCAAAAGCAAATGTTTCTTGCCCACTTAAGTGGTCGTCCTTAAAATCATAGCTGTCACCTGCAATCAAATCGTCCCTGAAGTCATAGTTATCATAAAACGTGACTGTATGTACGGTGAGGTTTGTAGTTGGAAAGATGTCTGTTGTGTACCCATGCTGTTTTGTCTCATCGTACTGTTCTGCAAATTGTGTGGTGCTTATCATGTTAACCATGGCCTCTCGACCGATAGAATCTGTATGAGTGTACATTCCAGTCATCACTGTGCGGTTGAGCACATCATATTTCGTGAAGTTCCATTCTTTCTTTGTGCGTTGATTGGGATCTTGTGTTAGTCCAAGACGATCACGTTTGTCGTAGACCATGTACACTATTCCTGATCCAGGAACTTGCTTTTCCACCATCCGTTTACGACCATCATAAACATATCGAAATGCCCAGATAGTTAGAAAAGTATTCTTCTCTCCATCAGTCTTTCCAAAATACTCAGATGCGGGAGATGTTTGTAAAATGCGCTTTGTCGCTTCCGGTGGGATTACACAAACAAGGTTACCGAAATCATCGTAGATGTAGTAGGTCTGTGCGTATTTGCCGCTGTCATCAGCCTGCACTTTTTTCAAGATGGTACGTCCTTTTTTGTCTATAAATTCAACCACTTCGTGACCCTGCTCGTCTTTGGTTTTGTTTTTTGACAATTGGTTCGCAGCATAATATAAGCCGCTTGTGCCGGAACTTACTTTCCCGAAAGGGTTAAGGACATCAGGATAGGTGTACGTCCAATGCAATACTTCATTGGCAGTGTTAAATTCATGACTCATCTTCACAGTATGATCTGTTGATGCATACGTGTGTGTACCATCTGGCTGCCATATTGTTCCCGGTGCTCCCTGCTTAAGAACGCGGTTCAGTGGGCTCGCCTCGAAAATGGTTTCGGAATATGGCTTAAGATCTGTTGCTACTTTGTCCGTATTCTGGTAGAACAAATGCTGCGGACTGGTTTCATAATCTTCATGGCCTTTATTTACAAAGTCAGTTTTATACCAACCGCTACCTTCTGCTGAAATATACGGCAGGTATTTCACAGCCTCCCGGCCAAACTCATCGTAGGCAATGGGTTGAACAATGTCTTTCTTGGTAGGAGATCCTTGAGTGATGACTGACTGAATCGACCGTCCAAGCCCATCGAAGTATTGGGTGGTCTGAGAAATTGACTGTATTGATAATGTATCGATATCTGATTCCGTTACTCCAGAGCGTAGTATTGTGTTCGACTCAACGTAGTTCATATTCTGGCCGGCTAGCCCTACGCCAATTAGTTTTACAACTGAAATTACTCCTGTTGCAACTCCTTTATTGACCTGCACCGTATAACTTCCAGGCTGGTTGGTTTGATAAGTCGAGCCCGTTGCCCCGCTAATGTTTATGCCATCGCGTTTCCATTGATAACTGTCATACTCATATCCTGATGACAAAGTCACATGTGAAGCCATGCTGATCACCCCGTTGTTTGTCGATTGGATAATTGGCGTGGGATGTACATAGGCAGTTACAGCCTTTCGTGTAGTGCTCGGGCAGTTTCCGTTAACGGTTTCAACATGATAAATTTTCGTCTCGTTGACATTCGGACTGTAGCTTACTGTGCTGGCTCCTGAAATCGGAGTGCCGCCAGCAGCATCTTCATACCAGCGGTATGAAGTAGCACCGCTTACTGTGCTTACCGAAAGTGAAACAGAACCACCTGAATCAGAAATAATATCACCGTTTGTAGCAGTTGCAGGTGTTGCTGGAGGTGTGGTTAAGATTGAAATGTTACCAACCAGTTGAGATTCAGTACTCCAGTCCTGAGGGGAAGCAACATGCCGGGCACGCAGGTACAAATCCCCCGAGGTTGTTCGCGTAATCGAAGCACTCGAATCGGTTGTACTCGTTCCCGTGGAAGATGTTTGCCAATACCATTTTAAACCTGTAGGCGGATTTGTATTTCGCACAACTTGGGTTGAACTACAGTTTTGAGTATGGGTGAATGCTGTGTTGGGTGTAGGGGGCGGTCCCATTGCAACTGTCACCGTTAAATCGTCATAATAGAAATTATCAAAGGAAGCGTATGAAAATTGTAGTATTTGGGTTCCAATAGAAGTCCACTGAATACTTGCTCCAAATTGATCACCTGATAGAACAACGTATCCATCACCTAACCAACTTGGAATTAAATTTTTTGGTGGTGGCTTAATAATGTTATTATTTCGCCACACCAAGTTGTAATTCTTAGTTTCATTTACATTTGCGGTAACCGGACCTGTTATTTCCACGGTATACTGTGCTGAAACGGAAACAACAAGACAGAAATTCAAAGAAAACAACAACAGCAATATTCTTTTCATAAGCCTCCTTATTGACGGTTAAAACAAAGTGTTGTAAAAAACCCGGTAATCTGACGATTCCTTAATTGCAATTCACTGCCTTCAAAACTATATTCAAATTCCTGTGGATTGCTGTCGATTGTTATTATTATCAAACCGGCTTCACTGCCATGCGCCCACACACCGAACGACTCCTTGGGCTGCTCATTCACTTTCCATAGAACTTGTATCGTTCCATTTTCCTGGAAGTTAAAAAACCGTTCATTCATCGCAGTCTTAACCCGCACTTTTCCATCGGTGCTCAAACTATCGTACCGTTGTCTCATTTCCCCAGACATCATCTGTATTGATTTATCTACATCCAGCAACCAGCTTCCCACCAGTGGGTTTGTTTGCGCATACAGGCCTTGGTATGCCAGCATTACCAGCATAGTCATTAAAGCAGGTTTATATTTTAAGAATTTCATACTAATGCTATCTGTGTGGATGGATAATTAATCTTCTTGTGAGCGGTACTGGTAACGGTTGAGCTTTAGCAGGTTTTCATCCTGGTCTTTCACTGTCTTCAACCTTCCAAAGTTGTCGTACGTGTAGTAAGTGATCACACCATTCGGATCAGTTACCGAGGTTACACCGAACGCAGTGTTGTATGTATACACCGATGTCTGCGCCTGCTGCAACGAAGCGTGGGTGTAAAGCGGTTGAAGGGAAAGGCGCAATGCCGCATCCGAGGCAGGATAACCAGCCAACCCATTGATCACCGTTGAGCCTAGTACTGATGCTACCTGATTGTATGATGCGTTCCGAATCTCCGCCACGGGATAACGCTGGTCATAGCTCCATAAGTAAGTGACTTTTATGTTGTCACCTGTCGAATACTGAAGCACGTTACCTTTTGAATCGTAAAGTTCATATCGGATCTTCGGCACATATCCGCTGTAGGGCGAGTAGATGGCCGCTGTACCCGTTAACGGCAATTCTCCTAAAGGCCGGTTACTGAAACGGAAAGCCGCCAGCGAAACCGGTTTACTGCTTTCGATAACTGATACCTGGCTTAAAAGGCCAGGGGATGAATTACTATATTCACTCAACACACCCGACAGGATAGTATAATTGCCTTCTCGTTCCTGGTATGTTACTTTTTCAATCGGGTAGGATTTCATGTTGGCTGTCTTCAGCGCATCGATGAATGGTGTGCCTGTCGTATAGTCGTCTGCATAGGTAGTAACAGAAATTTCTTTTGTATTGTCGCTGCGTAGGGTCTCGGAAGATTTTACCTGGTAGTGTTTGTTATAGCTATAGCTATATTTTACTTCAGTTTCTAGTTTTATCTCGTTATTTTCATAATAGGTTTCACGGGTAAAGAGGGGATCGAATGTTCCTCCTTTTTGGTAGTAAACCCTGGACGCAGGCAATCCATCTTCACTGTAAATAACAATTAATGGCATCCGGAAGTTTGTCCGGTCTGAGGCCGTAATGTAAAGTGAATCGATATGTAAAAATTCGGGTACCGCCAGGCCGAGCGAATCGAACAAATTACCTTCGTGCAAATACCTGTTTTCAATGACCTTTAAAGTGCTAAATGTTCCGGAATCATTTTTCTTGTAAATCCGGGTAAACATACTTTTACCCCTTAGCCACTCGTAATCGGTAGGCGGATTATAGGGAAATTTATAATAATCTGCACCACCATCTTGTACAGTGGTAAACTCATGCTCGGTCATCCCTACGTTATTATCGGCAGTACCCATATATTCAGTTACAAAAGAATAGCCAACACTATTACCTTGATAGGTAGAGAACGGGCTGCCCGGGCCACATCCAGCTCTGTCTACGGCCGTGAAGAGCACATGATCTTGAAGATGATAAAAACCAGGCAACCCCAATATGACGCCACTTGACTGCCCGTCAGGCTTCAAGTAGTTGTACTCTTTTTCTTGTATAATAGTCTGGTCAGAATCTTTATACTTAATTTTTTTCACGCGTTTTCCCGCCCCCGGGATAAAACCCTCTGTTACACCACCTATAACAATGGTAGTGTCTTGAATCCAATCAAGGGTTACATAAAATTGGCTTCCTGTAATTCCTGGGTTATTCTGTGTTACCTCCAGCGTATAGGTTCCAGGCTCTATAGCAAAGGATCCGGTGCGGGCACCTGCGGTTCCAGAAGGATAGAGAAAATAATCGGCACTGGAATTTTTCAGATGGACCGAATACACACATTCTTCTTCTAAAGGTTGGCCAGTTGGACAGTTCGCCAAGTTAATTTCAAAGGCTACATTGCCATCAATACGCTCGCCGATTACAATATTGCTTTGAGTGAATACCCCGGGAGGATAAGGATTTCCTGGAGGCTTGAGAAAGGATACTCCTTTTAACACATTTTCCTCCTTGTGCAGAGAGGGAAACAAAACTTGATTCATAAAACCAGGTACAGCCCCAATGTTTTGCTCATATGTAAACTCCACACTGCCTCCGGTAGGGTAATCAATTTTTTCAAGCATGCCTGCTGAAGCCATCACCTCGTCAACGCCCCGGTCGATATCAACATCGTACTTAAAGAATGTTAGGTATTCCCCGTTAGGAGCTCCGTTGTAATATCCCCACGCATCCTGTGATGTTGAAAAACGGTTTGGTAATGGAATGGGGTTGTAGTGAAATGTGTAAGGAGGTATATCCTCAAACTGTTGTCCGGATTCCTGTATCGAAGACAGGAACATTCTTTTCATTGCTGTGCTGTCAGCATCCCGCAAATAATGAACCTGGTTAGTATTGTTTGTGCTGGTTGTGTAGTGATAGTTAAACTTATATTCCTTAACGCCCATCGAGCCTGAAGAGCTGGTATTACTCCAGATTATAATTTTATCAAGTGCGTAAGCACCTGGCAAGTCTTTGCGTACGGAATCCGCGGGAACGAAATCTATCTCGCCCTGATCATATTCAATTCTTGAAAGCTGCCATTGGTTAGCGCGGATTTTCGAAAAATGTACGGTTACACCCTCAGAGAAATTGTGTATGTCATGCGAATGACGGTAGTAGATCGGTTCTTCCTGTACGTAGTAAAATGAAACAGTCTCGTTAAAGGGTGTCTCAATTTCCATCAGGTGCCAGGATGAAATAGAACGTGTGTCGCTGCTGGTTCCGTGAAAAGTCACATTTCGCGTAATTGACGAGAGTGTATTGCTTTCCATAAGCTCGTCAACATCGAATGCCGTTCGAAGACCATTTTTGGAAATGCCATAATAAAATTTATTGCCTGCATCGTCTGTCAGAATCCAGCCATGAATTTTAGCTCCGTTTATTTCACTGTCATGAATTTTCTCGATCTTGATATCTTTATATTGTTGGAGCAGAATATCTTTCGTCACCGAGTTGAAAATAAAGTTTCCGCTGGTTCCGTTGGCGTCAAACATGAACTTGTCAGGGATTAGGTCAGGGTTATTAAAGATGACATTATGATATAGAGAATTAAATACGTTCTCATCGGTAAATACATCATTATAATAATCCTGTCTCAGGTAACCCTGAGCCTCCTCGTCCGCACCATCTCTGATCTGCCGCGACATCATGCCACCATAATTGAGCGACCATCCCAGACCCACCCTAGATGCTATCTCATCTACACGGTTACCGCGTGCGTGGTAGGAAAGGTGAATCGGTATTGTCAGCTGCTTGCATTTGATCTCGTGTATCGGAATGGAGATGTTCGGAACTCCTGTGTACAATGACACCGGTACTTCTGAAAATTTAAAAACTGATGCAGCTTCTGGTGCAGGGGGGATGATACGCGGTGGTTCTTGTGCGAAAGACAACGAATAAACCAGCGACATCAATACGATTACAGGAAACGGTTTCAAAATATTTCTTTTAAAAATTACACAACTATGAATAACCCATGCATCATAAAAGGATGATCATGAATCTGTAGGCAAAAGTAGGTGTCTGTATTTTTTAAAGATTTAAGCTGAGTGTAATTTCTTTCACATGTACTATTTGACTCGTTAATTAAAGATTTTCAAGATCCTGCCTTTCTGTGCTCGCACTAAAATCAATTACTTTTGCAAACAGTATGAAAATCAAGTTGGCGATCATTTACTTAATGTCTGTTGCGGGCCTACAAGCACAGGCAATTAAGGAAAACCGTGCTTTTATCGAGGCAGTGTCAACCGATACACTGACGGTTAAATTGGATTCTGTCCATACCTCATTCCAACAGAAAAGCGATAGCATCCAACAGGAATTACAGGATGGTCTTACTAAGATTGAACGCAGCAAAACTTCGGTTCAAGGTAAAATTGACAGCCTTTCTAACTTAAATCTTTCTACAGAAAAATATAAAGCAAGTCTTGACAGTTTGAATGGAAAAGCCAATGAACTGGTAAGTTCAGTGAATAATAAATTGGAAAAGCTTAAAACTTCAACACTTGGTAAAGTAAACGAACTTCAACTTCCACCCGAACTAAAGTCACAAGTAGATAAAATGACGGGCGCCATTTCTGCTTTCGAATTGCCCGGCTTAGAAGGAATAAATAGTTCAACTCTAAATAAAGGATTAGCCAATTTGAATGTTGGAAATATTGGCAATCTAAACATTGAAGGTATTTCAAACGTCACTGACGATCTAAACTTACGCGATGCTTCACTTCCCGATACTGGAAACATGACGGGGCTGGGTACTGATCAGCTTAGTAATATTGAAGGACTTGAAAATGTAACAGGAATCTCTGAACAAGTTGGTGGTTATTCCGAAGACATTAAGACATCACGAACGGAGATATTGAAAATGTTAAACAAATTCCACAAACGCTTGAAAAAGAAGTGATGCAGATGGAAGAGTTGGGAGCACTCACAGAAGGAACAGCAGTGCTGGATGAATACAAGGGTATGGCAGAAAGTATCAAGGACCTGGAAGCCTTGAAAGAGGAGGCTTTGGAAAAAGTACAAGAAGTGTCCATCGACCACTTTGCAGGAAAACAGCAAGTGCTTAGCGAGGCCATGCAAAAGATTGCCAAGTACAAACAGAAATATTCCAGCGTGAACAGTATCAAAGACCTGGCAAAAAAAACACCCAACTCAATGAAAGGCAAGCCGCTTATCGAAAGTATCGTTCCAGGTATCAATTTTCAAATCCTGAAAAAGAATGACTTGTTGGTGGACTTCAACCCCTATGCCGGGTATCGCTTTACGGGAAGGTTAACAGCAGGTGCAGGTTGGAACTATCGTCTTGCCTATAATGAACACGACAACAATTTTAATATTGCCGCAAGGATTTTTGGTCCGCGTGCTTTCGGGGAATTCAAAATCGGTAAAGGTTTCACGGGTCACTTTAGTATTGAAGTTATGAATACCAACACACCTCCTATTATTGGGTTAACACCAACACCCTTTGATCCTGCACATCGCGAGTGGGTATGGGGATCATTTGCAGGACTCAAGAAAGAATACAAATTATTTAAAAGTGTACGTGGCACCGTCACTATGCTTTACAACCTCTATAATCCGGAATACAAGAGTCCGTACTCCGACCAAATCAATATGCGTTTTGGGTTTGAGTTTCCGGTGAAGAAAAAAAATAAGCAGGGATAAAAGAATAATTTTGATGTACACTATTTCAAATAAAAACGGAATGGGGGGATATAAATCTTTGGTAAGTGCCTAAAATCTTATTAATTTTATATCATCAAATAAGTTACTAATTGGAATGTTGAGGGGTTCGGTGAGTTTTAAACTGAAGTTCTTATAAGTATCTAGCTGTTAATATCTTACCCTAATAGGTAAGATTCCAGCGGGTTCAACTCCTCCTCATAAGTTTAACTGCCAACTTTCAACCCAGTTTTAGAATTAATATTACCAAACTTTTGTCTAAGGACGAGCATATCATCGCTTACTTTCTTATCATGGATTTTTGCATAAATCTGAGTAGTGCGAAGACTCTTGTGACCTAGCATCTTGCTCACCGTTTCAATGGGTACTCCGTTGGAAAGTGTCACTGTTGTTGCAAAGGTATGTCGTGCGCAATGGAAGGTTAGTTCTTTATCAATTCCACAAATATCAGCGAGTTCTTTTAGGTAAGAGTTCATGCGCTGGTTGCTTAGCATCGGAAATAATTTACCTGAATTGATAGTCTTTGGATGTGACTGGTATTTTACTATCAGTTCAAACGCAGGAGGCAATAATGGAATCCGCGAATCGGTATCTGTTTTTATTCTTTTTGTAAAAACCCATTTCTCACCATCGATTCCAGTGCTTATATCACTAGGTTCCAAGTTTGCTACGTCCCCATAGCTGAGCCCTGTGTAACAACTGAAAAGAAAAATATCCCTCACCAGGTTTAGCCTTTCTTGGGTTAATTTCTTATTTGAAATTATGGTCAACTCATCTTCCATAAGAACGTTTCGATGTGTATCATGTAACCTGACTTTGAAATTCATAAATGGATCCCGTTCGATCCACTCATTTGCTAAACACATGCGTATAATTTGCTTGAGCTTCTTAATAATTCCCATGGCAGTGTTGTGTTGCACATTGCGTTGGGATTTCAAAAAAAATTCGTACTCGGTAATAAATTGAAAGTTGACTTCTGCTAGTGCAATATCCTCTTCCTTGTACTTCCATTTAATGAAAGCTTCTAATGAAGAGAGTGCTGCTTTGAATCTTTTGAGTGTTCCGGCTGCATACTGCTTTCCTACCAGTTCTTTTACTTGTTGGATATGGTATCGGTAAACATCAAGTAAGGATTTCTTGTGTTCGGTTTTGCCATCTATTTTATTTTTGATGGAGTTAACTGAAACCTCAACTCCTGCCATCATAAGATCGCGTTGTATTTCGAAGATATTATTGCGCAATACTTCAAGATGACTATTGATTTGATTAGCAGATTGTCCGTTACCTCTTACTCTTCCTGTCGATTTATTCCATTTCTCCGGATCACATTCCCGGTTTGTAGACCACTCAATTCTTTTACCCTTGATGGTCATTCGTGCATAAATTGGAATTGGACCATCTGTATAGTTTTTTGGTTTCCTTTGGATGAAAATGATCTTGAACGTTTTACTCATGGCAATAACATTTAAAAGGTTAGTAAATGTATGATTGATGCCACCTTGTTTCAAGATGTTCAAATTCTGAACTAGTTGAAGACTAGTGCGTTAAACCCTAATTCGGGAGTCATGGACATGAGTCGGTTTTGACTCCCGAATTACTCACCAGAATTTTGATTTTAGATGAATAAAATGGGATAGTATGAAAACAAAAAAGCTCCCAAACCGTGCAGTTTGTGAGCTTCTAAAAGTTTTGATCTTTCGATCAGTGATCCCGCTGGGGCTCGAACCCAGGACCCTAACATTAAAAGTGTTATGCTCTACCAGCTGAGCTACGGAATCGGTAAGTATGATAATAATTAGAGCATCCCCGAAGAGATGCTCCCGTATAAATGAGCACGATGCACAAATGTGATCCCGTCAGGAATCGAACCTGAAACCTACTGCTTAGAAGGCAGTTGCTCTATCCAATTGAGCTACGAGACCGTTGAAAATAGTCGGGGTGGCAGGATTCGAACCTACGACCTCCTCGTCCCAAACGAGGCGCGATACCGGGCTACGCTACACCCCGAACTTTATTTCTGACAATTTGATTTCGACTTAATCGAAATCCAGTGAAATACTACTACTACACTTTGTGATCCCGCTGGAGCTTCCCGATAGCGACTTGCTTCGCTGAGTCTTATCGGGACAGGCTTCTCGCCCTGTACCCTTTTGCTCTCAATTTGTGATCCCGCTGGGGCT
>JBGTGG010000034.1:0-3230 GCA_041746855.1 Cyclobacteriaceae bacterium | reverse complement strand
GGACTTACGTCCCAAGATATTAATAATACAGCGACACCATTGCTGTTGAAAGAAGCAATCGAACAGGTGTTGCTTCCACAAATAGAAAAATTGATTGCTTCCCTCGACCAGCAAGTAGAGGAATGGAAAGAGATTTCCATGCTGGCACGAACACATGGGCAACCTGCTTCCCCTACGCGGTTAGGAAAAGAGATTCAGGTTTTTTCTGTTCGCTTGAAAAATCAACTGGAGTTATTGAAGACCATTCCGCACAGCGCAAAATTTGGTGGCGCCACCGGAAATTTTAACGCGCATCATATCGCATACCCTTCCATCGACTGGCATGCGTTTGGAAATGCGTTTGTGAAAAACCATTTAGGACTTAGTCGAAGTGAACCCACAACACAAATCGAACACTATGATAATTTGGCTGCGTTGTTCGACAACCTGAAAAGAATTAACACGATTTTGATTGATTATAGTCGTGATGTATGGCAGTACATCTCCATGAATTATTTCAACCAAAAAATTATTGCCGGAGAAGTGGGATCTTCCGCCATGCCCCATAAAGTAAACCCCATCGACTTTGAAAATGCGGAAGGGAATTTAGGATTGGCCAATGCATTGTTTGAGCATCTGTCGGCAAAACTTCCAATCTCCCGATTACAACGCGACCTTACCGATTCTACTGTGTTGCGAAATATTGGTGTTCCCATTGCGCATACGTTTATGTCACTAAAATCATTGGAGCGCGGTATTTCAAAATTAGAATTAAATAAGACTGCTATCGACATTGACTTGAATGATAATTGGGCCGTTGTGGCCGAAGCCATTCAAACGCTTTTACGAAAAGAGGGATATCCAAATCCGTATGAAGCATTGAAAGAACTTACCAGGAAGAATGAAAAGATCACACAAGCGAGTCTTGCTTCCTTTATTGATGGCCTTGACATTTCAACTGAATTGAAAACAAAACTGAAAGCGATTAGCCCGTTTAATTACACGGGGGTTTGATGATTCACAATGAGCAACTAAATAGTAGGTATACAAGATTTATTTGTGATCCTTTAACATCTTAGATGCAAAAGCAAGCAGGGCAATCGATAAAGGCACAATAAGGTGTTGCCATTGCAAAGATCCCACGTTACGGACAATGAAAGTCGCGAACGTTACTACCAGAGTGGTGAGAATAGCTCCCCATAAGGTATGCTTCAGTTCCATAAAATTTTTCGGTTGCAACCAACTGATTTGTATATTCTTAAAGACGCGCGAATCGGGAATAAATAGTTTACCAAAGCCAATGGAAAAAATGATGAATACAACGGCAAGCAAAAAACCATCCAACGACTCTACCAAATGCCCACCAACATGTTCATGGACTTTCCCTTGTAAAATAAGAATGTAGCCTTCTATACTTCGAAAAATTGCAAGCGCCATAAATACCATGGCATTTAGGAAAGTAAAAAAGCAACTCAGGATAATGATGATGCGCAGTAATAAATTCATGGTTTTTAATTAACGTTCCTTGCGCTAAACGCCCAAAACGAATTTCAAAATTTAGTTTTTACTTTAGTATCGTATTGACCTTATTTTACCGTGTAGCCCTTTCCTTCCAGGCAAACAGTAAAAGCCTTTTTGAAACTATCGCTCATTGCTACTTCTGCATTTGCTGCAGCTTGATTGTTTGCCTGTTGCTGCTGCTGATCATGGGCCATTTTAGCACGTCTTCCAGCCAAGCCACCTACAACAGCACCAATAGCAGCGCCTTTTCCAGCATCGCCTGCAATAGCACCGATTGCTACTCCGGCAGCTGCACCCCTTGCAGATCCTACAATGGCCGATCCATCAGGCGAAGTGTCTACTTGAGCCGCCTCAACTTTAGTCGGGTTTAAGGGATCAACACCTGACTGCTCAACTGCCCACTTATAACATTCGGCATCATCTTTATCTTGTGTGGCCTGATCTTGATTCTTGGCAGGAAATACATACATGCCCAAGCTTTTGGCAAAAGAAGTTTTTGGTGCTGAGGGGGTCTGTGCTATACTTAAGGTAGCCAAAAAGAGCAATGAGAAGAGAATATTTTTTTTCATGGTCGTGTGATTTAAACTGTGGTGTGATTTTATTCAGCAGGATAAAATGAATATCCCAGTTGGCGTAAAACATCCGCTTCATTATAAAAGGTACGGCTCACTGTGATCTTGCCATCTTCGACACGATAAACAGCATTCATATTAAGTGTCACTGGGCCTCGTCCATCGATATAGGTAATTCTTAGACTTGCCCAATCCGAAACATAATTGCCGGGATGCGGACCGTCTTCAATTCTTGAGGCAATGTTCACCGTGCGGGTGTACTCGATTTTATCATATAAGTTTTTAGAAACCTCTTCCCAACTCGCAAGCGCCTGTTCTTTGTTAATGGTATCGCTAACGGACGGGCCATACCCAATGTAATTGTCCGCCAGTAAATCACGCATGGTTTGTGTGTCTTTTTCCTGCACTGCTTGAATATACTTTTCAATAACGGCTATGTTTTCCGTGTTTATCTTATCCTGATTATTGGAACAGGCGAAGAAAAGGGTGGTCATAAAAAGTAGTAGTGTTGTTCTCATAATTAGGTAGGGTTTGTTTTGCGCTTTAAAAAGTATTTATAATCCAAAACGATATTGAAGTCCTGTAAAGAAATGTTGTCGCGAACCTAAAAATCCATATTCCGCCCTTACCATCCAATGTTTATTGTATTGAAATTGACCTCCTACAAGAAAATTCCACTTTTCCGCTGGCCTTTTCTCAAGCGAATACTGGACAGTAGCGCCGGGTTCGGAGTCAAGGGCAGCATCAACAGCATATAAAAAATTTCCGGCACTTTCGAGTGCCCGGTTGGCGGTCTGATGTTTTGCTTTGTTTACGGGGTTCTGTCGTTCAACGGGACTCAGGCCTTCCCACCATGCATCCACTGATTGTTGTGCATCCCCCATTTTGACAATACCTTGCTCTATTTTCTCCTCAAGTCCTTCCGTGGGTATTAATGTATTTAGCGGCAAGGATCCTTCCGTTTCGGAATTGATGCTCCAACGAAAACCACCCACCCAGAGCGCTAGATTTTGCTCAGGTTTTTTGAGGCGAAAAGATTTACCAAAGCGTGGATCAAAAATGAAAGAAAAAGCTGGCTTATCGAGCGCGTCCACATCTGTCCAGGTCATGTTCATGTCCAAAGCGATAAACCCACCTGCCACGCCAATCGTAGGTGTG
>JBGTGG010000033.1:0-3284 GCA_041746855.1 Cyclobacteriaceae bacterium | reverse complement strand
AATGAGAATTTTTGATTTTTGCTTCTGTTGCTTCATAATTTTGGGGTTTAAGATATGGGGTAAAAATTATTTTTTAACTTATTTAATTTGGCTTGGCGGCTATACTAAGAAAAACAGATTTTTCAACTTAAACATCGTAACTGTTTAAAAATGGTTCCCATCAGTAAATCAGGTTTGACTTCGCTTTTTTCAAATCATAGATCAAATGTCTAGTGATTAGCCCTTTCTTTAAATATCAGAAACTGATAAAAATATCAATCAAATTAATAATTTTATCCATATATTATTATGACAATTAGCCAATATTTATATTATGAAACTAGGTTCCAATCTCCGTAGACAACGTGAAAGGTATGGTTACTCACAGCAGGTAGTAGCTGATTATTTAGGAATGACTCAGTCCAATTACCACAACCTGGAGAGTGACAAAGCCAATGTAAAGCTAGATCACCTAGAGAAACTCGCAACTTTTTATAATATCCCCATTGCAGATTTATTACCTTTTGAAAAAAATACTCTGCACATTCAGAACAATCATCATGGTGTGGTTGACAGCAATGCTGAACTTTTTCAACTATGCTTGAAAGCGAAAGAAGAAATCATAAAACTGAAAGATCAACGCATAGATAGCTTAGAGAAGGAGATAGCGCTTTTGACAAAGAAATAATAGTTTTTCGTCCTTCTTTTTGCTCTCTTAATCAGAAACGAATTATTTTATCCCCTCAGCCCATTTTAGGTTCTTATGGAAACAACCACAATCAATTTCCAAATCAGCAAATTACTTCAGCCCATAGGTGTCTAATAAATAGACCATGGCAGTCATGGCAGCTGCACCTAGCTCCAATTCACGTTTATCTACTTTATCAAACGTATCCGCTGGTGTGTGATGGTAATTGAAATACCGTTGTGAATCCGGAAGATAGCCAATCAAGGTAGTGCCTTGCGGTGCAAGCGGTCCGATGTCAGCACCACCGCCCGGTTGACTAAAATCGGTAAGACCATATTCTTCTAGCAACGGTTTCCAACTTCTAATCTTTGCTTCTGTTTCTTTTGTTCCACTCATGGTGAAACCGCGTGGTGTAAACCCTCCCCGATCCGATTCAATGGCAGCAATGTGTTTTTCTTTATTCAATTCCGCAACACGTGCATACTCGCGGCCGCCACGCAATCCATTTTCTTCATTCATAAACATCACTGCACGAATCGTCCGTTTTGGTTTGTAGCCCATCGCTTTAAAAATTCGCAATACCTCAATGGATTGAACACAACCTGTTCCATCATCGTGCGCACCTTGTGCGAGATCCCATGAATCTAAATGACCGCCCGTTACAATAATCTCGTCCGGAAATTGTGAGCCCTTCATCTCACCAATCACATTAAAGGATGGAGCATCAGGCAACGTCTCGCAATATGTTTCGAAATAAAATTTTAATGCTCCATCATCTTTTAACATTTTGCTCAACAACGCTGCATGCCGCGTACTGATCGCTACTGCAGGAATTTTAGGAACGTTCAACGCATAGGCCATTCCAACGGTATGTGGATAATCTTCAAGATTAGAACCAAGCGACCGAACAACAACACCAACAGCACCAAGCTTGGCTGCCTCCGATGCGCCTGATCTCCGTTGATCTCCTGCTCCACTGTACGCAGCAAAAGTTTGAATGATTGTTGGGTCCATCGGACGGTTGTAAAAAACAATTTTTCCTTTTACACCTTTCTCGCCAAGTGCTTTCAATTCATCAAAGTTTTTAACCTCCACAACATTCGCAACCAAACCAGAAGGCCCTGTTCCCACAGAACCGCCTAAGGCACAAATATTCACTTCCTGAGATCCTACTTTGGAGGAGTTCACAATTTTTCCGATTTCTTTTTTGCCCCGTACCCAATGCGGTACCATCACAGGTTGTAACCAAACTGTATCAAAACCATAGGCTTGCATCACTTGTCGCGACCACTCCACTGCAGCGGCCGCTCCCGGCGATCCACTTAAGCGCGGGCCAATTTTTGTCGCGAGGTATTCCAAATTCGAATAGCCTTCACCATTGGTCAAGGCTTCATCATAAATTTTTCGAATGGTAGTGGTATCATCGCTTTGAGCAAAAAGTGTCACCGAGAATCCGAGTACGACAATGGCAAAAATGAACTGCTTCATAAATTTAATCTTGGATAAGTTTCGCTGCTTTTAAAATATACATGTGATGATCAGGATCTGTTGCATTGAGCACTAATGTTCCTTCCATCATAACTTGACTGGTGGTAAATTTGATTTTCTCCTTCGATTCAATTTCAACAATAGTCTCGGGACCGGCTGATCCACAAAAATAACACATACTAAAGGGAAGCGATGATAACATAAACTCGCTTTGCCCGCCAAGTTCTGAAAGTGGAATAATATATCCTTTCAGTTTTACTTGCTTGTTGTTGAATGATTTCAAATACTTACTGAAATTAGGAACTTCAATTTCATACTTGCCTGATATATCCATTTTCGTTTCGAACCCTACCTCCGCCAACACATGCCAGAAATTTTCCTGAGCAAGTGCAAGTGTAGATACAAAGAATAAAAATTGGATTGTAAAGATGATGCGCATACTTTCACCTCGAATTTACGATCATTTATTTAAGGCATGATTGAATTTATTTTATTGTTGGCAGCTGGGCTTATAGGCGGTCTTTTAGCAGGACTTTCGGGAATTGGCACCGGTATCATTATGCTCGCGGTAATTCCATTTGCGTTGGGGGCTTACAATATACCGGAGTCATACTTTGTGAGTATTACCATTGCCAACACGGTGCTGGCCACCATGATGTCCTCTCTTGTGAATGTCATCACCTCGCTTCGGCAACAAGGGTTTTATAAAAAGGAAACGATTTGGATCAGCTTAACCGCTATGGCAATCGCTTTTATAACGTTCGAAACGATTGTAAAAAGCGAGTTCTATTCAAAGGCAATGTTTTCGATATTCATTATTATCTATCTGTTGGTTATCGTTATTCAAGTTTTCAGAAAACTAAAACTGTCGAACGTACTGGCAGAAAAAATCACGAAAGGAAAAATGATTCTGACCGGAACCGCAGCCGGACTGGTGGCAGCGTTAACGGGATTAGGTGGTGGAACGGTTGTTGTTCCGCTTTTAAACTTGTGGATGCGGGTGGACATCAAAAAAGCCAAGACCATTTCCTTTGGAACAATCTTCACCATTTCATTACTGCTCTCCATTAATAATGTATTCCTCGAACCGAATACAGGAATTGAAGGAACCATCGGACTTATTCTTTTA
>JBGTGG010000032.1:0-3220 GCA_041746855.1 Cyclobacteriaceae bacterium | reverse complement strand
GGTAAAATTGGTGGATCTGCAATGGAAGGTATGGCGCGTCAGCCGGAAGCTTCTGGAAAGATTCAAGGTGCGATGCTTATCATCGCGGCTTTGATCGAGGTAGCTGCACTATTTGCACTTGTAATTTGCTTGTTGATTTCATTCAAAGGCTAAGAAAAGCAGAACCTGTTTAGGCATTTGGCCTGACAGGTTCTTTATTTGATTTAAGAAGAAGGTTAAAATATTTTAAGGAACTACTATGGAACTTCTTACCCCGGGCACCGGACTCATTATTTGGCAACTCATCATTTTTGTGTTGCTTTTTTTACTTTTGGCAAAGCTGGCCTGGAAGCCCATTATCCAATCGTTGAAGGAGCGTGAAGACACCATTCAATATGCATTGGATTCGGCAGATAAGGCACGTCAGGAAATGGCCCTATTGCAGTCCGAAAATGAAAACTTGTTAAAGGCTGCCCGTGAAGAACGTGATATTATTTTACGTCAAGCGCGTGAAGCTGCCAATAAACTGAGGGATGAAGCACAAGTAGAAGCTAAACAAGCTGCAGATAAAATTGTAGATGATGCACGTGCTGCTATCAATATTGAAAAGCAAGCGGCCTTGAAAGAGGTTCGCGTTCAAGTGGCCATGTTCTCCATTGAAGTTGCTGAAAAATTGATGAAGAAAAACTTATCCGGAGATAAAGCACAAAAAGATCTTGTTGAAGGATTCATTAATGAATTAAAACTCAACTAATAGTGGCAGTAGCTTCACGATACGTAAAGTCGCTCTTAGGATTAGCTGTTGAAAAGGGTGTACTGGACCAAGTGCATGCCGATATGCAGTTGTTCACAAAAGTAGTGGAAGAGAACAGGGACTTTAGGTTGATGCTGCGCAGTCCTGTTATTAAGCATGACAAGAAAAATGATGTTTTAAAGAGCATATTTAAAGGGAAAGTGAATCCGTTGACCTTTGCCATTTTTGATATCATTACACGAAAGAATAGAGAACCAATTTTAGCGGCCATCGCTTCTGAATTTCACAATGCGTACAATGCGTACAAAGGAATTGGAGAGGCAACCGTTACAACAGCGGTTCCGATGGATAAAGAATTACGTAGCGAAATTGAGGCCATTGCGAAGAAAGTGAGCGATAAAACTCAATTGGAGCTACAGGAAAAAGTTGATCCGGAAATGATCGGTGGGTTTGTTTTGAAAGTGGGCGATCAACAAATCGATGCTTCCTTGAAGAACAAGTTGAATGCGTTGAAAGTGAAATTCAGTCACAATCCGTACATAAAAGAAATTTAATCGCATTGCGATAGTAAAGATTTAAGAACGAATACCATAAAGACATGGCAGAGATTAGACCAGAAGAAGTATCATCAATTTTACGTGAACAATTATCAGGCGCGCGTACCGATGCGGAATTAGAAGAAGTTGGTACCGTACTTACCGTAGGTGACGGTGTGGCGCGTATCTACGGACTCATGAACGCCCAGTCTGGGGAATTGCTTGAGTTCGAAAACGGATTGAAAGCACTTGTGTTGAACCTGGAAGAGGACAACGTTGGTGCCGTATTATTGGGTGAGTCAAAAGGTATTCGCGAAGGCGATACAGTAAAACGTACCGGAAAAATTGCCGCGATCAACGTAGGTGATGGTGTGTTGGGCCGTGTTGTTGATACACTTGCCAAACCGATTGATGGTAAAGGACCGCTAACCGGAGAATTATATGAAATGCCATTGGAGCGCAAAGCCCCTGGTGTAATTTTCCGTCAGCCGGTTAGTGAACCATTGCAAACTGGTATTACTGCAATTGACTCGATGATTCCAATCGGTCGTGGTCAACGCGAGTTGGTAATTGGTGACCGCCAGACAGGTAAGACTGCCGTGGTAATCGATACTATTATCAACCAAAAAGAATTTTACGATAAAGGCGAGCCGGTATATTGTATTTATGTAGCGATCGGACAAAAAGCATCGACTGTTGCCGGTGTTGCAGCTGCTTTGGAAAAAGCGGGTGCGCTTCCGTATACGGTTATTGTTTCTGCATCTGCTGCTGATCCTGCTCCAATGCAATTCTTTGCTCCGTTTACAGGTGCGGCTATCGGTGAGTTCTTCCGTGATACAGGAAGACCAGCATTGGTGGTGTATGATGACTTATCAAAGCAAGCAGTTTCGTATCGTGAGGTTTCCCTTCTTTTAAGAAGACCTCCGGGACGTGAAGCATATCCGGGTGATGTATTCTATTTGCACTCTCGTTTATTGGAGCGTGCCGCGAAAGTCATCAACAACGATGAGATTGCGAAAAACATGAACGACTTACCTCCTTCTATCAAACATTTGGTAAAAGGTGGTGGATCATTGACTGCCCTTCCAATTATTGAGACGCAAGCCGGTGACGTATCTGCTTACATCCCAACCAACGTAATCTCGATTACAGATGGTCAGATATTTTTGGAGACCAACCTTTTCAACTCGGGTATCCGTCCTGCGATCAACGTAGGTATTTCGGTATCACGTGTAGGAGGTGCTGCACAGATCAAGTCGATGAAGAAAGTAGCCGGTACATTGAAACTTGACCAGGCACAATTCAGGGAACTTGAAGCGTTTGCAAAATTCGGTTCTGATTTGGATGCTGCTACAAAGCTTACCATCGAGCGTGGTCGTAGAAACACCGAAATATTGAAGCAGGATCAATATGCACCGGTTCCGGTTGAGGAGCAGGTTGCAATTATCCTTGCCTCGACTCGCGGTTTCATGGATAAAGTTCCTGTGAAAAGCGTAAAGCAGTTTCAATTTGAATTCATAGAATTTATTCGTCTTAACCACGCAAGCGTTCTTGAAAATTTCCGTGCCGGAAAATTTGAAGATGCGGATGTAGAAACGGTTAAGAAAGTAGCTACGGATTTGGCGAAAAAGTTTGCCGCATAATAGTTAACCAGTATGGCGAGTTTAAAAGAAGTAAAAAATAGAATAGTATCGGTTATCTCCACGCAGCAGATTACCAAAGCCATGAAAATGGTGGCGGCTGCTAAGTTGAGAAGATCACAAGAGCGCATTACACAAATGCGTCCTTTTGCACACAAGCTATCTTCTATTTTGCAAAACTTGTCGAATGCGCAATCGGATGATGGTGATAACTGGTATAGTACTGTTCGTGAAGAAAAGAATATATTGATTGTTGCCGTTACTTCTGACCGCGGGCTTTGCGGATCTTTTAACTCAAGTGTTTTTAAAGG
>JBGTGG010000031.1:0-11107 GCA_041746855.1 Cyclobacteriaceae bacterium | reverse complement strand
TGCTATCCGCAAGCAACGTTACTGTTTTATCGGGATCAATGCGCCAGATTTTTCCGGTGCTTGCTTTCCAGTTGGGATCACTTGCAAAAAGTTGATCGTTTTTATTGATGCATAAATCATTGGGTTGATTGAATTCATGATAGGCGAATACAGAAACTTCTTTTGTTTCCATGTCCACATGCAAAACATTATGACCTATGAAATCTGCCAGAAACATATTCCCCTTGCTATCGAATTGAATACTATTGGCGATGCTGCTATCCGGCAATGAAAGGAAAACTGAAACCTCTCCTGTGCTACTTACTTTGCCAATGGTGCCGTCACGTTCAGCATTCACAACATAAAGATTCCCGTCTTTATCAAAAGCCGGACCTTCAATGTTGCCAGAGAATAAATTCCCGGCAGTAAAGTCAACCGCCTGATGGAGCTCTTCTGTAGGCGTGCATTTTAAAAACAGAAAAGCGGATAAAAATAAAAGTGTATTCTTTACAGACATTGTATTTATTTATGGGTTATGAAATGCTCCCACAAGGTAAGGAAGGAAAAGAAAAATCAATGGTGTGCGCTGAACACACTTTTGTATTCATCAGAAATTTAAAATACGATTGGCGATTTCAATCAATGAATTGCGATATAAAACAGCACACAAACTCATGTCTCACAACCCCTAACTCATAATTATTCCCTCAACCCCAACTTATGCTGAAAAATCCCGGCAATGCTATTCGCCCTTCCGATAGCTTCTTCTGCTTTAGGTCCTTCAAAATTCTCGTTCACAGTGGCTGTAAATAATTTCAGCCATTGGGAAAAGTGGCCCGCTGTAATCGGAAGTCCGATATGTTTTTGAAATGGATTGCCCTGATATGTCATATCACCCAGCAACATCGAACACCAGAAGTTCACCATTATCGGCAAATGATGGTCCCAATCAAGATGCGCAAATACAGGTTCCAATAAAGGATCCACCTGCACCTTGCTGTAAAAGGTACTGACTAATCTTTCGATTTCTTCACGTGAATCCAGGTCTCGCATTCCTCCACTTCGTTATCACTGCAATATAAGCAAAGTAAATAGGGTTCAGTGATCACCCATCAACCGTCCATACCATCCTTCATTGTGATTGTGCTCAAATTTTTGAAAATTGAATCATACAGGAAATAACCTTAAAACAATGTTGAAATCTTCTTTTTACACGCTGATCACACTGGGCTTGTTTTTGTTCGGATGTAATCAGCACGATTCCGAAAATACAATCCTTACGCAAGGAATTCAGGAACCTGTTGAAATAATCCGTGATCAATGGGGCGTTAATCACATCTATGCCAACAATCAACATGATTTGTTTTTTGCCCAAGGATATTGTGCGGCCAAAGACCGCCTATTTCAATTTGAAGTTTGGCGAAGGCAAGCAACAGGAACAGTCGCTGAATTACTGGGCGAGCGTGAATTAAAACGAGATATCGGAACACGCTTATTCAAATTTCGTGGCGACATGAAAACAGAAATGAACCATTATCATCCGCAAGGTGAAGAAATCATCACCGCATATGTTAATGGTGTGAATGCGTATATCGATGAAGTGTTGGCCGATTCTACCAAACTCCCAATCGAATTTCAGTTGCTCAATACGGTTCCTCAGCATTGGACTCCTGAAGTGGTGATCTCACGACATCAGGGTTTGCTTGGCAATATTACGTACGAACTTGACTTTGGCCGGGCAGTTGCCAAGGTGGGTGAAGAAAAAGTAAAAGAGATCATGTGGTTCCATCCTAAAGATCCTGATTTAACACTTGATCCTTCACTGACTTCAGAACTATTAGAACAGGATATTCTCGAATTGTACAATGCCTATCGAAAAGACGTTAAATTTCTTTCGGAAGATTTGAAGAAGGAAACCAATAGTAAAACTGAATATCAAAGTGTTCAACCTGTAAAATTGGATTGGACTGAAGTAGGGAGCAACAACTGGGTTGTGTCCGGTGAAAAAACAGAAAGTGGATTTCCCATCATGGCCAATGATCCGCATAGAAAAATTGTAGCACCGTCACTTCGGTACATGGTGCATTTAGTTGCACCCGGTTGGAATGTAATCGGTGGTGGTGAGCCAGAAATCCCCGGGATATCTATCGGGCACAATGGTGTAGGTGCCTGGGGACTTACAGTTTTTGAAACCGATGGTGAAGATTTATATGTGTATGATTTGAATCCTGAAAATTTAAATCAATACAAATACAAAGACGAGTGGCTCGATATGGAAATTATGTACGAAACCATCTCCATAAAAAATGTAGCGGACACAACCGTTGCGTTACGCTACACAAAACACGGTCCTGTTACCTTCATCGACAGTGTTCGTCACAAAGCATTTGCAGTGCGCTGCGCTTGGCGCGAACCGGGTGGTTCTCCCTATCTCGCATCTTTACGAATGGATCAAGCACAAACCTGGGAAGAATTTAGGGAAGCCTGTAGCTATAGTCACATCCCGGGAGAGAATATGATTTGGGCAGATAAAAATGGAAACATTGGATGGCAAGCCGTGGGCATTGCACCGATCCGCAAAAATTTCAGTGGTATGGTTCCCGTTCCCGGGGATGGAAGATTTGAATGGGATGGTTATCTGCCGATAAAAGAAAAGCCGAATGCTACCAATCCCACTTCGGGATTTATCGCAACCGCCAATCAAAACGTAACCCCTGAAACCTATACGCATTGGGATGCCATCAGTTTTGAATGGGCCGACCCTTTCCGGGGAAACCGGATCAATCAGATTTTAAGCGCTGATAAAAAATTTACCATATCAGAAATGCAGGCATTGCAAACGGATTACTATTCGTTGCCTGCAAAAACACTTGTTCCACTTTTGATGAAT
Organism: Cyclobacteriaceae bacterium; assembly: GCA_041746855.1. Lineage (GTDB taxonomy): Bacteria > Bacteroidota > Bacteroidia > Cytophagales > Cyclobacteriaceae > JBGTGG01. The sequence goes on along the minus strand of JBGTGG010000031.1, from coordinate 8,238 downwards.
TTAGAATTTGAGAATAAAACTGCAACGGAAGCGCAACAAAAACTATTGGGTTGGGATTATGTGTTGAACAAAAATTCAATTCCTGCCACAGTATATTCAGAATGGGAAAACGCGTTGATGACCGAAGCAAAAGAAAAATTTATTCCGAAAGAGATTAAAGGTGAAGTATACTTACAACTCGAAAAGTTGCTGATGTGGATTGAAAATCCAAATTCAAGGTTTGGAAAAAATGCGATCATGAATAGAGATGCATTTTTGAAAAAGGCTTTTAATACTGCAATTCAGACTTTACAAAAAAGATTAGGTGCAGACATAAACCAATGGCAATACGGACAAGTAAAAAATAAACATATCATAATCCATCATCCTTTTGGCAATGCAATTCCTGAAGATTATGCTTTGCAATTTTCAGTCGGCCCCGCGCCAAGAGGAGGAAGTCGTTATAGTCCCAACAGCACAGGTGGAAATTTAAACCAATCAAGTGGCGCCAGTTTCCGGATTATTGTTGATACGGGTGATTGGGAAAAAGCCGTTGCCATCAACACACCCGGTCAATCAGGTGATCCCACAAGTCCTTATTATAAAAACCTATTTAATCTATGGGCCAATGATGAATATTTTCCATTGTATTATGCGAAGGAAGTTGTTGAAGCCAATGTAGCAGAGCGAGTGGTCTTGAAACCGGAGTAGAAAGGAATGATGGGTTGCTGATTTCAAATCGCGACTAGCTAGTCTGAGATCACTAATCACAAATCAAATTTTTATACTATTTAATCACACTTTCTTTATACGTACCCAGTATTGTCTTCCCATCATAGAAATCAAATTCAACAATAATTGATTTTTCAGGAACCGTTAAACTAATGTGGCTTATAATCTTATCTGGAACTGTTGGAAAGTTCTTAATCGTATCGCCCCATTTATAGAAATAATAATCCACTACTATCGTATCATTATAATACAATGCAGATCGAAACTGCTCCCCAGTTGAATAATAGCTTTCATGGTTCTGATGTTTCTGTCCGTTTTTCAAATACCCTTCAGCGGCTTTCGGTCCATCGTGGAAATATTCAATCTTATGCACCATGCTATCCGGCAGTACAGTCAAGGTTTGACCAAACAAATCTTTCGCCTGAACACTTGGATGCTCAACCTTTATCGTAAAATCTTGGGTAAGTGCGATCCAAATTCCCCCAACAATTATTCCAGCTACAACTATCAGAACAACTACTTTTACAATAACTTCCTGAATAAGATTACGCTTTTGGCGCTCAGCAACACGCAATCGCAATGCAGCCAAATCAATATTTTCATGGGTTGATGATCGATTTTTAACCTCCTCTTTGTATAACTCCCGTAAAGACTTCCTCTTCCCAAGCATTGCCCTATTCTGCTTAAGGGTATCATTCATTTGCTTAAGTGCACCGAAGCCAATCATCATTATTAATTCTGAAATTAATTGAATCTATTAGTCAAATGTAACCTTGTATCCCCCATCACTCAGATTCCGGATTTAATGATTCATTTCCATTTTTACAGCACTAATCATTCTCACATCATCAGGGGTTAAAACTATTTTTCCCTTATCCAGGGTTTCTATAATTAAATAGTTATCGCGTTTAGTGGCATACCAAATCAAATCGCCATGATTGGAGTTATAGAAATGACCGAAGTATCCAAATACACCTCCATTACCAAATGTCTTTAAGATCCATCTTAATGAATCCTTTGGCACCGTATAAACATCCTTTATCTGATTGATGTCAATAGTAACATTCCTAAAAGGTCTGATAATGGTTAGCTTGCCATTCTCTACTACATAACTTTTTATTCTATAAAGGAAGCAGAAAGCTAAAATTGAAATGAACACACCAACGATAAAAAAAGAAATAATGAATCGCACAGAATCAAAATTCTCTTTTAATGAGACCACGAAGAAAATGATAACAGCAAATAATATAACAACGAGTGTTGTTATAAATTTAGAGATCAAATCAAAAGAGGCTTTAAATTCCATATAAAATACTTATTGACATACTTCAACTTTAAATTAGGAAGAAACCACAATCGGAGCAGCCAAACAACTATCTGGAATTTTAAAAGCTTCCACCAATGGTACTGCATCCTGCCGTACTTCCCAACATAACAGATTGACCAATCTTCGTATCGCTTTTGTCTTCGTTCCCGTCATGTAGTCATGCTCCAAATACCAACCTTTGTTTTTCTCGATTTGTGAAAGCGCGAAAAGATCGCAAAGCTTCTTCAATGCAACCTTGCAATTTTCATCCTCTGTCCGCTCAACTTGCTCAATAAATTGTTCCAACACAATCCGCTCAATGTAGGCATGGCCAACATTCAACAAGTGAAACTGGCATTGATTGAATGCATCGAATGAATCCATGCCGCTGTCCAAATGTTTTTTCAACCTTCTTGCCGCGGATGTTAAAATATCACGCTCCCGATAACGAAAAGCATCCAACTGAAATCCAGGATCGAGTAAATGTTCTGTATCGGTTTTGCGCACAACAATCGGGTTCATTTCTGAAAATGAAGTGGCGGCCTGATCGACAACGTAATTCAAAATCCCAAAGAAATTCATACTGCTAAACTCCTGTTTAAATTCCGTAAGCCTGCTTTTGGCTACCAGTTGCATCAGCACCGTATTGTCGCCTTCAAACGTGGTAAAAATATCCGTATCATTTTTCAAGGCATCAATTCTATTCTCAGACAAATATCCTTTTCCACCACATGCTTCGCGGCATTCCTGTAAGGTTCTGGTCGTGTTCCAGGTGGCGAATGATTTTAAACCGGCCGCCAGCGCTTCGATCTCTTGCATATCTTTTTCACTTCGTTTGAGAAATCGATTGGTCAAATACTGCAATGCGAAATGCAACGCATACACATTGGCCAACAACGGCATGAGCCTCCGCTGATGGGTACGATAATTTAAAATAGGAACTTCGGGTGCATGGTCAGGACCGAACTGCCTGCGTTGATCACCATACTTAATGGCAATGGCAAGTCCCGATTTTGATGCACTGTTTCCGGATCGTGGGATTCCAATTCTTCCTCCAACCAACGTACCCAACATCGTAAAAAATCTGCGGTTGTCACTGGCAATCGGACTTGCAAATTTTCCCTCCGCATCCACTTGCGCAAAACGATCCAACATATTTTCATACGGGATAGAAACGTTGTCAAAATAAATCACACCGTTGTCCACACCATTGAGGCCCATCTTCGGTCCGCAATCTTTTATGGTGATTCCTTCCAACACGTTACCATTCGTATTCCGGATAGGAACAAGGAAAGCATTCACGCCATAATCTTTTCCATCCAACATAAGTTTGGCAAACACAGTAGCCATTTGGCCATGCAAGGCCGCATTCCCAATGTATTCCTTACGTGCGCTTTCCGTTGGTGTATGAACTGTAAATGAATTCTTCGTTTTATCGTACGTTGCCGTTGTTAAAATTCCTTTTACATTCGAACCATGTCCGGTTTCTGTCATCGCAAAACAACCGGGAAGTTTCAAACTACCAGTGTCTTTTAAATACTTCATGTGATGTTTCTCTGTTCCCAGAAAATAGATACTCATGCCAAACAAACCAAATTGTACACCAAACTTGATCACCAGACTTAAATCATGATAGCTGAGTGTTTCCATAATCGCGAAGTAACCTTCCATATCCCCACCACCGCCAAATTCTTTTGGATACGCGCGTGCACCAAAACCATGATCGGCCAATTGCTTGCACCAGGTCAACACCTGCTCCCTATACTCGGATAAACTTTCGGTTTGCAAATAATTGAAAGACGGATCGGAAATTACTTTTTTTACCTGATCAATTACTTCCTTTTGGCTGCCATCCAAAATTGCCGCCAGCGTATCGACATCAAATGCATGTTCGGTTTTTTGTTTATCGGTAAGCGTTTCCCTGCTTTTCAGATTGAACAACAAGGCTGACTCACCACTGATTACACCCAGTTTATTTTCAATTTCAATTAAGGATGGACGAACATCTTCCAACAGGGCACTATTACCTCCATGCAAATGGACCAATTTATATCCCAATTCAACAAGTCCTTCGCGCTTCTCGATAGCCGATTGATCGGCAACTTGTTGTATTTCATCATTCCATTGCTTGACTTCATACGGCACGGGAGGGTGATGGGGATCAATTTGATCCAATAAGAATTCACGTTCTTCATCAGAAAGCCACTGCTGGTCTCCGATCATTTTTTTAATGGACTCAATCTCATCATCCGTTACCACTGCATCTACCCAAACAGCATAATACATCGGAAGAAATACAAAAAGGGAAGGATTTTTTTTAAAAATTGGTGAGTGTAGCATAACAATACGTTGGGTTGATAATAAAAATACCAATTTCACTGGTAAATTGGAAGTTAAACAAAATTGCGGCATTTCTTCTTCATGATTTACAAACAAAAAGAACCGATACAAGAGTTATCAGAAGTCATCAAAAGCTTTTGGATGATTGATAGTGAGGGCGATGCATCGATACGGGAGGAAAAAATTATCCCGGATGGATATCCTGAAATGATTTTCCATTATGGTGATTCCTTCCGCGCAAAAATCTCCAACGAATGGTCGATTCAACAAAAAGACTTATTGGCCGGACAAATCAGTAATTTTTTCTTTCTGGAAAATACGGGGAAAGTCGGAATGTTTGCATTAAAATTTCAACCATGGGCCCTGCGAAAACTCTTCGCTATTAAAATTGCCAACTATACTGATAAGGTGTTGCCCATTGATGTGGATATATCGGCTATTCTCCAGGCTATTAAACAAGTTGCAATTGCTCCTTCTTCGTTTGATGAGAAGACAATCGCCATTGAAAATATTTTGTTGGAATTTATCCAAGACGATTCAACAAAATCGAAAGGAGAACAAGCCACAGCCATGATCATTCATCACAACGGTGCAATTACTTTACAACACGTTGAGGAACAAATTGGTATCAGTGAAAGAAGTCTGGAACGCTATTTTAAAGAGTATATCGGATTGACACCAAAATTTTACTGCCGCATTATCCGCTTTGCATACATTTTCAGTCTGGTTAACCAGGGAAATATCAATTGGTCGGATGTTTCATTCCTTGCAGGCTTTTATGATCAATCCCATTTTATTAAAAACTTCAAAGAATTTACGGGAGAAGAACCATCCACGTATGGGTTTACAAAAGAAACAATGGCCAATTTTTTTCTTTCCTGATCAGGTGTCGGTTTTTTACAATATCCTGTTAAAAAAAATAGCGTGCTTTGTTTAATGATGAGAAAAGGAATTGTAACGCTCGTAATACTAGTACTTTGTTTTTCAGGCTATGCCCAATCAATTAAAGATTTAGAATTTTTAGTCGGAACCTGGAAAGTAGAAGGCAAAGAAACATACGAAGTATGGGAAAAGACCGATGGCAATGCGTTGAAAGGAAGTTCGTACAAAATAAAAGAAGGAAAAAAAATTATTACCGAAACACTTTCAATAAAAAATGCTGATGGAAAAATGGTTTATGAGGCTACTGTTGTAAATCAGAATGAGGGCAAAGCAATACCATTCACATTAAGTTCCAATATTGTTAAAGGCTATTCATTCGAAAACCCGAACCATGATTTTCCCACAAAAATAATTTATCAAAAAACCAGCGATACAGAATTAGTAGTTCAGGTATTGGGTGGAGATGAAAAAGGGTTTACTTTAAAATTTATCAAACAGTAAATAACCATTCAGCTTAAGCCTCTCTAAAAATCGCAACTTTCAATGCGGAAGTTTCTCACGAAAGTAGCCGTACACCCATGCACCACCAATAGCGCTTAACAGTGTTATGATCACAACCGTAAATCCAATTCCAATTTGTGCATACAACGGTCCGGGACACGCACCCGTTATTGCCCAGCCCAATCCAAACAAAAGTCCACCATATATTTTTCCTTTGTCGAATTTCTTTTCTACAAATACAATGGTTTCCCCTTTTAGTGTTTTAATGTTAAACCGCTTAATCAAGAAAATGCTGAGCATGCCCACAGCTATTGCGGAACCAATAACCCCGTACATATGAAATGATTGCAAACGAAACATTTCTTGAATGCGATACCAGGAAATTATTTCAGCCTTTACAAATACGATCCCGAAAAGCAAGCCAACAAAAGCATATTTAAAATTCCGCAAAAAAGGATTAACAGCGTGCATGTTCATTATAATTAAAGCAAAAGAATAAAAGGTAAGATCAGGTTGGCCATAATAAACCCGCCCACCATAAAACAACATGTGGCAATGAACGAAGCCATCTGCAAATTTGATATGCCCATAATGGCGTGGCCTGACGTGCAGCCATCTGCATAGCGAGTTCCAAACCCAATCAAAAATCCACCTACCACCATCATGATGAAACCTTTAAAGGTGAAGATGTTGTGCCAACCAAAAAGTTGTTCAGGAAGCAAGCCATCAATTTGCGTAATACCGTAGGTTGCTAATTCAGTACGCAGGTTTTCATTGATGCTAATGGGGTCTCCGTTTCCCAACCAACTTGCCGCAATAAAAGCCCCGACCAAAATCCCGGAAACAAAAAACAAATTCCAGATTTCATTCTTCCATTCATACTTAAAGTAATTGATATTGGAAGGCATACAGGCCGCGCAAATATGGCGCAAGGATGAAGAAATACCGAAAGATCGATTTCCAATAATCAATAACACTGGAATCGTAAGGCCAATCAACGGGCCCGCTACATACCAAGGCCAGGGTTGTTTTATAAACTCTATAAAATTTATCATGCTGAGAATTAAAAAAGCAAAAGTACATTAGTAAGCCTTAGCAACGGCAACTATGCTCAAGAAACTTTAACTTATTTAACAAAGGGGTAGGTAATTTGTTTCCAGAAACTGGTAGGATAATTTTCATCTGCGTCAAAACCCAACTCAACATCCCTTCCATCTTCGGGTATGTAATGGGTTTTAAAAATATAATCCCACAGACTGAGGCTGATCCCATAATTGACACCATGGCTTCCTTCCGGTAAATTTTTGGCATGGTGCCAAATGTGCATAGCGGGGTTGTTAAAAATATACTTGAGCGGACCATACGTTACCTTCAGGTTCGCATGGTTAAGATGGCCAATTGAAATTGTAAAAATATGGACAAGGAAAAAATCATCAATACCAAAGCCGATCATCGCTAACGGTATGTATTGGATCGTTTTGTAAATAATGGTTTCCATCCAGTGAAAACGCAAATGTGCAGCAAAGCCCATTTCCTTCACGGAATGATGGAGCTTATGGAATTCCCACATCCAGGGAACGCGGTGCGACATGCGGTGTACATTCCATTGAATAAAATCAGCAATAACAAACATTACCAACCACTGAACCCACACGGGCCAGGTGTCTACATTGAGCGCCACTAAATTCGTAACGCCAAAAATGCCCAGGAAATCATTGAAGGCTTTCACTGCGATATTTGAAATGGCATTGTAGGCAACTAATGAAAACAGGAAAAAATTAAACAGCATGTAGAAACCATCCAGCCAAAAATCCCTTCGGATAATCCCTTGATTTTTGCGCCACGGAATAGTAGCCTCCAATAGCCATACCGCTAAAGAAATTCCCAGCAGCCAATAAAAGTAATTGTGCCAGCCAGGATAGAGGATTTCATTTACCAGATAATTCCAATATCCGGTAAACGATCCCACAAATAAATTCCAATATTCCTGCATGGTAATTGACTACTTGACCAGTGGCTTCCCGGCAGCCGTCCAGGCCTGGATACCACCACTGAGATTATAGACTACTTTGAACCCTTTTTCTTTCATCATCTTCACAGTCGTTGCGCTTCTACCACCAACAGCACAATACACCAAAACGGGTTGCTCCTTATCCAGTTGATCAATAATTGAATTAAATGTAGCTCCTTGAAAATCAACAACAGTCGCGTTTTCAATTTTACCTGCTGCTACTTCATTCGGTGTCCGAACATCCAACACCAAAAGGTCTTTCCGGTCTTTTATCAGGTTGGATGCCTGATCTACCGACACATCCTTAAATGAATTTTCCTTGGTCGCTTGTTGCCCTGTACACGCAGTTATCACCAAGGAAAGGATCAGCGCCAACACACCATACATTTTCAACACCTTCATATTTAAAATTTTATATAAATGGATTTATAATCAGGCTGTACACCTGTATTAACCTTTCAGCAATCAAATCCTATTTTAAAGTAGT
>JBGTGG010000030.1:0-32622 GCA_041746855.1 Cyclobacteriaceae bacterium | reverse complement strand
CTGAAAATGTGTTCCGCATAATTTAAGCGGGCACCTTCAAACCAATTGATGAAAGGCATCTCGTTGCCGGAAAAGACTGTGGAGTACTTACCATCATGGATCACTTCAAAGTACTCCCAGATACTTTCCCAAAATTCTTTGATGTTTTCGGTCGACCAGCCCCACAAAGATTCATATTCACCAAAGGAAATATTTTTGTTTTCCTTCATCCACTGCATATAGTGCGATAAGTTTGATTCGTTGACAAACTTTTCTGAGGGTTCCCATAAAAGAGTTGGTGTACTCATAATACTAAAGTTTGTTGTCAGGTTGAGCCTGTCGAAACCTCAGCTTCGACAAGCTCTGCCTGGCAGTAGATTGTCAGTTTGAGCCTGTCGAAAACAGGATTTTTAATGTTGATTCTTTATCAATATGGAGTTGTTTTTTCAACGCTTCCAAATCTTCATACTTTGAATCACCACGGATCAGTTGGTGAAAATGGACAGAAAGCGATTCGCCATAAACATCTTTTTCAAAATCAAATATATTCACTTCAATGTTCCGTTGCGTTCCATTCACGGTTGGGCGATTGCCAATGTACAACATACCGCCAAACTTCTCGTTTCCGTGCAAAACAGTGACCGCATAAATGCCATCTTTTGGGATGAGCTTATAATGTGAATCTACTTCTAAATTGGCAGTAGGGAATCCGATTAACCTTCCCAGTTTATCGCCTTTAATTACGCGACCTGTTAAGGAATAATGATGCCCCAGTAAATGATGCGCAATGGCTACGTCACCTTGTTCAAGTGCCGTTCTTATTTTTGTTGAACTTACACCAATGTGATCCACCTCTTGTCGTGGTATTTCTTCCACATCAAAACCATAGGCAGGTCCATTGATTTTTAATTGGTCAAAACTTCCTTCCCTGTTTTTTCCGAAACGATGATCATACCCGATCACTAATTTTTTTGTACCGATGGTTTCGACTAAAATTTTCTTGATGAATTCTTCAGAGGTAAGTTGTGAGAATTCTTTTGTGAAAGGTATTCGAATCAGATGCTGGACACCGTATTCTTTTAGGAGGTTAGCCTTTTCTTCAAAGGTGTTCAGCAATTTTAAATCATTTTCGTCCGGTCGGAGTACCAACCTCGGATGGGGCCAAAAAGTAATGACAACAGTTTCCCCATTATTTCGACTGGCAATTTCTTTTAATCGATTAAGGATCTGTTGATGGCCAACATGCACCCCATCAAACGTACCACTGGTGACGACCGCGTAGGGTAGGAGTATGAAGTCGTCAAGGCCGTGGTAAATTTTCATTTTATGAATTTATTACGCTGAAATCTCTTCAATAGTCAATGCATCGTTGAGGTGATGGGTTCCGATGCGGGTACGGCAAAGTTCTGAAAGATAAGCGCCCACTCCAAGTGCTTCACCAAAATCCCGCGCAATGCTGCGAATGTACGTTCCTTTCGAACATACAATACGAAAAGAAACTTCGGGAAGTTGAATGCTGGTAATTTCAAAAGCGGAAATCGTTACCGCCCGCAATTTCAAATCTACTTCCTTTCCTTCCCTTGCGAGGGTATAGGCGCGTTCACCTTTTATTTTTATGGCGGAATGCGCGGGTGGTAATTGTTGGATGTCTCCGGTCCATTTTTTTGCAGCAAGCTGGAGATCTTTTTCTGTAATGTGCGAAATGTCTACCGATGCTGATGGTGCTGATTCCAAATCCAGGGTTTCTGTAGTTTGCCCGATTACAAACTTGCCCGTATACTCTTTTTCCAATCCCATAAAGGAATCGATTTGTTTGGTCATTTTACCCATGCAAATGATCAACAAACCAGTGGCCAACGGATCAAGTGTTCCGGCATGGCCGATTTTTTTTACGTTTAATTTGTTGCGTAGTTTCCGGACTACATCAAAGGAGGTCCATTCGTAGGGTTTATTGACCAACAACATCCGACCCTCTGGTTGTGGATTCTCCATCTAGACAATTGCCAGTTCGATTCCTAAATAGTAGAGTGTAAGAATAATTATTCCTACAATGATGCGGTAGTATCCAAAGATTAAAAAACCGTGCTTGGTAAGGTAGCTGATAAAGGATTTGATCGCGAGCATGGCCACAACAAACGCAACAATGTTTCCGATTACCAGTAGTTGTATTTGTTCGACACCAAACGTTTCTCCCGCTAAATAAAATTTTAACATTTTATAACACGTAGCGGCAAACATCGTGGGGACAGCAAGGAAAAAGGAGAATTCGGCTGCGTTCTTTTTATTTAGTTTTTGTGTTAAACCGCCAATGATCGTAGAGGCAGAGCGCGAAACGCCTGGCACCATTGCCAGGGTTTGGAAGAAACCAATTTTCAGAGCGGTTGGATAGCTGACTTCCTGATCCAGGATGGTTTCATTCTTTTTAAAAATCTTATCAACAAACAAAAAGAATATTCCTCCGGCCAATAGCATGAAGCCTACAACATCCACGCGTTCCAATAGTTGGTCGATCTTATCTTCAAACAATAAACCGAAAACTGCTGCAGGTATAAAGGCAACGAGAAGCTTGAGGTAAAAAGAAAAACTTTGAAAGAATCTTTTCCAGTAGAGTACAACTACCGAAAGGATTGCGCCCAGTTGAATGGCCACAGTAAACATCTTGGTAAAGGGATCACTTGCGATGCCCATCAGCGAAGAACCAATAATCATATGCCCCGTGGATGAAATTGGAAGGAACTCGGTAATGCCTTCAATGATGGCCAGTACAATCGCCTCGAAAATGGTCATGGAATGGGATCAGTAATGGAAGGTTATTTTTTAACCTCTGGGGTTTTCATAATCGCGTAGATTTCAATAATAAAACCTGCCATCACGATAATGGGACCAAGTGTTAAACCCAGAAATCCAAAGCCATGTTGCTCTCCGTCAACAGACATAATCACAAAGCCAACCACAAGTGTTGCGAGCCCGATGATCATCCATTTGTAATTTTCTTTTCCGAAAGGAAGTTTTGTTTCCATGAAGTATTCTGATTAATAAAGTTCATCCAATGACATGCGCAAATATCTTCGCATAGAAGCATATGTGCTAAAGACCGCAACTAAAATTCCAACGACCGCCAGGACACCCGCAAGCATTAGCAATTGTGAATTATTTTGAAGTAAAACCAAATCTTCGATTTTAGAACTGGCATATTTCGTTAATCCCCAAAGAGAAACGGATGCAAACACTGCCGCTAGCAAACCATATCCTGCCGCACGCAGAATAAAAGGTTTATTGATAAACCAGCGTTTTGCACCCACGAGTTGCATGCTTCGAATTAAAAAGCGTTGGGAAAACAAAGCGAGCCGTAGCGTATTGTTGATCAAAAGAATGGCTGTGATCAACAACAACACAACAAGTCCTAACAAGACCATGCTGATTTTTGTAATGTTTTCGTTAATGGATTCGATAAGACCTTCCACGTAAAAAACTTCAAACACACCGGTCATGCCCTGTATTTCTGATTTAATTTTTTCCATCTCCGCTTTTGAGTGGTGGGTGGGATCGATACTCACCAACAAGGCATCTTTTAATGGATTGTCGCCTATGAAGCTGGTAAAGTCTTCACCCGTTTGGTCGATAAATGTTTTTGCGGCTTCTTCTTTGGAAACGAAAACAACAGGTTTTTCACCTTCAGCTTTTTTAGCGACAAAGTCGAGTGCTAATAACCTGTTTTCAATTTGAAGTCTTTGAGTTTCGGTTACCGATGTTTTGAGATAGACCTGCATTTTGATATTCTCCCGTACCAACTTTTCAAGCCGGTTGGAGTAGATCAGCAATGTTCCGAAAAGGCCAATGACAAATAGCGCGAGGTAGATGCTCATCACCACACCTACAGCAGGATACCCACCTAGTTTTTTCTTATTCTTTGGTTTTTCCATCTACGGAGCCAAATTTAGAATAAGTAGGGGATAATGCCTAAAAAAATACGGGATACTGGATTCTGGATGCTGGTTTCTGGATACTAGATGCTAGTGACCAGTATCTAACATCTAGTATCTAGTTTTAGTTTGCCCGATACGCATCCAGCTTCTTCAGTAGATTGGTGTCAGTGATTTCGTTAAGGGGTGTTGGTTTCGCTTTGTTCTCATCCAACAAGTAATACTTCCCAGTGTAGTACAAGAAGATAGTGTGTTTCTCTTCTGTAAAGAACTCCAAAATCTCATATAGTGTGGTGTCAAATGCGCCTAAGAGAATGAGTTTGCCATCCTCAAACTGATAGTGAAAGTTAAATTTCTTTTGTGTGTTATCAGTTTCAACAACCAGCGATGAGGCCTTTTGCTTTTCCCCTGGAATTATTGGATCAACAACTTCAGCCGCTTGATCTTCATCTCCTTCTTTAGTAGGATCAAACACATCCAGCTTGGGTTTTGTTTTAGGTGTTGTTTTTGGTTTGTTTACCTTTCTATTCTCCTCCTTAGGTGGTATTACTTCAGTTTCTGTTTCTGCAATTTCCGGTTCAGGATTTTGTTGCTCCTCGATTTCCGCTTCTGATGGTATTGGTGTTACCGGATTTATATTTTCAGCTATTTCAACTTCGGCTGGAATTTCATTTTCTTCATTTGCAAACCAATATACACCGAGGCTAATTGCGCCTACAACCATGATCAAGGCCACCACTTTAAGGGTTAAAGCCGATCCACCAACTGCCGGGGGGATAGGGGTGTTGTTCATGATATTTTTAAGTTCCGCTATGCGGGCTTTCTTAATACCTTCCACAATGCTTTGTTGGGAAGTATACTCACTTCTTAAAGCTGGGTCTGCTTCCAATTTTTGTTCGAAAGCAGTTCTATCGGCATCGCTCAGGCGATTTGCCAGATAGTTGTCCATAATTTCTAAATCCTTCTCAATTCCCATGATCTCAATCTAAAAAGTCGCGCTCAGAATACTGGGCTTTAATCAACTCGTCCAATTTCTTTTTACACTTATATTTCTTCGTCTTTGCGGTATCGGTATTCAAAAATCCTAATCGGTCTGCGATATCCTGCATCGACATTTCATCAAAATAATAATAGGTTAAAACCTTTTTACAGGTGTCGCCTAATTGATCTATACACTCAGCTATGATCCGCTCCTTTTCAGCTGTTTCGGTATCCATCGTTACCGGAGAATCTTTCTCTTCATTGGAGAGACGTTTTTTCCGATCCAATTCTTTTCGCCAAAGATTTTTGCAGATACTATAAATGTATGTGCTAATCTTAGCTGTTAAAACCAGGTTGCCCGAGGTAGCCTTTTGCCAGAAAACTACTAGTGCGTCCTGATAAACATCCCGAGCTTCATCTTCAGTTCCACTATTGGTGAGTACCATCTTGGTCATCATCCGATAGTATTTTGCATAGATTATCTCAAGCGCCTTCTCGTCTCCTTTCTGGATACGTTCGAAAATTTCCTTTTCGTCCATTTTTGAGCTCGATCTGTATACCATAAATATTAGCTGTGGTAACCGTAGGTTAACGATTTGTGGGGTATAATAATAAATTTCAATTCTCTCTTAACCATGTTTGGGTCCTGAAAAAAGGCCCCCAGTACCCGCGGACCATTAGGTTGTTTCCACTTAACCAGATTTTACACCGATAAACCCGTCCATCAGCCGGGTCAAGGATTGTTCCGCCACTGTACTCCGTATTGTCTTTGGATAGCCCTTTTATAATTTCCATTCCAATTATTTTTTTATTGTAGCGGGCATCATCTTGTGAACATTTATCACACACAGGGTCGGGGTCTTTACCGGGTTCCGGAAAAAGCTTGATGATTTTGCCGTACACTTTTCCATCTTTTTCTGTGATTTCCACAATGGATTTGGGCTGATTGGTTTCATCATCAATGGTTTTCCACTTGCCGGTGACCGTATTTTGGCTTTGTCCATCAAAATGGACAAAAAGAGCCAAAAACAGGCTGAATCCAATACTTCTATATAAAAAATGGGGGGCTATACTTTTCATAATAGGCAATAATACGAAGAAAAAATGGGCATTTTGACGCAAATAAAAAAGGCCTCCCCAATTGGAGAAGCCTTTTTGTGTTTTCTTTAAAGACTACTTTACCTCAATGATTTCGGAGGCTGTAACCTTTGTAACCGTTTCTACTTTAGGTTTTATATCCGTATTAGCTCCTGTCGTAACAGTATCTGTAACTGCAATCATTGGAGCAATTACCAGCGCAATAACAGACATCAATTTCAACAAGATATTAAGGGATGGTCCGGAGGTATCCTTGAATGGATCACCAACAGTATCTCCAACAACGGCTGCTTTATGCGCTTCCGATCCTTTGTAGTGCATCTCGCCATTCACTTCTACACCTTCTTCAAACATTTTCTTGGCATTGTCCCAGGCACCACCGGCATTTGATTGGAAGATTGCCATCAATACACCGGAAACAGTTACACCGGCTAATAATCCACCCAATGCTTCAGCTCCCATACCTGGCGTAAAAGCAATGATCAGCGGAGCAACAACGGCCATTAATCCAGGCAATACCATTTGACGAATCGCACCGTTAGTAGAGATCTCTACACATTTTCCATACTCCGCTTTACCATCGGCATCGCGGAAAGTTTTAACATCTTCTGCAGACCATTCGCTCATCGGTGTTTCACCGTTCTTACGCATTACTGCTAATGCAGCAGTCAAAGCAGGGATGGTTTTGAATTGTCTGCGTACTTCTTCAATCATGTACATCGCAGCTTTACCAACCGCATTCATCGCGAGGGCAGAGAATACAAATGGCAACATCGCTCCTAAGAACAAACCGGCCATTACGTTTGCTTTACTCACATCAATTGACGGGATTCTGGCAGTCGTCATGAACGCACCAAAAAGGGCAAGGGCTGTTAACGCAGCAGAGGCAATCGCAAATCCTTTTCCGATAGCGGCTGTTGTATTTCCTACAGCATCCAATTTATCAGTACGGGAACGAACTTCTTTTGGCAATTCAGACATCTCGGCAATACCACCGGCATTATCGGAGATAGGCCCGTATGCATCAACGGCAAGTTGAATTCCTAAATTTGAAAGCATACCTACCGCAGCAATCGCGATACCATATAATCCACCATAGTGGAAGGCACCCATGATCGCTACTGCTATAATGATAATTGGAATAGCGGTTGACATCATACCCACACCAAGACCTGCAATGATATTCGTTGCGCTACCGGTAGCCGATTGACGGGCGATGCTAAGGACAGGACCTTTTCCGGTTCCTGTATAATATTCTGTTACAAGTCCTACTAAAAGCCCGCCTACTAAACCAATAATGGTGGCGAAGAAAATTCCGGTTGAGGTATAACGGTTTCCTAATTCAGGATCAGCCCAGGCGTACAATGGATCCTGGAAGTACCATTCGGCAGGAAGCATATTTTTGATAATAAACCAGGAAGCTATAATCATTAAAACAGCGGAAACAAGTTCGCCTGTGTTCAATGCCGTTTGAGGATTTCCACCTTCTTTAACGCGCACGAAGAATGTTCCGATGAAAGACATTACAATTCCAACACCTGCCAATACTAAAGGAAGTAATACGGCAGAAAGTCCGTTGAAACTATCAATAAAAGTAGTGGACATAAAAGCCGCACCCAATACCATGGTACCAATGATGGATCCAACATACGATTCAAACAAATCGGCTCCCATACCGGCAACATCACCTACGTTGTCACCTACGTTATCCGCAATAGTAGCAGGGTTTAATGGATGGTCTTCAGGAATACCTGCTTCCACTTTTCCAACAAGGTCGGCACCCACATCAGCGGCTTTGGTATAGATACCACCACCTACACGTGCAAACAACGCAATGGAAGAAGCACCAAAAGAAAAACCTGTTAAGACAGTAAGCACCTGCGTGATGCCGGTAAACATGTTTTGATAAAGAATGAATAAAAGACTTAATCCTAAAACGCCAAGCCCAACAACGCCCATACCCATTACCGATCCTCCCGAGAAAGCAACTTCGAGTGCTTTACCTAAACTGGTACGAGCGGCATTGGTGGTTCTTACGTTTGCTTTGGTTGCGATGCGCATACCAATAAAACCGGCAAGTCCGGAACAGAAAGCCCCCATTACGAAGGACATGGCAACCAGCGGAGAAGATGTTTCGCTATTCGCAGTAAATGCCAGCAACAAGGCAACGCATACAACGAAAATCCCAAGCACTTTATATTCAGCTTTAAGGAAGGCCATAGCTCCATCCGCGATGTGCTTGGCAATTTCTTTCATTTTGTCGGTTCCGGCATCTTGTTTGTTAACCCAGGCACTCTTCCAGATCACAAAGATCAACCCGAGGGCACCTAGTGCAGGCATTAGATAAATTACGTTTTCCATTTTTTGTTTAGATTTTCAAGTATAAAGCCTCAATATTTCCCGTTAAAGGGGTGGTTTTTTAAAAAGTCCCGCAAAGATAGAATAACTGGCATAACCCGCAAAATTGATTATTTCGCTGTTTTTAACTGGCTAGCAAGCCTTTCAATGCCATCCATAGATTCTTTTTTCGAGCATCATCCAATTCCGCCAGCGGATGTGATTTAATGACCTTGCATTCGTCCACTGCTGTTGCTTCATAATACGGAAGGCTGTCAGATGCATCGCTCGAAAATCGGATGGCCCATTTTGGGGATAGTGTTTTCAATGCCTCCGGAGTGAAGGAAGGCTGATTGATAATTTGCACGCCATCCATGTGAAGTTTAACCGCGCCTAAGATTTTTGAAAGTAGTAGCTTGTCTTCAGGTGAAACGGATTCCCAGGGTTCAGCGAGAACGATGAGCACCCGGTCTTTGATTTCATAAATCTCTTCTTGAAAAAGGTCTGCAACAATAGGTGAGCGTGGATCCATTTAAATATCTTTTATGTCAAAGATAGACTTTAACTCGTTTGCTTCGCTTGGTTTTAATTTACCCGCTAAAATTAATCGAAGTTGTCTTCTGCGTAAGGCTCCATCATACAATGCTCTTTCTTCCTCAGTTTGAGGTTTAATGGAGGGCACTTTCACGGGCCGGGTTTCGCTGTCAACGGCAACAAATGTAAAAAATGCACTGTTGCTTTCGAACTTTTCACCTTTCGGGATATCTTCTGCGTGGACATCAATGCGCACTTCCATCGAGGAGTTAAATGCCCGCGTCACTTTTGCTTTAAGGGTTACAACATTGCCAAGGGCAATTGGATGTTTAAATGAAATATTATCAACAGAAGCAGTAACAACCGTAGAACTTGAATGCTTTTGTGCAGAGATAGCCGAAACAATATCCATCCAATGCATGAGTCGTCCACCCATCAGGTTGTTTAAGGTGTTGGTATCGTTCGGCAAAACCAGTTCAGTCATGCTGATTTCAGATTGATGCGGAAATTTTTCTTGTCCCTCCATTTATGTATTTAGTTGTTTTGAGATGATTTCAATCGTTACCGAACGTGCTACTAACTGTTAGTTCGTGAAAACGTGAGCAAAAATCATTAAAATTTATTTGCAAAACAGCTTTTGAGGTTATTAATTCGCATCGACTAATGATGGAATCAACAGCGATACAATCCCAAATGAAAGCAAGATCCGAATCCGGGTTTACTTTTATTTCCATTATTACAACCACAACTATTACGGGGTAATCCCCGATCGAGCTCCCATATCATCCCAATTCAATTGGTCTTTTTAAAGATCGCAATTTCATTTTGATCATTTTATCCTGTTTATGAAAATTTTAAAATTTGGTGGCTCTTCAATCGCCACATCGGAAAGAATCCAATCGGTTATCGAAATCCTAAAAAAGGAAAAAGAAAAGTCAACCCTCGCAGTTGTGTTTTCAGCATTTGGAGGAATCACAGATCAATTGATAGAAACGAGCAAGATGGCGTTGTCAAACGATCAAGCTTATAAAGAAAAACTTGGTGAAATTGAAAAACGGCATCTTGATGCTGTGCGTGATTTGATTGGCATCCAAAACCGTGGCGCTATTCTTTCAGAAGTTAAGTCTTTGTTCAATGAATTGGAAGATGTACTGCATGGTGTATTTCTGGTACGGGAGCGGACACTTCGCACCCTTGATTACATCATGAGTTTTGGTGAGCGATTGTCATGTTTTATTTTATCTGCGGCATTGAAGGAGCGTGCGTTCAACTGCTCATTTCTGGATGCGCGTAGTATTATTCTTACGGATAATAGTTTCGGACATGCGAAAGTGGATTTTGCTGGTACCGATAAGAAGATCAGGAAGTTCTTCAACGCGCATCAGGAAGTGCAAGTGGTAACTGGTTTTATTGGCGCTTCACCGGAAGGGGAGACCACCACCATTGGCCGGAGCGGTTCGGATTATACCGCTGCGATTTTGGCAGGTGCATTAAATGCAGAGACGTTGGAAATTTGGACCGATGTCGATGGGATGATGACCAGTGATCCACGCTTGGTTACAAAAGCATTTACCGTTCCGCAAATAAGTTATGACGAAGCGATGGAGCTTTCACACTTTGGTGCGAAGGTGATTTTCCCAGCCACCATGCAGCCGGCTATGGCGAATAAAATCCCGATATGGATTAAAAACACATTTAATCCTAACGGACAGGGTACGCTCATTTCTGCGGAAGTTACCAACGGAAAATTGATCAAGGGAATTTCATCGATGAATGGAATTAGCTTAATCAACATCCAGGGCAGTGGGCTTGTGGGTGTTGCTGGTATTTCGATGCGCATATTTAGTGTATTGGGTCGTGAGAAAGTGAACATCATCTTGATTAGTCAGGCGTCTTCTGAGCATTCAATTTGTTTTGCGATTGAAACAAAAAATGTTCGGCTTGCAAAAGATAGTATTGAAAAAGAATTTCAATATGAAATTCAAAATGGACAAATGGATCCGGTAGCGGTTGAAAATGAGTTGGCAATTGTTGCGATTGTTGGAGAGAACATGAAGCAAAACCCGGGAACGAGTGGAAGGATGTTCGGGGCGCTTGGAAAGAATGGTGTAAACGTGAATGCAATCGCACAGGGTTCTTCCGAGTTAAACATCTCGGCCGTTATCAAACAAGAGGATATTAAAAAGGGACTCAATGCCTTGCATGAAGCATTCTTTCTTTCTGACCATCGGGTGTTGAATCTATTTATGGTGGGAGCGGGTTTGATTGGCAAGTCGTTAATGAAGATGGTGAAGAATCAGACAAGGAAACTAGCGGAGGAAAGTTTGTTGGAAATTAATCTGATCGGGCTGGCCAATAGCAAGAAGATGGTTTTTGATGAACGCGGACTGGACTTAAATGCAAACCCTGTTGATCTGTTGGCAAATGGAGAGGAAATGGAAATGGAAGCGTTCACCGACAAAATGATTTCCCTGAATTTATCGAATAGTATTTTTCTTGACTGCACTTCCAGTGAGGAGGTTACTAATTTTTACAACACTATTTTAGCTTCGAATATCTCCATCGTTACACCAAATAAAAAAGGAAACTCGGGTTCGCTTGAAAAGTATAAGCAGCTGAAAGTAACTGCAAAGAAACGTGGTGTCAAGTTTTTGTATGAAACCAATGTTGGTGCCGGGCTTCCTGTAATCAATACCTTGAATGATTTGATTTGGAGTGGTGATAAGGTGATGAAAATTGAGGGTGTGTTAAGTGGAACGTTGAATTATATTTTCAGTGCCTTTAAAGACGATAAAAAATTCAGCGATGTTGTAAAGGAAGCAAAGGAGAAAGGATATACAGAACCCGATCCACGTGATGACTTGAATGGAATGGATGTGGCCAGAAAGATTTTAATCTTATCGCGTGAAGCTGGAATTGATTTGGAAATTGATGATGTACGTGTGGAGAACCTGGTTCCTGAAAATTGCCGTGGGGAAATGGATATCGCAAAATTCTTTACGGAATTGGAGGCACACAATGATTCCTTTGAGGAAATGAAAAGCGCTGCTGCCGCTAAAAAGGAAAGACTACGGTACATGGCAGTATTGGAAAACGGAGCGGTAAAAATCAAACTCGATAGTGTTGGAGAACAACATCCTTTTTATTCGTTGGATGGTAGCGATAATATTATCTTGCTCACCACGGAGCGTTATCACGAAAGACCAATGGTAATTCGTGGACCGGGTGCAGGTGCAGAAGTAACGGCAGCCGGTGTTTTTGCTGATATCATTCGAATCGGACATTATGGAAATTAAAAAAGTGAAAAGTATAAGGGCATTTGCTCCGGCATCGATCGGCAATGTTTCTTGCGGATTTGATGTACTGGGAATGGCGGTGGAGGCACCCGGAGATGAAGTGGAACTCACCTTGACTTCGGATCAGCGTGTTACCATGAAAAAAATTTATGGAGACAGTGGTCGGTTGCCGCTAGCGGCAGATCAAAATACAGCAAGCGTTGCAGTACAATCTTTTTTAAATTCGATCAACTCTTCTCAAGGTGTCGAAATTATCCTGCATAAAAATTTACCCCTTGGCAGTGGCATGGGCTCAAGTGCTGCAAGTTCGGTTGCCGCCCTTGTAGCCATCAATCATTTAATGAATGAACCGTATTCCAAAAAAGAATTGTTAACCTTTGCTTTGGATGCAGAACGCATCGCCTGTGGTGCGGGCCATGCCGATAATGCTGCTCCGTGTTTATTGGGTGGATGTGTGTTGGTGCGTGATTATAACCCGCTCGATATTGTTGAAATTCCAACACCTGATCGATTGTATTGTACACTTGTTCATCCTCACCTGGAAGTAAAGACTGCAGATTCAAGAAGGATTCTCCGAAAGATGATTTCTATCAGTGATGCCGTAACACAGTGGGGAAATGTTGCCGGGTTGGTAGCAGGGTTAATGCTGAGCGATTATCCGTTAATCGGAAGATCTTTAAAGGATGTTGTTGCGGAGCCTATACGTTCTGTATTGATTCCTGGTTTTGATGAGGTCAAAGCTGCTGCTGTTCAAGCGGGGGCATTAGGATGTGGGATATCCGGATCGGGGCCGACCTTGTTTGCGTTTAGTGATGCATTGGAAACAGCAGAAAGAGTTGGAAAGGAAATGAAAAATAGTTTTTTGAAAAATGGCCTTGAAAGCGATGTGTTTGTTTCGAAGGTTAATAAGGAAGGTGCAAGAATCATAGAATAAATAAGGATGGCATTACGATATTATAGTACAAATGATAAGCAGTTATCCGTGACCTTGCGGGATGCTGTAATCTATGGTCAGGCAAAGGATGGCGGGTTGTTCATGCCTGATTCCATTCCTGTTTTACCAGCTTCTTTCTTTGACGAAATTGAGCATCTCACTTTTCAGGAAATCGGATATGCAGTAGCGAAAGCTTTTTTGAAAGATGAAGTTCCTGATGATGAGATTAAGCGCATTGTCAACCATACCATTGATTTTGATGCTCCGTTGGTTGAAGTGGAGAAAGGCCATTATTCACTGGAATTGTTTCATGGCCCCACCATGGCTTTCAAAGATTTTGGTGCACGGTTTATGTCGCAGTTGCTGCGCTATTTTGCAAAAGATGAGAAAAAGAAGATCACGATTTTAGCAGCAACTTCAGGAGACACCGGCAGTGCGGTAGCCAATGGTTTCCTGGGCGTGGAAGGAATTCAGGTAATTATTTTATACCCTTCTGGAAAAGTGAGTGAGATCCAGGAAAAACAATTCACCACACTTGGTCAAAATATAATGGCGCTCGAAGTGGAGGGTACTTTTGATGATTGCCAGCGATTGGTGAAGGCTGCATTTTCAGACGCAGAACTTTGTGAGCAGCATTTTCTGACTTCTGCCAACTCCATCAACATTGCCCGCCTGATTCCGCAATCATTTTATTATTTCTATGCTTACGCACAATTAAAGAAGTTGGGCAAGCCATTCGTCTTTTCAGTACCCAGTGGAAACTTTGGGAATTTAACAGCCGGGGTTATTGCCAGTAAAATGGGGTTGCCCATTCAACATTTTGTGGCGAGTACGAATGCGAACGATGTGGTTCCTGCGTATTTGCACAAAGGGTTTTTTGAACCACGTCAATCAGTCCAAACCATTAGCAATGCTATGGATGTTGGTAATCCCAGCAACTTTGCACGCTTACTGGATCTTTTTGATGGCGAGTATGAAAGAATGCGGGAGCGGATAACCGGATATTCTTTTACGGATGCTGAAACTGCGGAGGGCATGAAGAAGGTTTATGCTTCAACGGGATATCTACTCGATCCACATGGAGCCATTGGTTATTTAGGATTACGAAAGTATTTGGAAGCAAATGAAGTAACAGGAGTTTTTCTGGAGACCGCACATCCCGCCAAATTTAAAGAAGTGGTGGAAAGTGTCGTGGAGGAAAAAATTATCATCCCGGAAACGTTGCAAGCGTTTATGAAAAAGGAAAAGGTAGCCACGAGAGAGAAAAGTGATTATCCTTCCTTTCGAAAATTTCTTGAAGGAATCTTGTAGAAACCAGTTGGGATTAATTTGAAGAATATGTTTACTTCAATATTAGGTGCTTCAGATTCAGATCGTATCTGCAGTTGGTTTGAAAACAATATATTTTCGGGTGAAGAAATTCCAGACGATTGTTACCAGAATGGCGATCACTTTTGAAATTCGGTAATCCAATCCACCAAACTCAACTACGGCCCAAAGCACGGATTGGTTGATGAGCAATCCACCAAACAAGAAAACAACAAAAAGCACAGCTTCATGGCTTTTCTTTTTATCGGTGGGTGAGAAAACAAAATACCGGCTTAAGAGATAGGTTACAATATTGGTGAGAGAAAATGCCAACACGTTCCCGGGGAGGTATCCCATGTTCAACTTCTCTACCATGAGCACCAGGAGACTGAATTCCAGGATGGCGGAAGTTCCCCCCACGATCATAAAACGGATTACCTGATAGCGTGCCAGCAGGGAATTGATAAAACGGATAATAAATCGGATCATAAAGGCGCCAAAGAAAACATTTTTTTAATAAACAATGGCTAGTGTGTCCAGCCGTGATCGCCTAAAAGCGGAACAAATGCAAAATAGTCAAACTCCTCTTTGTGGAGGGTTCCGTTTTTCTTTGTGATTTTTAGCATGACCTGTTTTTCTCGGTTCCCAACGGGAATTACCAAAATTCCACCATCGGCCAATTGTTCAGTCAGGGTATCGGGAACAATCGGGGCCCCTGCTGTTACAATAATCTTATCGAAAGGTGCTTTTGCGGCCAGTCCTTTTGACCCGTCTCCATGAATAAAGTAGGGTCTGTATCCCATTTTGGGAATAAAGCTCTTTACCGTTTCATAAAGTTTTTTATTGTACTCGATTGTATAAAGCGTAACGCCCAATTCGAGTAAAACACAGGCCTGATATCCGGAGCCGGTACCGATTTCCAAAACCTTATCCTTCGGCTTTATTTCCAACTTTTCAGTTTGGAAGGCCACCGTATACGGTTGCGAAATGGTCTGGCCTTCGCCAATAGGGAACGCCTTGTCTTCATAGGCGTGCTCCAAAAGGGCGTTCTCGAAGAACACATGGCGCGGAACCCGCCCCATTGCGTTCAGAACGCGTTCATCGCAAATTCCCTTTAATTTAAGCTTTTTAAGCAGTTTATTGCGTAGTCCACGCTGTTTATAGTTATCCTCGAACATGAAAATTTGTCAGAAATCAGGTCATATTTACAAAGCGAACAAAGTTGCTAAAATTTCTTAGGAAAATTGATTCCTTTGCCCGTACTTTATATTCCTCTCCACATGATGACATAGCTTTTTGCCATAGCGTTCAACATGTGTACACCTGCTCCTACAGTAGGCGTGGTTAAAAACCACTCCCTACTGCAAGGGCGGGGAGAGTTATACACTTCATTAATTTTACCGTCATTCAATTTGTTTGGTGGAAAAATTGGTAATCAAAATCTCATTTTTCCAAAAATGAGATTTTTTTTTGCTGTATTCACAACTTTTTTTCTTGAAATTTTTTCAACGCTCGCAACGACTCAACACTTACTTTTTTCTGAAACACTTTCGTCCATCCGAATAAAAAACCAGGCGTACCAAGTGCCATCTTTGACCATTTCCAAAAATCAAAATGATCGTGATGTTGAATTATTTTTCCATCACGAAAAAGAAAACTTGCTTTTATTTTATTATGAACTTTTCGATTGGTTTTAGAGAACAAGTATGTTGCCTCCCATTTTGCTTCTCCTTTTTGCTCATCAGCATGAATGTCTGAAAAGGCAATTTTTAAAGTGGCTCCACCACGCGCCACCAACATTCTCCACATATCGAAAGCATCTTTCCCGTGCAATGTTTTAAAAACCGGATCATGGAACTGAATATCCGTATGATAACAATCCGCCATCGTATCAGCATCAAGGTGTTGAAAGGCGGTATAGAACCTTTCGATAACCGCGCGGTTGTGTTGGGATTCCATCAGCATTAATATCCTAATAAGACAAAGGGTGCCCAATAATACGGTGCGGCATATTTTCCATTCAACATCTGCGCTTTGGATGCTTTTAAATTATCTGCATACGAAAGCTCGGGATTGGAAAGCACGCGGCTGTAAAAATCTTTCATCAATTCTGAAGTTGAATCATCTGCCACGCTCCAGAAGGATACAATCATGTTCTTTGCTCCGGCATATACCAACGCCCGGGACAATCCGATAACCCCTTCACCCTTTGATATCTTGCCCAACCCTGTTTCGCAGGCAGAGAGTGTCACCAGATTGGCATTCAGTTTTAAGTTATAGATTTCTCCTGTATAGAGTTTTCCATCTTCAACACCCGCTTCCTCTTGTAAGTATATTCTCGACAGTTCAGGGTTTGCTTCGTCTACAATGCCATGGGTAGCGAAATGCAGATAAGCATAGTTGTTTAACCCTTCCGCCTTCACTGTTGATTCCTTTGCATCAGCATTCAGGTAAATAGAGGATTTGTAATTCTTCTCACTGAACAACTGAGCGATAGCGCCAACCTCCGCAGAGGTTCCGGGAAGATCAGGAAGGCCCTCATTTGCAAAGTTGACAGGGGCGCACAGATAGATGGACGGGTTTTCTTTTTGTTCTTCACCTTTTCCTTTTTGTATAATCAATCCGGCAGAAAACTCGTAGCGAATAGAATATTTGTTGAGCAAGTATTTTAAAGAAGCATAGGTATCGTCTTTTGTGGCTTCTTTTGTGAGCAGGGCTTCAAAAGGAATAATGCCCAGTCTACCGGTAGGTAGGAAAACAATTTCTGTTACACCGCGTGGAATCGTTGGGATTAAAATGTCGTTCAATTCATATGCAGATCGTTGGAAGGTCTTTTGATCGTTAAAAAACAACCCATTTCGAAATCCGGTTATGTAGCGATCGAAGTTTTCGGGGAGTGCATGGTCTTCTACATAGAATTTACTCTTTGTGATCATGAAAATATATAACCGATTATTGCCATCGTCAATGAAGTAACTGACCAATGCGGTGGTCTTATCCAAAAGGTTTTGAATCTGATCAATCGTTGGGGAAACCGAATTGAATTTTAAATTGAAATAGTCAGGATATTCGCCTTCAAGCTTTTTGATAAAACTTTCATAATCCCGATTCAAACTGAATACAGTTTCCCGAAGAACTTTTTCTTCAGCCTCAGTAGGTTTCTGTGCCAATTTCTGGGAATATACTGCCAGCGCGGATTTAATGTCTTTCTCACGCTCTAACAATTCCTGGGGTATTCCTGCAAAAGATTTGGCATTGGCATCGGAAATCGCGGAGAGCAATGCTGCGGATTTACTTTTCTCCGCGAAATAAAAGATGAGCTCCCGATATTCACTTTTCTTGAAAGCATTGTCGAGGGCGGTTTTGGATATACGCACCCCATCGGCATACACTTCGTGGGCAATCACACCGAGTGAAATTTTATCGCTTTCATTGGTTGCTTGTTGGCGCAGGATATCAACTAGTTGGTCTGCGAGCTTCAGCAAACCCAATGCATCTTCCAGGTCACTGAATTTTAGGGTCTTTCCGAAATACTTACTTTCCAATGCTTGCGCTTTTCCAAGAAGTGAATAGACCAAAACCCTTCCATCATAATAATTGGTAATGCTAGGGTTCACACTGATATCATTCACATTGAAATCACTGATGTTTGCCTTTAGTGCTTGTTGATAACTATTGAGTGCAGCGGCAAATTTATTTTCGGAATTCTGGAGGTCTCCTAACCAGTTGTAAACCCGGGCAATTTCAGGATGCTTATCTCCATAACTTTCTCTGTACATCGCCAACGATTTGGCAAAGTATTCTTCAGCAGCAGCTTTGTCTGTATTGGAATAGGTAATACCAAGGTTCAATAGCACAAAACCTTTGGATGGGTGTGCGTTTGGATACACCTTGTTCCAAATAGTTAACGCAGTCTCGAAATCAATTTCGGCTTCCCCGTATTGTTCCATTTGTGTGAGCACCAATCCCATGTTGGTATTGGCAATGGCAATTTTAGGATGCTCTTCCCCGTGCAATGTTTTATAGATCGCCAATGCCGATTCATAATACTCTAGTGCTTTGTCTTCATCCAGCTGCACATTCACAATACCTAAATCATTGTATGAAGCTGCAATCAACTCATGGTTTTTGTCCAATAATTTTTGACGGATGGAAAGCGCCATGAGCAATTGTTCTTCTGCTTGTTTGTATTTTCCACTATTCAAATAGATCAGTCCGAGGTTAGAGATTGCTTGCGCCCCTTCAAGGGTATTTTCTTTTTTCAATGATCGAATTGTGGAGAGTGCATTTTGTATGGTTTCCAATGCCAGGTCGCTTCTTCCTTGATTGAGATACAAAGACGCTTCGCTGGTTTGGAGTATTGCTGCTTGAAAGGGTTCGCTATCAGGGGATTTTTGTAATGCTGATTTTAACACGGCACTTGCTTCGTCCAGCCGGCCTAATCGGATCAATGCTTCTGCTTTTTTGGCTTCTAAAAGAATTTGGGATGGACCTTGACCAGCATTTTTTTCAACAAGTGTAATCACGCCCTGATAATCGGAGTCGAGTAGGAGTGCATCCGCTTTTTCCAACAAGCTTCCCTGTGCCTGCACTGTGCCCAAACAAATACAGATGAGATAAATTAGCGTTAGGATTTTTTTTAGCATTTTTTCAAATTAAAAACGATACTGATAACTAACCGAAGTAACCATTTTACGGGTTAGCCCATCGGGGTTGACATCGCGATCCGTAATCTTTGCTCCATAGAGCACTCTTATTCCAGAGCGTACATTAAAACTGTAGCCCGCGGTAACAATGGCGGACATTGCAAGCCCGGTGGTCCCCTCTACTTTTGTTAGCTTTCCTGAAGTATCTTCAATTTGATCTTTGGTTATTCGGTAAATGGGAAGCAATCCAATTGAACAATTTATTCGTGAAAAGCGGAAGTTACGTTCCACCCGAAACATGACATCGGTGCCCCGTTTCAGATTTGTTGCCAGATCATAATCGCGTACATAGCCCGGGTTTGGATAAACAGGCGGATCCCAATCACTGTATTCAAATTGATTACCATTTTGATTAAAAGGGTGCTGAATTCCTGTTGCGAATAGCCAGTCGCGATTAATAAACGAAACACCGGCTATTGCATCGTAAGTACCTAGACTGGTTTGATAGTACATAGGAAGTGGTAGCTCTTTGCCTTCCCGGAATTCGGTTAAGTTTGAATTATTGCTGGGCAATTTGGCACCCAAAGAAACATTGATATCATATTTTTCCTTTGATACAACATTGCGGGTATAGCACAGGGAGATATCTCCAATACTGTAGGCACCACCAAAATTTCCACTTGTTGCCTGAAAGGGAAGTTTTAATTGAATAGAGTTCTTACTGTTGAGACTGAAGTTCATGTCTGCAGTGGTTACATACACCATGGGGGTAAGATTTGTTTTCCCTGCGTAAAAACTCAGTTCCATCGATCGAAGTTTAAATTCGATTTTCTTGTTGAAAGGTTGATCGGGTTTCATCGCACCCATTGAACAAAAGCCTGCATCGCTACAGCCTTGTGAGTAAGCGACTGATAAAACTGAAAAGAAAAGAAATGAAGCGAGTAGTACTTTTCGAATAGCGGTCATTTAGGTAAGGGTTCTGCTGACCAAGTTAATGGATTTAAAACAAAAAACCCGAAATTATTCGGGTTCTGTTTTTCGATGTTACGAAATGAAAATTACATCCCTAATGACTGGTTTTCGATAGAAGCCAGTTCGAGAACTTTTTCGTATTCAGCAGGGGAAAGGTCATTGAAGAAATAGTGAACGGGATTGATATGAACGTCATTCAACAATACTTCATAATGGAGATGGGGGGCCGTTGAAAGTCCTGTGTTGCCAACATAGCCGATCAGTTCACCGCGTTTTACATTTTGTCCACTGCGTACTGCAAAATCGTGCATGTGGGCGTAACGGGTTTTGTATCCGAAGCCATGGTCGATCACCACCATTTTTCCGTAGCCACTAAAGCGGACACTCACTTCTTCGACCACACCATCTGCCGTTGCGTAAATCGAGGTCCCGATTGAAGCTGCAAAATCAATTCCGGTGTGCATTTTCTTCACTTTATAAATCGGGTGGATACGGAGCCCAAAACCGGAAGCCAATGCTAAAAGTTTTTCATTGCTAACCGGTTGGATTGCAGGAATGGCGGCATTTTGTTTTTCTTTCATCTCGGCAAGGTGTACAACCTCATCTTGCGATTTGGATTCGATATAAAGTTTTCGTTTAAGCTTGTCAATTTGTTCGTGCAAGCTCACGATCATGTCGCTATGGATAACACTTTTTTCTTTGATGCTTGCGTAACGATCCACTCCACCAATTCCAGCATCGCGCACTGATTTATCAATGGGCTCTGCACCTAAAACTTTGCGATAGATATTGTCATCCCTATTTTCAACACGTGCAACATTTTCTTCAAGGGCGGCAACTTCTTTTTTGAAATACTCCAGATAGTATTGCGCTTCTTTGATTTCATTTTCCTGTACCAATTCCTTAGGGGAAGGAAAATAGTTTGTCCATAAAACAATAAAGACGATAGCGATCACTACCGTCAGGCTCAGAATACCCAATGCATTCAGAATGACATCACTCGTGCGCGTCTTCACCCGCTCGTATTTGCAGGTCTCTGTGTCGTAGTAGTATTTTATTTTTGCCATAAAAAAACTTACAATTATACGGTTTTTGGCCTAAAAGGCTTGATAACCTGTTCGTTACATTCGATAAACGGTCCATTTAGAAGGTCAATGCAATAGGGGATGGCGGGAAACACCGCATCGAGGCATTGACGGATCGCTTTTGGTTTACCAGGCAAATTTACAATTAATGTTTGATTTCGTATCCCTGCAGTCTGCCGCGACAAGATTGCGGTAGGTACATATTGGAGACTTACTTGGCGCATTAACTCTCCAAAGCCAGGCATCATCTTGTCACAAACCGCTTCTGTGGCCTCTGGGGTTACATCCCTTTTTGCGGGTCCTGTACCACCTGAAGTAATAATCAGGCAACAATTGCGGTTATCGGCCATATCTTTCATGGCCAATTCCAATAAGTCCTGCTCATCGGCAATTACTGCATATTCCTTTTCCCATGGGGATTTGATATATTCTTTCAACGTTTCTACAATCGCTTTTCCGGGAATATCTTCATAAATCCCCATGCTGGCCCGATCGGAAACGTTGATAATTCCTATTCGTATCATCTTGGTTCAAGTGTTTTGTACAGTATATTTTTTGAACGTCCTTTCTTATAGACCTGCCGGCCTTTATCAACGCCTTTTCTAATCAATTTTTGTTCTTCTTCCGGCAATTCCAAAATCGATCTGCATTCTTCAGAACAGCAATTGTTAAATTTTTCTTTGCAGGCAGTACATTGAATAAAGAGTAAATGGCAACCATCGTTTTTGCAATTGGTATGATCATCACACGGATCCCCGCATTGATGGCACACACTAATGACATCATCGGAAATGCGTTCGCCTAAGCGCTCATCAAAGACAAAGTTTTTACCTACAAACCGGTTCTCTAGGTGTTGCTCGCGCACCTGGCGTGCATATTCAATAATACCGCCATTGAGCTGATACACATTCTTAAAACCTTTGTGTTTCATCCAGGCACTTGCTTTTTCACAACGGATGCCACCGGTACAATACATCAACAGATTTTTATCTTCTTGCCCGGTCATGATTTCTTCCACCACTTTTAATTCTTCACGGAAGGTATCGACATCAGGACAAATGGCATTTTTAAAATGGCCTACTTCACTTTCATAATGATTGCGCATGTCAACAATCACTGTGTTGGGATCGGTGGAAAGCTGGTTGAATTCATCAGCATTTACATGTACACCGTGATTCGTAACATCAAATGAAGCATCGTCCAATCCATCCGCAACAATTTTCTTGCGCACCAAAATCTTTAGCTTGAAAAAAGATTTTCCATTATCGTCAATGGCAATGTTTAACCGAACACCGTTTAAGAAGGAAATTCCGTACAACTTCTCACGAAAAATTTCTTGATTGGAAGCGGGCACACTAATCTGTGCATTGATGCCTTCGTGGGCTACGTATATTCTGCCCAACACTTCAAGCTGATCCAATAAAATATAGAGTTCATCACGGAACGCTTGTGGATCGGAAAGCTGGTGGTATTTGTAAAAGGAAATCGTGACCCGATCGAGTTTGGGGGTGCTGGCAAGTTGCTCCTTGAGCACTTTGCCTTCAATTTTATTGTATAATGTCATGTTAAATCGGGTTCTTTCGCAGGAAAAACCAAATTTGCTCACAAAAATACAATGGAAACGCCTTAAAGCAAAACGAAGCTATCGCTTGGGGGCGAGCTCACCCCTCAGAAGTTGATTGTATTCTTCACAGGTGAGAATGCCATGTGAATCGCAGTAAGAGCAGGTTTTGTACTCATCACCAAAGGCACCCTTTTTAATGATTACGTGTGTTCCTTTGCAAACAGGACACGTAATTTTTCCGCTTGGTCCGCAATCAATATCGTAGTTTCTTGAAAGTATCCGGTTCTTTTGTTCGGATGAATTCATTTTTTCGAGAAGTAACCCCGCCTGGGCTTCTTCCAGCAAGTCGGCAGCTTCGAGTGAATACTGACCGTTCGTTCCTTTTAATTGCAAGTACTTTGTAAGCCAATCCACACTTTGTTTGTACTCCTTCATGTAGAAAGAGTTTTTCCCGAAATAAAATACCAAATCAGAAGGAACGCCTTTTACGTTGTTCAATACATATCTGAATTTTTCATCTGCCAATTTATATTCTCCCATTTCCAAATAACTGGCTCCAGAATCCAATACGCGCAGCAATTGAGTACGGGCGTATTGCTCATTCATTTCCTTATACTCGTTTATTTTTTCCTGCTCACTTTGTGCAACCATTACAAAGGGCATCGAAAGGAATACGAAAAATAAAAACACATTCTTCATTAAACAAAACGTTCTTTTGAAACACCTAACCACGCCAGGGTGGAATTACAAAAAATATCTTCCACTACCGCAGGTTCTAAATCCATATCTTCAATAAACTTGCCAATCTCCAAATCTCCAAGCGGGAAAGGGTAATCGGAACCGAGGGTGATTTTTTTTGACCCCTGAAGTTTGAGCACATACTCCAGCATCATGGGATCATGTGTGATGCTGTCTACCCAAAATTGTCCAATATACTTTCGTGGATTAATGTTGTTGTCGATGGCAACAAGGTCGGGGCGGCAATCAAATCCATGTTGAATCCTGCCGATCGTGGCAAGGAAAGATCCGCCTGCATGTGCAAAGTTTACCCGAAGCTTCGGGAGTTTCTCAAACAATCCTCCAAAAATCATGGAGCAAATGGCGCGTGTTGTTTCAGCGGGCATTCCCACGAGCCACGGCAACCAATAGCGTTGCATTTCTTTTTGGCCCATCATATTCCAGGGATGGACCATTACGGGCATGTCCAGTTTTTCACACGCTTCAAAAATAGGATAGAAGCGTGGCTCATTTAAATTTAAATCATTGATGTTTGATCCAATTTGAATGCCCTGCAACCCAATTTCTTTACACCGTTCCAATTCTTGTATCGCCAATTCGCTGTCTTGCATGGGGATGGTTCCCAATGCTAAATAGTTCTTGGGATAATTTTTTATCAAGGCTGCCAGATCATCATTTAAAAACTTAGAAAGATCCAAACAGTCTGCTGGTTTTGCCCAATACGAAAACATAACGGGAATGGTACACACTACCTGAACTTGCGTATTGAACTGCGCGTACTCTTCAATGCGTACCGTTGGATCCCAACAATTTTCCCTGATTTCACGGAAAAACTGATTGCCCCGCATCATGTTGGCAAATCCTTTTTTGTGATGTTGTAAATAGATGAAATCGCCATACCCGAATTTCTCACTCCAGTTGGGGAGTTTTTTGGGAAGAATATGGGTATGGGAGTCGATTTTAAGCATTTACTGAATAGCGAATTCAGCAAAGGTAATACTTTCGGTTAATTGTTTTTAACAAGTTTTACGGTCGTGGTAACGCCATCTTCAGTGGTGATTTTAACCATTAGTAGTCCATCACGAATGCCTTCCAGTGATACTTCCTGATCGGTGATGGAAGTGTTGAATGTTTGGACCTGCCGACCAATGGGATCATACAGAACTACCTTTACCACGGGTACAATGGAATTGATTTGAAAAGTATTGGTTGCCGGATTTGGATATAGGATTACATTTTCTGATTCATTGATGACTAAAATATTTTCGGAAAGAGGTGTCAATGTTCTTGTTAATAAAAATTCACCCGTTGCATTCGGAATACGACTCCAGGAATATCCTTCCGGTTGATATCCAAATTGGTGGCTGTCAATCATCTTTGGTGTCTCCCCAATCAATTGAAACAAACCGATTTCTTCACCCTCTTTCGAAAGCTTGAAATTTAAATGAAGGGGCCCATCGTTGGTATCTTCATCTGCATAGAAAATTATATAATCCAAAGCTTTTACGATAATTGGGACCTCTGATGTTCCGCCAATTTTATGTTTTAAAGGATTGTTTAGTTTATCAGTTAAGTAGAGGCCGTTCAAATTAATATCCTGATTGGTAGTATTATAAAGTTCAACCCAATCAGAAAGCTCACCTTTCTCATCGGGAAGGGATGGGTTGGCACTTAGCTCATTGATCACAACCCCCGTTATTTCCGGTATTTTTTCAAAGTTGGCGACCAGGCGGATTGCACCGGAAGCAATTCCACTTAAAGAAGTTTCTGTGCTTTGATAATTAACCTCATCGCCAATCACATTGTTTTGAAGTTTAAAATCAAAACTCACATCGGAGCTTGTTACTGAGTTTTGATGGATTTCAACAGCAATTGTATTTTCCCCAACGATAAAATTATTCTTGTTTATCAAAAATGGTTGAAAAATATTTTCGGTTGGAATGGCCTGTAGTGCGAATGTATTGTAGCCGATCGTACCAGAGGGGAGGTTATGGTTGTAAACTTGAACACCATTGACATATACACGTGCACCATCATCCATGAGTATGGAAGCATTCAGATTATCGGCTAAACTACTCAAATCATCAACCGTTATTTTTTTTCTAAAATAGTAGGTGATGTACTTGTTGTTGGGATCGCCACCAAAGCTGATCACCGTTTGTTCATCGCCTTCACCATATCCTAATTGTGCTGCTCCAGTTTGCCAGCTTATATCATCATACGCATTGTCAGTCCAGCTAGCGCTGGGCAAATTTCCCAGATCATAGTATTTCCATTCACTTCCTGCTTCCACCAGAGTTTGTGAGAACGATTCGCGTTCGGTTATGTCCCAGTCAATAAAATTGTATCCTGTAAAGGGAAGCAAGTTTACACTCCAGGGCAAGTCTTTTACAATTTCCATCGAATTGACTTGTGCCTTTGTGTGAATGTTGTTGATGTCAAAAATTGCAGCTCCGGGTACATTCATTTCCACCGTAAGGTTTACCTGTTCTGAGACTGAAAAGAAATCGGGTACATACTGCTTCATAAAATTGTTACGCTCAGTAGCGAACGCACGAAGCCGTTGAACTTCCCAATTCCAACCAGAAAGATCACCACCCCAGCGTTGTTTGTGACGGTTTATTTCGGGCGCAATTTGTTGTCGTATTTGATCAATAAATTGATTGACACGCGTTGGTGAAAACGTAGTATGAATGGCAGTCATAAAAGTTTGTACAAAAAGATCTTTGAACATCGGGTTTTGCAAAAGCAAACGTAAATGCAAGGTGGACCATGCCGGGTTTGGCCATTCGGATTTGGTTGGATCGGTTGCAAAATCCAATGTTGGGTGCGTTGCATAACTTGCTCCACTATATAGGGCAAAACCAAAATCCGTATCAAACAGCAGCCACCGGAATTTTCCGTTCGGGGATTTTGCCCGCCAGTATTTAATGTTGTTCCCTGGCCAATCGGTGTTCGCGAAATAAATTTGTGCAACATTGTAATTAATAAATTCCTGCACGTCAATCTGGCTATTGATATAATCAAAGGCCGCCTGGGTAGTGCGGTCCATTTGCTGAAGTTGGTTCAGGTACATATTGTACGTTGCATTACTACCTTCAATGACACTTCCATTTCCTTCCAGTAAATCAATTTCATCTTTTTTCAATCCATAGTTGGACTCAATAAAATCCGAATCAATTTTTTCGCGCAAGTTCTGAATACCCCAGTACTGACCATTTAAATAAAGTATCGCGGGTTGATACGCCTGATAATCGATGTCCATTTGATCGCGGATAAGTTGCTGCATGAGCGCATCCCTGAACATGGTTACATTAAAATCGTTTCCTGAATTACGAAGAATGAATCCACCGTACTCATCGTTTGCTTTTTCA
Source organism: Cyclobacteriaceae bacterium (assembly GCA_041746855.1). Taxonomy (GTDB): domain Bacteria; phylum Bacteroidota; class Bacteroidia; order Cytophagales; family Cyclobacteriaceae; genus JBGTGG01. The sequence continues at coordinate 5,853 of JBGTGG010000030.1, read as the reverse complement.
GAAAAAAATTTTCGTTTGAAAACATTGTCACCGTATTTGTTCCGTGCTTTAATGGCAAATGATTTTTGTGGATTCCCTCTGCTACATCCACCGAAAATCCGGATGTCACATTCTTCATCAAAATCTTTTTCGCCTGTTGCGGAGAAGAGTTCAAAAGATGCATGACGATCCCAATCCTGGTTCCAGTTTTTTGGTGAGGAAACGCAATTTCCCCAGGCGCCATTTTGTCCATCGGTATAGATACCAAATTGATTGTCCCACAAGTATGTTGGTGTCGTTGAGAGTGAAACTACTGGAAGTGTGAAAACTGCCTCATTGATAAAATAGGTTTTTACCTCGGTTTTGCTGGGAATAAAATTGGGATGAAAAGCCTTCGCTTTTAACGTTTGCGTCTTAGATATCGAAACAGCACCGGTATATGCATTCGATGTTGACTTTGGTTCGGAACCATCCAGTGTATACCGCAAGATCGCACCGGATTGTGCATGGGTCAGCGTAACTTGTTGTGTACCTGTATAGCGGCCAGCCTTTAAACTGAATTGTGGATAATCGAGTTGAACCGAAATAGAGGTGCCGTTGTTGGCTGCCATCGGTGTTGGCGTGATCATGTAGGTTCTGGATGTAGCGCCATTGGTAATTCGACCGTAGGAAATGTTGGTGTATTGATTGGGAAATGTTAATGTATCAACATGTTGTTGGGAAGGTGTGCTCAGAAATATTTTTTCACCTTTTGTGCGCAACGAGAAATTGGTATGCAAGCCGGTACTTTTTTCATCACACCAGATCAATAAGTATCCATTTGCAGGAATGGTTGTACCCGGTGGGATCGTCCACTTTGATTTATTGTTGATGTCGTTCGAAATAAAATAGCCGCTAATATTCGTGGGACTTGCTGAAGTGTTGAAGAGTTCAATCCAAGGAGAGAAGTTTCCAAATTGTGTGTCCCTGTTGATATCTGCGTTGGTTGCGCAAATCTCATTGATGACCACTTGACCACTGGTAATAAAGGATTGTAATACGAATAAGATAAAAACTGAATACTTCACACGTTGCTTTTGGTGACAAGATACGAATAGTCCTTTATACTATTAAAATAGGAAAGGTGGCAGTCGAGTTTGCTAATTCATTGGAGTTTCCCAAATGATTTTGGAAATCCGTTTGTCACCAGCAACCCAATAGGTGTTATTTGAGATACTCAGGGTGTAATAACTTTCTTCACTTAATGAATTCCAGTTTCGACCTGCATCGCTGGAAAAAGAAATCCCTGGAATGCCAACTGCGAGCAATTTTTTTGCATCAGCAGTTGGAATAAATTTTACGCGCGAACGGTAGCCTGGTTCCTGACCATCCGCAATGAGTGTCCATGTTTTTCCACTGTCTTTTGTGATGGCTTTATTTTTTGAATTCATTTCTTTGGCATTCCAGTCTCCACCGAAAATAATTCCTGTTTTCTCATCATAAAAATCCACAGAGTAAATACCGGTCATTTGATCTCCTTCGATTATGGGCGTATCAAAAACCTCCCACGATTTTCCTTTATCTGAAGAATGGAAAACCCGTGCCCTTTTTCCACCGGTTACGATCCAGGCATGATCACCGTACAAAGCAATGTTGGAATTGCTCGCAGCAAAGGCAGCTTCACCTTCTTCCGTTGGAGGAAGTAACTCGCACGATAATTTTTCCCAATGCTCACCACCATTACGGGTGATAATAATGGAAAGACATCCATCTGTTGGATCACCCATGGCAATGCCTTCGTCATCGTTCCAAAAAGCCATGGCATCATAAAATGCATTGGGATGATTTTCCTGATAAACAATCTTCCAATTCTTTCCATCGTCTGTTGTTTTGTAGAGCAGGGCAGGGGATGCTATGCTTAAAAGAAATGTTGCTTTTTTTGTAACAGCAATCGATCGGAAATGTGGAGTAATAGAATCTGTTTTAATACTATCTGTTGTCCAGGTGGTTCCGTTGTCGGTTGTAAAACCATACACACCTTTTGATCCTGCAAACCAAACTTTGTTTTCATCCACAACTTTTAATGCGCGGATACTCGAATTCACCGAAGTGGTGATGAATTCTTTTATGACCGGATTTTTTTCCGAGGCTGAACACGCGAACAAACACAGACCAATGCTTATTGTGGGAATTAGTGTGCGCATTATTTGCAGGTTTCTTCGAAGTCAACAATGTGGACTCCGGATGTTGCTTTTAGTTTTGCAAGGGTCTGTTTTGCCAAATCAAGATCTTGTACTTTTTGGAGGGGAGTTCCTGTATAAGTCGGATCAATATTTTTTCGCATCCACTTTTCGGATCGCTTTAATGCTTTTGCAAAACTGGGTGAGTTTACACAGCAATGCGTTGTAAAAACATCTTTGCTAACAACTGTAGTTTTTTTACCATCGACTGTTGCAGTGGCATGTAACCAGACATACCAGGTATCGTTCTTCTGTAGGGGATTTCCCTGGGCTTTTGCTGCCAAGGTGCTCATGCAGAGTAGTGTAATTACTATAATTTTTTTCATCTTATTAATTTTTAACTAGTTACCAGTTACCAGTATCCAGTTTCCGGTGACCAGTGTCTAAAGTGTCCATCCATCCGCATACTCACGCTTTACAAAAGCATTCGCTTCATCGAAGTTGGTGATCTTCATATTTTTCGCATCCCAAAGAAGTTTCTTTCTTCCTGGATATCCTTTCCCGTTAGGGCCATTCAACTGATAACTGCGAAGTGCCAGATTTCCCATCAGTACAGCTTCAGTAAACGGTCCTGCAAAATCAAACGGTGAACTCAATTCAATTTTACCATAACCAGCAATACATGCATCGACCCATTGCGTGTAGTGGCCATCTTGTTGACCGGGTACCCGCGCAAGTGTTGGCTTCGGCATTTCGGTATCTTTCATTCTGGATGAAGGCAACAATCTTGGGTTAAGGCCATAACAATCTGCCATGATTTTTCCTTTGGTGCCTTCGAAGATTACACCACCATCCCAATTGCCCATCGGTTCATCGGGTAACAATTCATCTGGTCTTTCCGGTAAAATCCCACCGTCCATCCAGGTGAGTTTGATATCGCCTTTGCCATCTTTTCTTGGAAAGTTAAGGTGGATGACCGAGGAGGCTGGGCAGCTATCTTTATACGATGCCTCACTGAAAAATCCTTTCCAAATAGTAGTAGTGCTGCACTCCACAGAATTCGGATGATCGATCGGTAAAATCCGAAACACAGGATCAAGAATATGGCAAGCCATATCACCCAAAGCACCTGTTCCGTAATTCCACCAGCCTCGCCAATTGAAAGGCAGGTAGGCAGGATTGAAATCTATTTTCTTTGCAGTTCCTTGCCAAAGGTCCCAATTAAGTTCTTGTGGAACTTCATGTTGACCACTTGGTGTTGGAAGTCCTTGCGGCCACACCGGACGATTGGTCCAACTCCACACGCGTGTTACATCCCCGACAAGTCCTGCGTCCACCATTTCCTTAAATTTTCGAACGCCATCCGCGGAAGCATATTGATTTCCCATTTGGGTAACCACTTTATGTTTTCGGGCTGCTTCTGTTAACATACGGGCTTCATAAATGTCATGTGTTAATGGCTTTTGCACATAAACATGTTTCCCTTGTTTGATAGCAGCCATTGCAGCAACGGCATGGGTATGGTCAGGAGTGGAAACTGTACAGGCATCAATGGATTTTTCTTTATCCAGCATTTCCCGAAAATCTTTGTAATAAGTTGCCTTCGGAAAATTCGTACGCGATTTCACCGCCATGCGATCATCTACGTCACACATCGAAATGATTTTGGCTTTTGGATTTTTTGCAACCATTGCCATATCACTTTCACCTTTTCCTCCAGCGCCTATGCCGGCAATGTAAAGTGTATCACTTGGCGGAATAAAGCCATTGCCACCCAAAACAAATCGTGGTACGATGGTAAATCCCGCAGCAGCGACAGTTGCTTGTTTGATGAAAGTTCTGCGAGTAAATGTTTTGGTGCCTTTATCCTTTTTCATAAATGTGAAATAATTATTGAGTAAAAGTAATCTTGAAACAGATTCTGGATACCAGATACTAGAATCCAGAATCTAGTATCTAGTATCTAGTCAAACTTCACTGATTCATTCATTTCCCTTTCGGAATATTTCAAACCGTATTGCTCCAGTACATCTTGCGGTACACCGTCCCATTGGTTGGGTCGGTTGCCCATATAGCCTAAGTCTTTAATTCCAATTTCGGAAGTAAAAAATCCGGTGGCGGTGAGGTCGCGCATCTTATTAAAGAATGCTACGCCTTGTTGCATTTCGGGTTTTGCCTTTTCAGGGAAAGCGATCTCATCCACAATCGCGATTTGTTCATTACCTGACAATTCGATGAAGGCTTTATTGTGTCGCTTCATGGATTGGATATCGAGCCACTTCAGTCCACCGCGCATGGGGATCTGATGACTTGGAATATCCTTTACAATAAACTCAATAAAATCCGGAACCTTCGCATCGGTTGCACTGCCGGAGGTATCATCTTTGGGAATGATGATATCTGCGAGCACAGCGATGGTCGCCATTTCATGTGGATCAAAAAATGTTTCTGAATTTAGTTTCTCCTCCAAAGCTTTTTCAACCGGCTGTCGGTCGATACCACTTGTTGGTGTAGGAACTACCTGCTCGACTGGTTTCGTGTCGCACGATTGATTGATCAACAATCCGGCACCAACAGTACCGATGGTCATTGATTTGAGGTATTTTCTTCTATCCATCTTTGCTAGTCTTTAGTAGTTAGTCTTGATTATTGAGTCTCTGGTCCTTAGTGTCAATTGACTCAAGATTAAGGACTCAATACTCAATACTATATGGTTTGTTTTTTTAATTCATCAATAATGTATTCGGAAGTACGCATCGATAACGCAAGGATTGTCCAGGTTGGGTTTTTATCAGCTTGCGAAACGAATGCGCCACCATCCACCACAAATAAATTTTTGCAGTCGTGTGCCTGATTAAATTTATTGAGTGCAGATTTTTTAGGATCACTTCCCATACGTACTGTTCCAACTTCGTGAATAATCCTTCCGGGGGCTTCCAGTCCATAATTATCTTCCGCACCCGATTTTCCCCATGTTACAATACCTCTTGAATTGTGAATGATTTCCTCAAAGGTTTCCTTCATGTGTTTCGCTTGTTTCACTTCGTAATCGCTCCACTTATAGTGAAAGCGCAAAACCGGAATACCATATTTATCGACAGTACTTGGATCGATCTCGCAATAGTTGTCTTCGCGTGCGATCGCTTCGCCACGACCGGCCATTCCAAAACCGGATCCGTAGAAGTAACGGTAATCGTCTTTTAAAGAAGCACCGTATCCACCCGCATCTTTTACTTGTCCGTTTCTTCCGGGATATTTTCCATTTTGACCTTGCATTCCAAAACCAAATCCATATCCCGGCATTCCCATACCTCCCCAATATTCGATATGGTATCCTCTCGGGAAATCAAGTTTTTTGTTATCCAACCACCACGGTGTATATACGTGCATACCACCAACTCCATCTTCATTGTAGCGTTTTCTTCCAACAAGTTCCGGGATCACGCCACCCATGGAAGCACCGGTAGAGTCATGTAAATATTTTCCAATGATATTGCTGGAGTTCGCCAATCCGTTTGGATGAGCGGATGATTTTGAATTCAAAAGAAGGCGAGCCGATTCACAAGCACTGGCGGCAAGCATTACAATTTTTCCGTTTACGGAATATTCCTGCATGTCTTCTTTGTGGACAAAAGAAATTCCGGTTGCTTTTCCGCTGGAATCCGTTAATACTTCGCGTGCCATTGCATTTGGAATGACATCTACATTTCCAGTT
>JBGTGG010000029.1:0-4609 GCA_041746855.1 Cyclobacteriaceae bacterium | reverse complement strand
AGGGTAGGTTACATACGTGTTACGCACCCGTACGCCACTCTAGGTCAAGTATTGCTACTCAACTTACCGTTCGGCTTGCATGTATTAGGCCTGCCGCTAGCGTTCATCCTGAGCCAGGATCAAACTCTCCATTGTAAGAATCTTATACTTCAAAGACAGTCTCCCATCTTCTCGGTATCCCTAATCAACCAACCATCGCTGGCCAACCTTTCAGGCAATTTGTTGTTCGACCTTGGCCCTCTAATTTATTTATCGTCTATTCTCCCTTAAAGAAAATCTCCGTGGTCCGCTATCTAATTCCAACTATTCAAAGAACGTCTCCGAAATCCACTTCCTAAAGACAATCGCCTCCTTCCGCTTTTTCGAAATGTCACCGGCTTAAAATCACTCCTAAACCTGTGCTTCCCTCATTTGGGAGTGCAAAGGTAATAGATTGTTCTCTCTTTGCAATACCCTGTTGAAAACTTTTCCCAGTTTAACCCGGATTCTCAAAATATTTATGGGACGAATTTTCCCTCGATTGAGTTTATGATTAAAAACCAAATAACTTTTCTCTATTCAGGATTAAAGCCCAAGAAAATTTTGAGAATAGGTAAAGCACTAAGGCTTTAATGAAAAAATTGTGGATAACTTTTTCTAAAAAAAATGAAATTTATTTCCGCTTGTACAGCGGAACTGTACTACATGGTTCTCCAAACATAAGACTTGATGCAATTGAACGTAACTTCCTTACCGCTTCCACATAAGCTGTATTCGGAACATTCACTTTACTACATCCTTTCACAACAATTTTAGCCCCTTCAAATTTTGACCAATCAATTTTAGAAAGCGCATCCTGATAAAGTCTTTCTTCCAAATCCAATTCCGATCCAAACACAATTAGTTTGGCGTACGGTTCAAGCGCAATGGTCAATAAAAGATACGCCCATGTGGGAATGATGGCATCAACAGAACACGTGATCGCAACAAACTTATCTTTATAGACAGACCAATCCGTAGTTTCTATAAAATCCCGAAAATCTTTTTCGCGAAGAATCAATCCTTGAAACAATTGATCCTTTATGTCAATTAAAAAACGCTCGCCCGGCTGATACAATTCTTCCAGATCAAATGTGACGAGTGCACTATTGGCAACTTTGTTTATAATTTCCTTTTGATCTTCCATGCTATAAGACAGCTTTCGATGGCTTAATCAAAAATTCTTTTAAATAGTTCGGTTCGAAGTTTATCAAATCTTCAAATTCATTTCCTTTAAACTTCTGATCCGCTAAAACTCCCAGATGGGAAGCTTGCGGAATAATATCATCCAGAAAAATAGCATGCTGACTATTAATTACATCTTTACACTTTGCAGCGCCATTTCCAAAAAACAAAACTTTATGTTTCGATAAGAAGACGGAAAAACTATCGGGTTCAATAATCACCGGCTGAATGTCCTGAAGAATTTCCAATGATTGATTGGCCACCAGACAATATACTTCCATTCGCCTCGCATCAATCATTGGACACAACAATACATCATGCCAAGCATTTTTTGAAACCTGATAGGCCATCAATTCCAACGTTCCCACTGAAATCAATGGAATCTCCAGTGCAAAGCATAATCCCTTCGCGGTTGATGTGCCAATGCGTAACCCTGTGTAGGAACCCGGGCCTGAAGTTACTGCAACTGCATCCAATTGATTGGGATTGATTCCGGCATTTGCCAGTACCTGATCAATCATTACTGCCAATTTTGATGCATGGTTATATTGAATGTGTACTTCGCTGGTGGTTAAAAGCTTTCCATCCTTATGCAAGGCAACGGAACCTACTTCCGTGGAAGTTTCAAGGCTCAGTATTAAACTCATTTTTGGATGGAGGAAAGAATCTTTAAATACTTTTCCTCATCGTTTAAAAGTTGACGGGCCTCCAACAAGGTTTTATCTTTTGGCAACGACACCGCTACCCTACCCACATCCAACGCATAATGAAAAGCAATTTGTTCGGTAAGGATTTCCATAATCTCAGATTTAAATCGCACGAGATCGTTCTCCTTACTTTCTTCCACTCTCTTTTTTAGGTCCTCCAAAAGAGGCGAAAGTTCTTTGTAGTTTTTTTCCCCCTTGGATACTTCAATTAATTCATCAGTGCTTTTTTCCAATCGGGTAGTATAGGTGAAATTTTTCTTTCCAATCCAATCCATAAAATTTTCATACTCGGAATTTGACAATTGGAAAGTTTTGAAGTCTGGTTTTACCGGATGCTCACCGCAATACTTAGATGCATAGTCAAAGATAAATCCGGAGGTAATCAGATTAATTGCCACAACACTTAAATACCCTTCACTAATTTCTATATCCGGATCAAGACCAGCCCCATCAAAGACACTACGACCTACGGTTGTTTTGAATTCTGTTTTTAATGAATCCGGAAATTTATCAACCGAACCATCTTCCAACCGATGTGCATAATCCAATGCCTGAATGCAACGACCGCTCGGAATATAATATTTAGCAGTGGTAACTTTCAGTTGACTGTTATAGGTAAGCGGGCGGGTTGTTTGTACTAACCCTTTTCCAAATGTTTTTTTCCCAACAAGAATGGCGCGATCATAATCTTGTAGAGCACCCGCTACTATTTCAGAAGCGGAAGCACTTCCCGGTCCGGTAAGCACCGCCAGTTTTATCTCTGTATCCACCGGGTTATTTAATGTTGTGTAGGTTTTGTTCCACTCATCAATCTTACCCTTGGTTGACACCACTTCTTTTCCTTTCGGGATAAAAATGTTGACAATATTGACCGCTTCGTGAAGGAGCCCCCCGGGATTATCACGCAAGTCGAGGATGATGGCGGTGGCGCCCATTACTTTTAATTTTACTACTGCATCCGAAACTTCACGCGCAGCACCGGGTGTAAAATCATCTAGTTTGATGTATCCGATTTCCGGCTCGATCAATCCACTATAAGCCAGGTTGCTCACATGTATTTTCTCCCGTTGGATGGTAAATGAAATTGGATCCTTAACACCTGAACGCAGTACGGTTATCGAAACCTTTGTTTTGGGTTGTCCTTTTAAAAGCGCACTTACATCCGAGGTTTGTTTTCCTTTTACATTGATCCCGTCAACGGAAATAATTTCATCGCCTACTTTGAGCCCCGCCTTCATTGCCGGGAATTTTTCGTATGGCTGTGTAATCACTACTTTATCATTGATCACCCCGATAAGGGCTCCAATTCCTGCATATTGTCCGGTGGTGGCGATCCGGAAAGATTCGATTTCATCTTCAGGAATGTAATCGGTATATGGATCAAGGGTTTCCAACATACCGTCAATTCCTTTTTGGATCAGGTCTTTAGGATCTACCTCATCTACATAATAGGCATTGACTTCTTTAAAAAGGGTAGCAAAAATATCGAGGCTTTTGGCGATCTCGAAATACTTTTCCGCGGGTTGGCGAAAGGCAACGGTTGCTGAAACCAGCACCAATAAAATAATTCCCCACTTAATCTTTCTTCCCATCTTTATCTAATCGCTTAAATGATTTAACCATGGCTTCCTCAATCTGCAAAAAAGGAAGTATTTCTTTTGGAGTATAAATATAGCCAATCAACAATTTTTTGGAGTCTGAAAGTTTCGATTTGTTCAGCCGAAAGGCTTCCCGCATCCTTCTTTTGATTTTGTTGCGGTCCACTGCCCTTTTGAAATTCCGTTTTGAGACGGTGAAAAGAACCTGATTTACGGTCGACTCCGGCTTTCCCTCCATAAAAAGGACTTTAAAAGGGTATAAATAAAAAGAGGAACCCTTATCAAAGAGTTCCTGAATGCTGATTTTACTGTGTAGCCTTTCGTCTTTCCGGAAAGTAAACAACCCCATGGGGTGAAATTAAGGATTTCCCCGGCAGGGAATCACCGGAAAGCTGATTATTTACGCTTAAAAGTGGTTTCGTCAGAAACGGTAAGTTTCTTTCTACCTTTTCTTCTGCGGGAAGCCAATACCCTGCGACCGTTGGCAGAAGCCATTCTTTCGCGGAAACCGTGCTTGTTCTTTCTTTTCTTACGTGAAGGCTGATATGTCCGTACCATACTGTTATCTATTTACCCCATTGTTTGAGGGGTGCAAATATAGGGATGAAATGTGGAAATGCAAATTGGAGACAAGACTTTAAGTGTGATTCCAAGCAGAATGCTTATCCCCGCTAACCTATTTGTAAGAGTTTATCTAAATAGGTGTTGAAAACATCAAATCCTTCGTATTGATAGCAGTGAATTATTTCATGCGCCATAAGTTCGTTGTTATACTTTAATGTATTTCGAACTGTTATTGAATTCACCATGGTAAACCCATCAACTTCAAATGACCTGCCAGAATTGGTTATGGAATCGGCTAAGAAAACTGGCTGCCCTAACTGAAATGTTCTGGATAAACTAAATTGCGCACCGGTGGCTGAATAGATAAATCCATAAAGAGCGAACGGCATAATTTTGTAATTAACATGAAATCCATCTGCTATCCTGAATTCTACCCGGTTAAACCCAAAATTGAAATGCCAGGTGGTTAAGAATTTATAATTACCACTTGCATTCTCAATGATTGAACTACCAGCAGCATTCAGCAGTTTGGAGCTC
>JBGTGG010000028.1:0-10553 GCA_041746855.1 Cyclobacteriaceae bacterium | reverse complement strand
TGGCGAACAAGTACCAGGGTGTCAATTAAAAACAGATGAGAAAATAATAATTGCACGTGAGCTGGAAGCACTGGGTGTTGATGTAATTGAAGCAGGCTTTCCAATTTCGAGCCCGGGAGATTTTCTTTCGGTTGTTGAAATATCGAAGGCTGTTAGTGAGCCTACTATTTGTGCCCTAACGCGTGCACGCAAAGAAGATATTGATGTTGCTGCTGAAGCACTGCACCACGCTAAGAAAGGAAGAATCCATACCGGAATTGGCTCATCTGATATTCACATCAAACACAAATTCAAAAGCTCACGCGAGAAAGTGTTGGAGCAAGGTGTTTGGGCAGTGGAGTATGCAAAAGCAAAAGGATATGAAGTAGAATTTTATGCCGAAGATGCCGGACGCGCTGACATTGCTTTCCTTGCGCAGATGATTGAAGCGGTGATCGCTGCGGGAGCGGATGTGGTGAACATTCCCGACACAACGGGATATTGCTTGCCATTCATGTATGGAAAGCGAATCCAATATTTGGTAGAGAATGTAAAAAATATTGACAAGGCTATTATTTCTGTTCATTGTCATAACGATTTGGGATTGGCGACTGCTAATACCATTGCTGGATTGATCAATGGAGCAAGACAAGCCGAAGTAACGATGAATGGAATAGGTGAACGTGCTGGAAACACTTCCTTGGAGGAAGTAGCCATGATCATTGACACGCACAAAGATTTGGGGTTGCATTCCAATATTAAGCCTGATAAAATTTATGCGTTGAGTAAATTAGTTTCAGGTATGATGCGGATGCCGGTACAAGCCAATAAAGCAATTGTTGGCGCGAATGCTTTTGCACATTCTTCTGGAATTCATCAGGATGGTTTTTTAAAACATTCTGAAAACTATGAGATTATCAACCCGGAAACGGTAGGTGTTCCATCTTCTTCTATTATCCTTACTGCCAGAAGTGGTCGTGCTGCATTAAAGCATCGCGCTGAATTGCTTGGTTATACTTTCGAGGGTGAAGAGTTAAATACACTCTATGAGAATTTCCTTGTCGTGGCTGATGAAAAGAAAGTAGTGAATGACGAAGACTTAATGGTACTCGTTACCAACATACCGATTTTAACTAAGTAATTCTTACTTCAACTTTGCTTGTAAGGCAATGATGTTCGAAACTAAGCCGGTTGAACGATCATAATGTCCGTAGCGCACTTCCAATGTGTTAAGGTGTGGTATTTTAAAAACACCATCTGGTGAAACAACGCGAAAAGATATTCCGCCAAAGTGACTAGTGAATTTTGATAAATCATAATCGCTAGAAAAATAGGCCTCATTCGGTGTATGGATTTCATACGGTGCAAAATAATCCATTCCGGATTGCTCATAGAATCTATAGAAAGGGCTTATAGAAATAAAAGGTGTAATCTTAATCGGGGTTTCTAAATTAATGGTGTGTGCCGTTAATCCCCAATCGTCTGTATAGTATCGATAGAATGCACGGATGATAACATGATCACCCATAAAGTAACTTGCCCGTAATCCTAACGGTAATTTAAACCGAACATCCGGTAAAGTTTCGACTCCGTGGGAACCATCATTGAAATAGACCCGGTTAAACGGCAAGCTCAAATAGCCTTGTTGCAAAGCAACATCCGCAATCAACGCCACTTGTAACCGCTTGTTAATAACTTGTGAAAGTGAAAAAGATCCTGAGTAAGTGTTTCGTGGTTGTTGTCCGCTTTCAGGCCCCGGTCGCAATTCAACCGGATAAATAATGGATACAAAATCAATATAGGTTTGAAGACGTGCTGTAAACTGCCTATTATTATCTTTCGAATCTTTTGAGAATAACACTCCAGCGCCTGTCGATAGATAATCATATTCTGAAGACACCGCAGCAGTCGCACCAAACGTTTGCTTTTTCTCTTCGTTAGTAACCGACCATCCTAATGAAGGATATACCCGCACATCATTCGAAGAGGCAGACGAAATGGTAAGCGGGTCAACTTTGTCCGATGATGCGGATGTATAATAATCAATTCCAATTTCACCACTAAAGGTATGAAGTCGATTTCTCCGATCACGTTTTGTGAGTTTTACATCTATCGTAGTGGCGAAGTCAGACAATTTTTCCGAACCGATTCCTCCGGTAACTGCTGCATTATTTCCTTCTTGATGGTAATAACTAGTGAGAAAGTTAACTTCTTCAAATTTAAGTTTTCTTGCTTGATACGCTGAATCACTACGCCCAACGTTTTGAGAAAAAGAAGATAAAATTGAAAAGTAAAATGCAGTTGCTAAAAGGGAGATGCGTAGCATAATTTCAATTAATTACATCCACATCCACCACCTGTCTTACCACCATTTGCACCGGATGCTCCTTCACGATACAGCTGAAAATTGCTTTCAAATTTCTCAGTCTTTCGCATGGCCAATTCCATTTCACTATCATTCAGATACACTTTTTGATAATCCTTCACGGATGAGCACGCGATCATCATCATGCTGGCAATAAAACTCAAGAGGAATCCCTTTTTCATAAATTTTTCAAGTCAAGATATTTATATTTTTTGATGTAAAAAGCTGATTTTTATCATCAATAAGTATGCACCCTACACCTTTCATTTGATTAATCAAATCTAACCCGACAGTAACTCCCATCACCATTACAGGTGTAGCCAGCGCATCCGAAAATTCAGCACTTGGACTAATGATGGTTACACTTTTTATTCCTGTAACAGGAAACCCTGTTTTCGGATCGATTGTATGCGAGTAGGGTTTTCCATTAATGATGGCTACTTTTTCATAATTACCTGAAGTTGCAATGGCCCGATCCGTAATATCCAAATATGAAAATGGGGAATTAGTTTTTTCAGGATCAGCAACACCAATTGTCCAGGGCTTCCCATTCGGCTGAACTCCCCAGGCATTCAAATCCCCTGAGGCATTGACGATTCCGTTTGTAACTCCTAAATTTCTTAATATCGTCTTTGCGCGATCTGCAGCGTAGCCTTTTCCAATACCACCAAACCCGATCCGCATTCCCTTCTCTTTCAAGAATACCGTACACTTATCCGGATCCAATATAATATTACGATAATTAATAAGGCGGACTGACCTTTTTGCAACTTCGGGATCGGGAAGCTCGGTCATGGTTGTGTCAAAATTCCAGAAGCGTTTATCAATAGATCCGTAGCTAATATCAAATGCGCCTTGGGTAAGTATTGAAATTTTTAGCGATCGATTTATTAGATCAAAAACTTCCTTATCAACCACTACCGGACGAATGCCCGCCATGCTATTAATCTGATTCGTTTGGCTATCTTCTTTGAAAGTGGTTAGTAATGATTCAATGCGGGCGACTTCTTCTACAGCTTTTTCTAAACAATTCTTAGCCCATGCCTCATCTTCTCCTACCACACAGAATTCAAAACGATTGCCCATCAACTTTTGTGTATGGGTAAAGCGCTTCGTTGTGAATTCGGTGACGGGATTATTCACTCAAAAATTTATTAATCTGACTAATAAACTCGGCAGGGGTCACACCTTGATAGCCATCCCATTCATGGACGACAACACCCTCTGCATTTACTAAAAGTGTTAATGGAAACTTTCCCTGTGGATTATACTTGTCAGCAAGCGCCTCATTGTGCTTTACTTGTTCTTTCGATAATTGATTCTTTTTCAACCGAGGGAAATCAGCACGGACTAACACGAGATTTTCCTTTGCATAGTCTAGAAATTCAGATTGGTCAAAAACTTCTCTTGTCAATTTAATACAGGGAGCACACCAATCCGAGCCAGCAAAATTTAATAAGATAACCTTATTCTCATCTTTCGCTTGCTTTGTGGCTTCTTCAAAATTTAGATTCCAAACAGGCGCAGAAATAAGGAAGTATAGAATAGATATGGAGACTTTACCGATCATGAATCATTTTTTTAGTACTGGGATGGAAACGCGATTAAAGGAAGCTTTAGTTTCCTAGCACGATAAAATAAATGCAGTTTAGATAGATTACAAAGAACTGAATGCTACAATTCAATTACCCGTCAATTGCGCCAGCAATTTCTCTGGTACCCTTGCTACTTTTCGTAAAGAATAGTCGAAACAAACAATTCCGGTCTTCCCGCGCGCCACTTCATTTCCATCCGATTTTTTAACAATCCGATAATACACGTCAAACCCATATTTATTGAATTCCCCTACCCCGATAGTAATTGTGAGCATATCGCCAAGAAACGCCTCGTTCTTATACACCACACTAGCATCTGCGATGACCTGACCAATCGAACCTTCGAAAGAGAGTTCGTTTTCATACCCCAATGAACGATACATTTGGGTTCTGGCTTCTTGCATAAGGGAAAGCATGGTATCATTTCCTACATGCCCACCATAGTTGATATCGGCAACACGTACGGTAAGTTCTGTTTCAAAAATAGAATTATCCGGTATTTCAATTTGTACACGTGCCATTGATGTTTTTATAAAAATTCGAATTTGGATATAGTTTGTCTGTTACAAATTTGCTGACTGAAAATATGCGTGATGAATAATCATAAACTCTACTTAATTCTATTCTTCAAAACCTCAGGATCGCGACTTGTTCTAAAAACCGACAGAACATTCACATCTTGCTTCTCAAAAACATAATGAATTATAAAAGGAAAACGATGAACTATGTAACCACGTACTTTGCCTTTATATCGAATACGATAAGTAGCTGGATTCTTAAGTAAAACTTCCAGCGCATTATCAAGTGCTTCTAAAAATTTTTCACCTAAACCAATACGTTGCTGTTCATACCAGTGGTAAGCTTCAAACAAGTCGTCTTCAGCTTCGTCAGATAGATTGTAACTATAAGGCATTTTTTGACCGCTCCCTTATATTATTTTTGGTTTCTTCCCATGACTTAAAATTCATTTCGCCACGATCGTATTTCTCAAGTCGCTTGTCTAGTTCTGCTTGTTGGGACGCTGTTAACCCGCTCGCTTCCTCTTTGATGGCCATAATTTTCTCCAACACTGCAGTGTCTTTCAGCTCAGTCAACCAATGAATTATATCAATCTTAAGACTTTGAATATCCATCTTTCTAAATTGTTTAACGTTATCAAAGATAACGATTCATATTTAAATTAATCAACCTTAACTCTCACCCCCTCCGAATGACTGGCGAACTCCGGTGCATACATACATTGAATTGTAGTTATCCCATTGGAAAAATCTCCTTTTTGAGAAACACGCAAATCATACTCGAATACAAAAGTCCCTTTCGGAAGATAGCCCATGAAAAAATTCGTGGACAAATCTTTCGGACTTTCATAATAATACAAACCATCCTGATACTTGCTGGTCGATAAAGTCGAAACCGGTTCAAATGCTGAAGCGCGCATATCTTTTAAATGCACGTATTCCATCGCTCGATCCACGCGGATTTCAATTCGAACTTTTACCAGATCACCAACTTTCAATTTCACTTTACTAATCGGAGTAATCACCGGACCTCGGTCGGTTTGTTGTTCTACAAACAATTCTTTCTTCAACTGAAGCGGAGTTTCTGCAGTCGTGATTTTATCCAATTGCTCAAAGTATTGCCAGTACACCGCTCCCCACGCTACACCATCATCGGATTTAGAAACGTTGATGGTTCCCATCTTAGAGGTGATCTCATTTCCTGACCAACTCATTTTAAAGTATCCGGTTCCCGCTTCTACTTTTGTGTCCTCGCGTTTTGTAGGATCCACTTTAATATCCCCAATGGTGATATCAACAAGCTTGGAACTTGTCAATACATCTACTCCTCTTCTCAATAAAGCATAACACGCTTCGGCTGTTGCGCGTGTTGTTTTCCAATCTTGCGTTTGCTTTTGCTTGAGCAGCCAAACTTTTAATGCTTCCACTGCTTGTTGATCGCCCTCCACTTCATCATACACTTCGATCATCAACGCTTGGCGCTCGATGGGTGCCTGATACCAATAATATCCGTTTGTGCTTTTCCAATACATGCCCATCTCTTCACTCTGCAACGCACGTTCGGAAAAAGATTTGATCATAGCCTTCGGTGTTTCGCTGTCACCAAATCGGTTCAACGCCAGACAAAGCATTCCTTCTGTATATAAGTTGTCGTTCAACCAATATTTTTTTGCCTGGCCCATAAAATAATCTAACGCATCCTTGGAAGTAGTTGGAATCTCCTTGCTCTTAAAATAACTCCGCGCATAGAGGTAATGGATTTGCATATAGTTAATGTGCTTATCCTCCAACTTGATTTTTCCTTGTCGTGCTAATTTCTTTAGCTCATCGTGGTCTTCCTTGATTTGCCGATCCATGTATGCGATTGCTTGTGCAATCAGATTCGTAACCTCATCTTTTCCTTGTAATGCTTTCACACCCATCACATTCAAGTGACCGAAACCAGCAACAATGTGCTGGGTCATGTAGCGATCTTCTTTGAATCCTGGAAACCAACTGAATCCACCGTTTGGTGTTTGTGCTTCTACAATTTTGGACAAGGCCCGTTCCTGTTCGTTGGCCATTCGGTTTAGATCAAACAATAATCCCACGGCACGCTTCCGCTGACTTTCATCTTTACCTTCGAGTACCCACGGTGTTTCTTCCAATAGAGCAGATTTCAATTCCTGATTCTTCTCCAGATTAGAAAGCAATGCATCGGGCTGAATATTTTTCCAGGTATCAAAAACTTGTTTGATGCGCGGGTTCGCATTCGCAATATGCGATGCAATGCTATTCGCATAATAGCGACTAAATGTTTGCTCCACGCATTCGTATGGATATTCCATCATGTACGGCAATGCCTGCACCGCATACCATGCCGGATTGGAAGTAAACTCCAGCGTATACCGATTATGTTTTAACGTAGTTGATTTGTTGTTGAGCAACTTATCAAACGTAAACGTCTTCGTTTGCTTGCCACGAATCGGAAGGGGCAATGTTTCGGTTACCAACATGCTGTTGGTTACTACAGGAATCACCATTTCTTCACCATCAGAAAAATTACCAGCTTTCGCAATGATCCGATATTGAAGTGCTTGTAATCCTTCCGGGATTTCAATTGCCCATTCAACAGATGTGCTTTGCTTTGGTTTAATGGAAAAAGATTGTGTTAGCTTTTGATCTTTTTGAAAAATCGAAACGGGTTTCATGGTAAGCGCATCAAAGAATTCGAGTTGTGCTTCGCCACTTAAATTCTCATCCACCAAACTGCTGACTTTTGCAGAGAAAATCATTTTATCATTTTCTCTAAAAAAGCGTGGCTGATTGGGCACTACCATCAAGTCTTTTTGGGTCACCAACTCTTGCACGGTCATTCCCGATTTCAAATCCGGAGTATGTGCAAATCCCATCATCTTCCAGCGGGTCAACGATTCCGGGATTGTAAAATTGATACTGACTTCACCCTTCTCATTGGTACGCAAGTGCGGAAAGAAGAAAGCGGTTTCGTTGAAGTTGGAGCGGGTTTTAACTTCTGGAAAGTGACCTGATTTATCGTCTCCACTTAGTGGGGGTGGAGGAACAGAATTCAAATTCATATTCTCTTCTTTTATATCATCCATACCAACGGATTCAGCTAACATTTCCTGCTCTTGTGCTCCATCCATATTCATTGAGAAAGAAGCTTTACCCCGTATCATTACCTTCGCACTGTTCATTGGTCTCCAACCATAAAAATTATATCCAAACCAATTAAAGGAATCAAAGTTAGGCATCACGGGCGTGTTTGGATAAGATGGATTCCAACCTTGCATGTAAACATTCAAATCATCTTTATTGAACGCACTACTGCTCCAACCCAATCGGGCGCTGTTCAGATTATAAAAATGTGCATACCAATTATTCGACCGGAATTCATCCAGGGAAGCATCATACATCGTAGCTACCATTTCCGCCAATACCTTGTCGGTGTTATTGCCCTTAATGTTTATCTTCCATTGTTCCTGCTGACCGGGTTGCAACTTATTTCGAAAGGTTTCAAATGAAATATTTAATTCCTTATTGGAGAAAGGCACCGTGATCTGCATACTCTCCGCATACAATCGGTTATCCTTAATAAAAGAATAATGAACAGCCAGGTTGCCACGGTGTTCTTCCTTAATCGGGATTTCAAAAACTTTTTGTTGATCACTAAGTTTAATCCATTCAGCAGACAATAGTTTTCCATCTTGTTCCACCTCATACAATACCTGTATATTTTTGGAAGTACCCACAGCAAAAGAAGCTTTCTCACCTGGTTCAGTGTTACTTTTAATAGGAATGAAACGGTGAACTTCCGGTATCGCTAATTTTTTGGCGGAAGGCGTATAAACATTAAAATAGGTAATCTCCTTGACGGATTGTCCATAACGATCTGTGCTGGTGATTTCCAAAACATATTCACCAGGTGACCAGTTTTTTAAGTTTGGAATCGAAAGATTTTTTTCATTCTCTGTATTAAAAGATTGACTCAGTACCTGATCCATTCTTGGCCATAAAAATTTGTTTGTTTCATCCGCATACAAATCGTTTGGAAACAAAGCATAATATTCTTCTTTGGTATAAAGATGCCGATCCGGTTGTTGCCAGAGTCTATTTCGGAAAGCTTTCTTGGGTGCTTCCAACGGATAGATTTTTATTTCTCCTTTTGCGGGTTCAAATGATCCTGCAAGGTTGGTGGTATAAATTGAAAATTCTTTTGGCAACTCCTCATCCAAATTAATATCAGTAATCGAAACGCCAACTTGCAAAGCTTTGTACCCAACCGATATTACTGTTGACGAACTGTGTGTTTCTCCATTGATGTCGGTCACATCTGCATACACCATAAAGTCAAAGGTTGGATCGGATTTCGGATCAATCGATTTATCAGCCAACGCGTTGAAATCAATTACAAACTTTCCATTCGCATCGGTTGTCGTGGTACCGTTTATTATTTCTACTTCGGAAGATAGTCGATTATAATGCCTGCTGTAATACCAAAATGGAAAACGTGCAGTACGGACAACACGGTATTGTACCTGCGCACCATCAATATTTGCACCTGAATACGCGCGCGCATAACCAACTGCTTTTACCGTATCATCCAACCTAAACAATCCGGTTACCGGTTCAAACCCAACTTCAAATTTAGGACGCTTATATTCTTCTACCGAAAAAGAAGCATTGCCACTGCCATCTTCACTTTCCAATACCATCTCCCCCATCAATCCACCGGAAGGTGCAGTGAACGTTCCGCTAAAACTTCCAAACTCATTGGTCGTTACTTTGATGCTTCCTTTCTCCTGACTGTTGACATCCCTCAGTTTTATAGTGGTTGAATATTTCTTTTTGATTACGGGATTCTTTCCATCCGTTTGGATCACTAATCCTTTAAAATAAATAGTTTGTCCGGGACGATAGATGGCGCGATCAAGAAAGAAGAAAGTTTGTGTCCTTGCCTTTGACTCTCCTTCCTTATACTGATAAATGTTTCCACCGTAGTAGCGGTTTTGTTGATCAATCGAAACAGTGCTATTAAAATCTTTTTCTTTACGAAAGTTTACAATGAAATTTCGCTGTTCATTCTTCGATTGAAACGGAATCCTAAAGAAGCCTTTTGCATCGGTGGTGAAATCCCCCAATTTCACAGAAGTGTTTTCACTCTTTCGATAATCATAGCGCTGTGCGAATACTTCCGCGGAAACATTTGAAAGTGGCACGCCAGTTTCGCGATGAATCACAAAAAACTCAGTGCTACCATCAGGAATAGAACGATTCATATAACTGATATTCGAAATGCGTGTGAATGCAAATGCAAGTCCATTCTTTTCCGTAGCAAAATTTTCTTCATTGCTGAACAATACCATGTATTCTCCAATAGGCAACGCATCCAATTTTACTTCAATGCTATGTTCCTGATAGTCGCCATCATCCGGCAATGTGAATTTTCCTGATTTAAGAAACGACTTTCGTACAAAATGTTCGATAAATCGTTGCTCTTCTCTTCCTTCACGATCACGATTTAAACGTGCACGCAATTCCTGAACTTCACTATTGGTCACCGAAATGATACGATAATGTAAATCTGTAAAGTTTTTATACTGAATCAACGCCCTAAAAGATTGATTAGGTAAATTATTCTCTTCAATGGTAGCACGAATGTTTTTGGTTCGAATACTTTGTTGTAACTGCTTACACAATGTTGCACCTGAAGATTCCGGAAAACGGCTAATAGCCGAATCACAAATTTCCATGGCACGTTTATAATCCCATTTATGATCATCAGAAGCCAATGGGTTGTATTGGCCGGCTGATTCCATCCAAAGTTGTGCTCGATTACGTCCAACAATTGTAGAAATCGGAAATGAAATAAACTTTTTCTCGAGCTTTTGTAAAGCTTGTCTATACAATTCAGTTTTCTCAGGAAGCACAGCATGCTGGCGAGCAAACTGTAAGCGTTGCAAATCAACATCCACCAAAGCCTCTGGGTTTTCATCGTTCAAATGGAATTGAATTAAATCCTGAAGAAGGGTAAGCGCATGAAATTTTAATGAAAGAGAATCTTGCGATTGAATTTTTAGATCAGCGAAAGCTTGA
>JBGTGG010000027.1:0-4317 GCA_041746855.1 Cyclobacteriaceae bacterium | reverse complement strand
TCCAAACCAAAATCAAGTTGCCACTGTTGTTGATTTTTTAGCATAAGCGCCTGCAAATCGAGGGCCGCGAGTTTACAAATTTCTGGAACGACTGAATCAAAAGGATCGTTGAGTTCATCGGGAATCAATGAAAGGAGTTGTATAGAGGGAAGGGGAATAAAACAGGTATCTTTCATTATGATGCGAAGATAGATAACTATCGCGTCACGTAATTAGATGCCCTTAATTACTTGTCTGTTCTTAACGTCTTGCTTATCTGCCGAGCTTCATTAATAATCTCAGCGGGGAAACCTGATACTTCCAATATTTTAATAGCATTCGTGGTTTTTAATTGACCTGACTTTATGCTATGGTCAAAATGAAGTTTATCACTTTCAATGGTTTCAGTGAAATGAAATAAGTCGTACTCATTCTCTAGCAGGGTCGCTAACTCAATATCATGAGTTGACACTACAACAATATTGTTGGTTCGGTTTAAATACGAGAGTATTCCTTTTGCTGCTGCAATTCGCTCAACGGTATTCGTACCTTTAAAAACCTCGTCCAGGAAAAATATATTTTGGTGACGAAGGTTAGCTTCTTCTATAAAAGAAGCTATTGTACTAACTTCTTGAAAATAGTAACTCTTCCCTTCAAATAGATTGTCGTCAATACGAACGGATGAAAATTGTTTCAAAATAGGGGAAGAAAACTCCGTTGCAAAGCAAGTGTAAATTGTTTGCGCTAATATTGAATTAATTGCCAGGGTCCTTAGAAAAGTGGATTTGCCAGACATGTTTGAACCTGTAATTAAAATGCTTTTGTTGTTTATCGCTAAGCTATTCTCAACGCAATTTTTAATTAAAGGATGATAAAGGTTTATTGCATCTATTTCTTTTTTTGCTTCCGTGAAAACAGGTTGACAAGTTTTTAATTCCCCGGCCCGAAGTGATGCGATTGAAATTGAGGAATCGATTTCTCCAACATAGTTGAATAAAGAAATGATAGAAGAACGTTTGTCTTTTAATTCTTTTACGATCTTAAAAATTGTAAACACTTCAATTAAAAATACAGCTTTTACAATATCGAATGCGTACTGAATAATGTCGAAGTCAGAAAGAACTCCACCATTCTCGAATCTAATTAGCTGAGCCTTCTTTTGAAAAGACTTTAAATCGGTTATGCTTTCTTCAACGGATGGCTTGTAGAGTGTTGCATCTTTTTTGAGCAATTCTTTCGATACGTTAATTAATATATTTAGTTGAGGGATTGATCTCATGAAATAAAACGTATTGTTCTTATTCCACAGATGTAAAAAGCTGTTGATGGTGATTGGTAAGATTAGAAAAATTAGAAGAAGTGGAAATTTAAAAGATAAGATAAGCAGGCTCGATACAAGTATAACATCCAATGTTAGGAGCTTGAACCATTTAGGTTTTTCTAAGGAAGTAGCATGCAACAAGGATACTATTGTGTAGGCATCATCATCGTTTAGCTTGCTAAGCTCCAGCTGAATTTTTTCTCGTAGTTCACTATTTTCAGAGAATAAGTGAATATATTTTTCTAGCGGGTCTTCTTTTAAGTTTGAAGGCTCTATTGCCTTTTTGAACAAAAACTGTAGTCCTACTTTACTTGTAGTTCTGTCAATAAATTTGAAGATTTTGTGAAAATCAATATCCTCCAGGGTTTGATCTGTAAGCCGGTGAAACGATTCTTTCACTGTATCGGCATACTTTTCTATTCCAATAAAATTGAAATGGCTCTTCGATTTAGGATTGCCCCAATCCAGCCGGATTTTCTTGATGTCACCTTTTGATCTTCCTTTACTAAGATACTGAACAAGAAGAAGTAAAATGAGGATGCTGACTAATCCGAAAACAAAGTATTCCATCTAAGTTGTCACATTGGTTATCTCAGTTACTCTATATCACGGTGGGTGCTCAGTACAGCTGAGATTACAATAATTTTTTGTTGATCGTCTACAGAAAAGTGAATCATGTATGGAAAAACATCAAGAACGCTTACACGAATATTCTCATAACGAATTGCCAGCGCCTTGGGATTTTGGCGAATGAATTCAACTTTCTTACGAACATGCTCTGTAAAGCGTATTCCTAAACCAAGTTGTCTATCATTATACCATTTAGCTGCTTCTTTTATGTCTTGTTTCGCTAACGGTAGAATAAAGGATTTATACATCAAAGATCCTTTTCGATATCGTTCAAGGAGGAATTAAAATCTAACGCCTGTTCGGTATCATTCTTATAAAGTTCCATTCTTCTACGAACAATTTCCTTGTGCCACTGAGGCACATCAACACTTTCCTCGTCAATTTTAATAAACTTGGATTTTAGGGCGTTCCATTCTTGTATAGGTATGAAAACACCTGTTGTCTGTCCATTGCTATCGGTGATGTATTGTAAGTTCATAGTGTCCGTTTTAAGGAAGTGTCTTTAACGCTAGTAATCAAAAATAGGGAAATCGTAACTGATTATCAATTATTGTTGGATGACCTGCTTTAGCTGGTATTGGAGAGGATTTTAGTAAATCCAAAACCCAAAAAAAGCCCCTGAATTTCTTCAGAGGCTCCTCTTTATCTTCCATTAGCAATTCCCTAAATCATCAAATTTTCAAATCAAATAACCCCGTCTGCCAACAAAATGGTTTTGTTGTTTAACACTTCCACAACACCACCGGTGATGGTTAGAGTTTTTGCTCCTTCCTTCGATTTATATTCCACTACTCCTTCTTTCAGTAAAGAAATAAGGGGAGCGTGTTGATCCATGATTTGGAAACCACCATCAGCACCGGGAAAGGTAGCAATGGAAACTTCTCCTTCGAAGATCTTTTTTTCCGGGGTTAGGATTTCTAGAAGCATTCTTGATCAATTAAATTTTATGCGTTGGCTTCTGCCATCATTTTCTCTCCTTTGGCAACTGCATCTTCGATGCTTCCAACTAAGTTGAAGGCCATCTCCGGTAAGTGGTCATATTCACCATCCATGATTGCATTAAAGCCTTTGATGGTATCTTTAATATCAACCAATACGCCTTTCAAACCTGTAAAGGCTTCCGCAACGTGGAACGGCTGCGACAAGAAACGTTGAACACGTCTTGCACGGTGTACCACTTGCTTATCTTCGTCAGACAATTCATCCATACCAAGAATGGCAATGATGTCTTGTAATTCTTTATAGCGTTGTAAAATTTCTTTCACACGTTGTGCGCAATCGTAATGCTCATCACCAACAACGTCTGCACTCAAAATACGGGATGTTGAATCCAACGGATCCACCGCAGGGTAGATACCAAGCTCAGCAATCTTACGAGACAATACCGTAGTAGCATCCAAGTGAGAGAACGTAGTTGCCGGAGCAGGGTCAGTCAAGTCATCGGCAGGTACGTAAACCGCTTGTACCGATGTGATCGAACCATTCTTTGTAGAAGTAATACGCTCTTGCATGGTACCCATCTCAGTAGCCAATGTAGGTTGGTAACCCACCGCTGAAGGCATACGACCCAAAAGGGCGGATACCTCAGAACCTGCTTGCGTAAAACGGAAGATGTTATCGATAAAGAAAAGAATGTCTTTTCCTTTGCCTGTTCCATCACCATCACGGAAATATTCAGCAACCGTAAGTCCAGACAACGCCACACGCGCACGGGCTCCTGGAGGTTCATTCATTTGACCGAATACGAAGGTTGCTTTTGAATCTTTTAATTTCTCTTGATCTACTTTCGAAAGATCCCATCCACCAGCGTGAAGGGATTCCATAAATTCAGGACCGTAATCTACGATACCTGCTTCAATCATCTCACGAAGCAAATCGTTTCCTTCACGTGTTCTTTCACCAACACCGGCAAATACAGAAAGACCAGAGTATGCTTTCGCGATGTTGTTGATTAATTCCTGGATCAATACGGTTTTTCCAACACCGGCACCACCGAACAATCCGATTTTACCACCTTTTGCATACGGCTCAATCAAGTCGATAACTTTGATACCGGTATAAAGTACTTCCGTAGAAGTAGTAAGATCTTCGAATGCAGGTGCATTTCTATGAATAGGAAGTCTGCCTTTTCCTTGTGGTTGTGGGATACCATCGATGGCATCACCCAACACATTGAAAAGTCTTCCTTTAATGTCTTCGCCTGTAGGCATTTGGATTGGAGAACCCATATCCGTTACAACCATGCCTCTTCTAAGCCCTTCTGTTCCTTCCATGGCAATGGTACGAACGCGTTCCTCACCAAGGTGTTGTTGACACTCGAGCACTACTTTGGTGCCGTCATCTTTCATTACAACAAGTGAGTCAAGGATATTGGGGATTTTAGCACC
>JBGTGG010000026.1:0-4781 GCA_041746855.1 Cyclobacteriaceae bacterium | reverse complement strand
CAATACTGTCCTAAACGTTTTGATTTAGTGATGTAATTGTTCAATTCAATTAAATGTGAAATCTTTTTTAGGATTTTCAGAATAGGATCCCCTGTATGCATTGTGGGATTGTTACTGGAGGTGGGTCTTCGAAGGGTTTATCCAGC
Source organism: Cyclobacteriaceae bacterium (assembly GCA_041746855.1). GTDB lineage: Bacteria > Bacteroidota > Bacteroidia > Cytophagales > Cyclobacteriaceae > JBGTGG01. The sequence goes on along the minus strand of JBGTGG010000026.1, from coordinate 4,635 downwards.
CAATCTTGCAGGGTTATCTTTACAAAAATATTTAACCGGATAAATGCCACTAGGTTGGACAAGTGCCAATTGAACTTGGCCATTGCCTTTAATGCTTTCAGGATAAGGACCGTTATCAAAGCAGTCCATATCTGTATCATCACTGCATTTTCGGTGGTGCCTATAAATGTTTTGATGTGGAGTAGTTGTTTGATTTCACGAAAGAATATTTCTATCTGCCAACGGCTTTTGTAGAGTTCACTGATGGTGTTGGCTGTCCAAGACATTTGGTTGGTGATGATTTCAATAACCTGCTGGTTGGCATCATCCCAAATGGCCACCCTTCTTAATTTTTTGGGGTACTTTTCTTTTGATATTGTGTTTTTCAATGCTATGACCTCGTCTTTGAGTACATGGGCATGCCTGTTTTCAGGAAGGTTGTTTTCTTTTACAGTGACGTATTGAAGGTTCTCCTTGTGGCGAACCACAAAATGTACACCGTTGCTGTCCCAGATGTTGAGCAGGGAGAAGTCATTGTAAAACCGGTCGGCCACCATTACACTTCCTTTCAACAAGGGCACATCGTATGCACCTTTATTGTCGGCTGTTTTACCATCGGTGATATTGACATAGGCAGGAAGGTTTCCATCATAATCAAGGAGTGTGTGCATTTTCACGGCACCTTTCGCAGTCTTGTATTTTGCCCAATCAAACAAAGACAGGCACAAGCTGATGGTGGTAGAGTCTAAAAGGAAAATTTTTGATTTGATCTTAAACTTCACTTGTTTAAATCTTGCCTGCTGTCCTAAACTTTCCAATAGTATAAAGTAATAGTCCTTGAACAGTTCCCATGGGCGGTGCTTGTTTTGATAACTGATGGTGGACTTGGATGGGGCTTTCTGGACACCTAAATGATTGAGGTTGCCTGTGGCCGAGCGAAGCCCATTGCTTATATCGCGCACCGATTGGCTTTTTGCAAATTGGCAGAAAAGCATCGAGACCAAATGTGTCCAACTGTTGTAACCTTTGTTGTGCTTGTCAGACTGCTTTTCTTCTACCAGTTTGGAAAACTTTCTGCGGTCAAGCTTTGAAATAATTTGCGAGAATAAGGTTATGTTTGACATCAAGAAGGGGTTTGTTTTTTTGTGCACCTCAAAGGTAACTTTGAGTTAAAAAACTCCCCCTTTTTTTTTAATCGTTTAGGACGCTATTGGAATAAAACCTTTAAAGTCATTTGATAAACATTCATTTGTTATTGTATAATAATAGGTTCCTGAATTCACCCCTTCACCGCTCCAATTATTTTGATAAGAGTTAGAATAATAAACTGTATCTCCCCACCTATTAATTATCCTTAATCTGGAACCCATCAATTCCTTGCCAACTACAAAACTATCGTTATAAGAATCTTGATTTGGAGTTATAACATTAGGAATAGAGGATAAGTTAATTTCTTTGGCGCTTACGATAACTGTATCAGAATCTGATCCACAACGATTTTCAACTATAACCGTATATTCACCTGATTCACTTACAAGAATCTCAGACTCTAAATAACCATTAATCCATATAAAAGTCGAAAAACCATCATTATCGACTTTTAACTTTATAGGCTTGTCAAAGCAAACTATAGTGTCGGGTCCTAAACTCGCCACTGGCGATAAAAGGGATGTAACAATTGTAGACTTTGACAATGATTCACATTTGTTACTCACTGTAACGGAATAAAGGCCTGGTTCAGTAATGATTTGTGTGGAGGTCGTTTTTCCATCATCCCAAAAATAGGTAGCATTTTCATTTTCTGCAGAAAGGTTTAAAATTTCACCATCACATATATTATAAGAATCTTCAAACAATATTTGCAATTTTTCTATAATATCAACTTCTATTGAATCTTTTGATATACCACATTTATTTTCAACAGTTAAAATATACTCTCCTGAATTAGAAATTGAAATAGTGGGCTCCTGAGATCCAGTATGCCATAAATAATTTGAATTCTCATTATAAGCATTTAAGAATAAAGTTGTTCCAAAGCATAAAACTGTGTCTTCTCCAAGATTTACAAAAGGTGGAGAAATGTAAGAAACATTGATTGAATCGTATATGACTGCACATTCATCCTTGATTTCTACATAGTACAATCCACTTTGATCCACATACATTTTTGACCCACTAGTTCCATCATTCCAAAGATATGTTGCACCATCATTTTTTGCGTCTAGTATTAAAGTTTCTCCATCACACATTAAGGTGTCAGCACCAAAAGGACCAGATAAATTTACACCATTCATTTTTAGAAAATCTAAATTTGTAAATTTCAAAAACTCAGGGAATTTATGAGCCGATGGAATATTCTTACCTAAATTTATCCCTGTTGGGTTGTAGTTGCAGTTGACTCCCTTTTCATTTGGTTCATTAATGACTCCGATCATTCTTTTGTCATTATACGTTGTATTCAAATACAAGTGGTAAATCTTATTGTCCGGACCCCGCTTTAAACCGCTACTATGATTCAAATAGGAATTTGAAACCTTATAGATCAACGCAATTGGCTGTTCTGGAGTATCCAAATCATATTGGTACAATTTACCTCCATCATTCTGCCATTCATGAAATCTAGACAGGTAAAGTTTAGAGCCATCTTCAGAAAATTCGGCATCATAAAATCCTGAAAATGAACTGGATGAAGAATTTAGTGGAGTCCCGGGAATTATAACAGGGTTGGTTAAAACACCGTTCTTTGGATCAAAATCCAATAATATTGAGGGATCATTTTCCAGTGAACTAATTAAGGCTATTTTTTTATTCTGAATAGAATATCTTAAAGACCGAGCCATATATAAATTAAACCCAGAATTAAATGTACTATGAAGCATAACACCAGTTTCGTTAATAACAAAAACCCTGATTTTATCACTGTTAATTTCAGGAGAAATTAACCAAAATCTTGATTCATCATTATCAGCTATAAGCATCATCGCTTCGGATGAATTCCCTATAATAAACTTATTCTTTTCATTTTGTAAAACATCACCAGTCGGACTATCAACCGCGCCATTCCCTTTGAGTGATAAATCAACAACCGAATAGTATAAACTACCACCAGTGTATTCATGAGCAACACGATCATTATAAAACACATAGAACTGATTGCAGCTTCCGGGTTTTACACAAACAATTCCACTTTGAGATGAAGAAACGTTGCCAAAAAGATTTCCCCCATTTGGCATCAATTGGTGATTTGCATCTAGTACACTAATCCCGTCTGTATAAAACAATAAATTTCCATCTACAGGATTACTTACAACTGAACAACCTTCCCGAGTGTAAGGTGTGTAATTACCATTTGTTACAGAAGTACTTAAATCATTGGGATTATATCTAAACCCAACTCCCGATGAACCGAAAATCCATTCTAATTGCTCCTTTTGAGCGTGACCATTAAGATGTGAGCATAAAAAAATAACAAAGACAATTATTCGACCTACCTTCATAACCGTACAACATGAATCACACAAAGATCACATAATCTTATAAATAAATATAAAACTAAATAATGCTATTTCTTACATATTCATAAATTACAGGGAAATCAACAAATTCAAACCACGTTATTTCATCATCCTTTTTAAACCAGGTCAATTGTCGCTTGGCATAGCGTCTCGAATTTCTCTTCAACAACCTGACGGCTTCATCGTAATCATATAACCCCTCTAAATAATCAAAGATTTCTCTATACCCTACTGTTTGCAAGGCCTGATGATCTTTATAGGGTTCCATTCTTTTCGCTTCCTCAAACAAACCCACAGCAATCATCTGATCCATCCGTTTATTGATTCGATCATAAAGTTCCTCTTTCGCCAATTCCAATCCGATTTTTACAATTGAAAAAGGATGGTCATAACGCTTTTTATTTTGAAATTCATGAATGGATTTTCCGGTTCCAATTTTTACTTCAAGCGCACGAATCAACCGATGCGGATTCTGATGGTCCATCCTGCCAAATTGATCAGGATCCAAATCCACCAACTGATCCTGCAGCCAGCCTAAACCATTTGCTTCAAACTGTTCATTTAGATTTAGGCGAACCTCTGGGTCAATTTCCGGGATATCGTCAAAACCTTCACATACCGCTTTAATGTATAAACCTGATCCACCGCAGAGGATCAGGTCATCTTTCTTTTCGAAGAGCTCGTGAATTAAGGAAAGAGCATCCCTTCCAAACTGTGCAGCATCATATTGCTCCGTAATAGAATGTGTATTGATAAAATGGTGCGGGATCGCCTTTAATTCTTCCTGTGTGGGTTTTGCGGTCCCAATTTCCAATTCCTTAAAAAACTGACGGGAATCAGCAGATAGTATCTCCGTATCAAGTCTTTTCGCCAATTCAATCGCCAATGCGGTTTTACCCGAAGCTGTCGGGCCAACAAGTACGATTAAGCGCTTTTCATTCATGGAATAGTATCGAGTTAGGAAGTATGAGTTAGGAATTTTGGGCTGTGGGTTATTGCTTGTCCTTGCCTGAAATACGTTGACCGTTTTTTGGAGTTTACAGACACCAAAAAGCAAGACAAATATGGCTACATTAAAGGAGTATGAAAAACTGACTGTTACGGAACGGGTCAATCGCAATTTCAGTGAAGATTTAAAGCG